>JBJEXE010000051.1:0-30091 GCA_051885475.1 Alphaproteobacteria bacterium | reverse complement strand
TTGGCCGTAAACACGGCGATTGCTGGCATAGGAAATATGGACGGATTTTTTGGCCCGCGTAATCCCCACATAGGCCAAACGTCGTTCTTCCTCCAAGGCTGCCTCGCCTTTTTCATCCAGCGCCTTTTTATGCGGAAAAATTTCTTCTTCCCACGCTGGCAAAAAGACTTTATCAAACTCCAACCCCTTACTGGCGTGCAAAGTCATCACAACCAATTGGTCGCCCGTTGTTTGTTCATCGCTTTCGGTTTGAAGGCTGACTTCTTCAATAAAGGCATCCAACGTGGCATAATCTTCCAATTTGTTCAAAAGTTCGTAGATATTGTCAACACGTTCGTCGGATTTCAGCGATTTTTCCGCCTGCCACATAGCAATATAGCCCGTCAGTTGCAACAGATTTTTGGCAATTGCTGAGGGTTTTAAAGTAGCTGTTTGTTTTTGAGCATCCAAAATAAGTTCTCTGAAAGCCTGTAAAGCCTTTAAGGGGGCAGGTTTAATCGGTGCATAATTGATGGCTTCAAACAAGCTGATGTGGCGTTCGGCTGCCGTTTGTTGAAGGGTTGCCGCAACTTTATCCCCTATTCCACGACGGGGTTTGTTGACCACACGCATAAAGGCCAGGTCATCCCCTTGATTGACCACCAAGCGCAAATACGCCACCACGTCCCGAATTTCTTCACGTTCGTAAAACTTAAAGCCCCCGATAATGCGGTAGGGCAAATTCGCCTTGACCAAGGCGTCTTCAAATTCACGGGTCAAAAAGCTGAGGCGCACCAAAACAGCCATTTTGGAAAGTGGCGTGCCCGCGTGATTTTCATCTTCAATTTTTTGGATAATTTCACTGGCTTCTTCCAATCCGTTATAATACCCCTGCACCACCACCAATTCGCCGCCGGCTTCGTTGGCATCGGCAACGCGCAAAGTCTTTCCCAAACGTCCGGCGTTATTTGCAATCAAGGCCGAAGCTGAAGCTAAAATATGTTCTGTGGAGCGATAGTTGGTTTCAAGGCGAATAATCTGGGCCCCGGGAAAAACCTTTTCAAAACCCAAAAGATTATCCACATTTGCCCCGCGCCACGAATAAATGGATTGATCGTCATCCCCCACGCAGCAGATATTACCCGTCCCCTTGGCCAGCAAGCGCAAAAGCATATATTGGGCGATATTGGTATCTTGATATTCATCCACCAAAATGTATTGAAAACGGTGTTGATATTCAGCCAAAACGTCAGGGAATGTTTGAAATAAAATCAACGGCAACATCAATAAATCGCCAAAATCCACCGCATTCATTTCAGTCAGACGTTTTTGATAAAGTTTATAAAAATCAAGCGCCCGCCCTTCACAAAAGGAAGAATTTTGAGCTTCTGTCACCGCCTCCGGCGCAAGCCCTCGGTCTTTCCAATGTTGAATAATTTCCAATAAATCCGCCGGCGGATATTGCTTGGTATCCACCTGACACTCCTTCATCATGTTTTTTAAAAGGCGTTCCTGATCATCTGCGTCCAGCACAATGAAATTTTTATCCAAATTCATCAAATTCCCATAACGGCGCAAAATCCGAAGGCCTATTCTGTGAAAGGTGCCCAACCAAACGTCATTGGCCATCGCCCCCACCATCTGGGTCAGGCGTTCTTGCATTTCTTTGGCCGCTTTGTTGGTAAAAGTGACGGCCAACACTTGCCACGGATGAGCCAACCCGTTTGCCAAGATATAAGCAATGCGCGTGGTCAAAACACGTGTTTTGCCTGTACCAGCGCCAGAAAGCACCAAAAGCGGCCCTTCCGTTGTGGTGACAGCCTGATATTGTTCAGGGTTCAATGTTTCCAAAAAAGTCGTATCAAATTCCATGTGGGGTAAACTAGCCTTTTTTAGAAAAAAAAGCAAGAAAAGTTTTATGTAAAGGGGAATATCATTTGACTCTTGGATAAAAAGAAGTTATACTTTTTCTTATGACTTATATTGATGCGCATTGTCATTTATTAGAAGAAAGTGAGTTTCAAGATGCCCGATTGGTAGGGGTGGAGCGGATTTGGGTCAATTCTGCCCAACCAAGTGATTGGGACAAAGTGATGGGCTTAAAAAGCATTATTCCCAGTATTGGCATTCATCCGTGGTTTGTGGCAAAAGCCACAGGGGATTGGGCCTTGAAAATGGAAAAAAAACTGACCGAAAACCCCAGCTTGCACGTGGGGGAAATTGGGTTGGACAAATTGAAACCCGATTTTGAAAAGCAAAAACGCGTTTTTTTAACACAGCTGAAATTAGCCCAAAAATACAATCGTGTTGCCAGTATCCACTGTGTACGTGCTTGGGGCGAGATGATGCCCCTGCTCCGGCCCTTTAAAAAGGATACACGCATGTTGTTTCACGGATTTTCGGGCGATAAGATTGTTGTTGGTTTTTTGGCGGATTCAGCCAGTTATTTTTCCGTTCATGGGGATAAAAAAATACCGCTGATTCCTGCCGATAAACTTTTGATTGAATCAGATGCACCCGATGGTATGACCAGCCCTGTGGCTTTACCCTTTTTATATCAACAAATGGGAATCAATGTCAATCAAGTATATGCGAACTTTGAAAGGTTGATGCATGGAAGATAGGTTGTCACGGATGCGGTTGATGGTGGGAGACAGGGCTTTAAAGCGCCTGAAACAAGCCCATATTTTGGTGGCCGGTTGTGGGGCTGTCGGAGGGTTTGCCGTGGAAGCTTTGGCACGCGCCGGTGTCGGTCATTTAACCATTGTGGATAATGATGTTATTTCCCCCAGCAATATCAACAGGCAATTGGTGGCGCTTCATTCCACTTTGGGTCAAAAAAAGGTGGAGGTGGCTCGGCGGCGCCTTTTGGATATTGCCCCCGATATTCGGGTAGATGTGGTGGATGCCTTAATCAATGCGAATTCCGTGGATGATATTTTGGCGTATCAACCCGATTTTGTGGTGGACGCCATTGACAGCCTGAATCCGAAAGTCTGTTTGATTGAGGCTTTGGTAAAGGCAGAAATTCCTTTTGTATCGTCCATGGGGGCGGCCATGAAAACACGGCCGGAATTGGTACAACTGGCGCGCATGCGGGATTCTTATCAATGCCCATTGGCGGCTTTTATCCGAAAAAGATTGCGCCGGCGAGAAGTGCCGTTAGACTTTCCCGTCGTCTATTCCCCCGAAAAACCGGATAAAGCTCATCTGAAAAGCCCCGAGGAACCCCTGCAAAAATCGGGACGCGCGCGCAATGAAATGGGCAGCCTTCCCACATTGACGGGGATTTTTGGATTGATGTGTGCACAGGTGGCCTTGGATTATTTTATCAAGTCCGATAATAAGAACAATTTTTCGTCATAATGCCCACAAAAGGATGATATTGAATTTGACATTTTTCAATCGTCATCCGCCCGTCTTTATCTTGAATAATTTCTGTGACAACAGGCTTGGAATAAGTACAACCTGCCAATAAAAGCGCCATCAATAATAAGAATAATTTTTTCATTTTTTTCCTTGTTTTGTTCCTGTAGCCCAAAACCGCCTTGCGATAAGGGGTAAATCAAAAACCGCTTGAACAGCGGTTGGAGGTAGTAACTATTAGCGAATAGTGTCGCATATTCAGAAAACCTTATTTTGCGACCATCCAACCAGACGGTTGAACGATGCAATCCTTATCGGACACGCTAATGAGGCTACTACACCCCAGATAAAGGGAAGCTTCCCAATATCCGAAGGGATTTTAACATAAAAAAAATCAAATGACAATCCTAATTTTCTTTTTGACTTAAAATATCATTCATACGTGTTGCACAAACAGAACTTTCAGGCAACTTTTTCAGAGCTTTTTCGGCCATTTTGAAGGCTTGTGATTTTTTGCCGCTGGTCAAATAAAACTCGGCCATTGCACAATCCGCAAAAGCAGGCTTTTGTAAGCGATCATAGGCCTTTGCTGCCAATTGCCATACCAAGGGTGAATCGGCTTCATATAAGGCCGCATGAGTTAAATGGGCAAGGGCATTTTCAGCATCGCCTGACTTTTCCCGTTCCAATAAACTTTGGGCCAAAGAAATCCGGATAAGGGCGGCCTCAGGCAATAATTGAACGGCTTTTTCATAATCTTGAACCGCACTGTCCAGTCGGCCTGTTTCAAATTCAAACTGCCCCTTTAATTCATACAAATAGGCATTGTTCGGTTCGTCCTGAATCAATTTTTCCAATGTTGACAGGGCGTTATCCGTTTTGTGATCACGGTAATCGGCAATCGCGCGGGCGTAAATATCATCCGAAGATGGACCGGCATACTTTTGCCGAACCTGCTTGGGCGTCCACAAAAAACCGACAAGTTTTGCTTTAATACGGGTGAAATTTTTATCCTGATGCACCGGCTTGGCATTTTCCACAAAACGTTGCAGGTTTTGACGTCTGTCCTCAGTCAGTGGATGCGTCCTTAAATAATTTTGATTTTCATCTGAATTGAGCCGTTCCTGCGCTTGAATTTGACGCATTACATTGGTAAAGCCTTGCATAGAATAGCCCAGTTTTTCCACAACATCCACCGCCGTGCGATCCGCCGCACTTTCTTCGGTTTGGCGATATCCGGCAAAGGTCCCCAGCGCCGAACTTTGAGAGCCCAACATAACGGCTATTCCCGCATCAGGACGCCCCGACACCACTGCCAATAAGCCCCCCATTAAAGTAGAAATTAAGGCCGTTGTTTGGGCCTTTTCCATCGCTGCCATCCCGCGCGTAATATGCCCCCCCACTATATGCCCCGTTTCGTGGGATAAAACAAATATTAAATCATCGGCACTTTTGGCCGAAGTAATCAGCCCCGTATGCACAAAAATCGTTTGCCCACCCGCCACAAAAGCATTGATTGACGGGTCATTGATTAAAATAATTTCGGCATTTTCCGGCGGCAAATTCACCGCTTTGAATATTTGGCGAACATAGTTTGTTAAAGTGCTTTCAATTTCACTATCGCGAATCACCGCCAAAGCAAAAACATTTTGCGTCCACAAAATCAACGTCAGAATTAAAATTATTTTGTTCATAAAAAGTAAAATAAATCCCTTTGTCCAAAAGGTCAAGAGATTTTTATTTTAAACAGACTCATCAATGAAAAAGGAAAGCTTGGATTTTTCTTTTGCAATCAGTTTTTTAGCTTTTTGACCATAAAAAATCTTGATTTTAAAATCGGAATTTGGTAGGGTATTTTCCAACAACAAAGGAGTTCTTATGACAAATTTTCATTCTATCTCAGTCATCGGTTGTGGCCGTTGGGGCGGTTTTTTGGGATATTATTTTGCCACCTATAAAAAGGCAGATGTCTTGTTTTTAGGGGTGCCGGAAGATCCTGCCTATCAATCTTTGGTTGCAACAAGGAATAACGGCTATTTAACAATGCCTGACCACGTGAAATATACCACAGATATGAATGAATGTTTGAAAAATGATTTGATTATTGTTTCCATCGGATGTCAAGGTTTCAGGGGTTTATGTCACCAACTGAATGAATATGACCTTAAAGGAAAGACTTTTTTGTTGGCAATGAAAGGGCTGGAAGAAGGCACTTGTTTGCGAATGAGCCAAATTTTCCATCAGGAAATAACTCAAGATGCTGATGTCGCTGTTTTATTGGGCCCTGGGCACGTCCAAGATTATTTAAAAAGCATTCCCAGCTGTGTGGTTATTGATTCGGAAAAAACAGAACTTACACACGCTTTGGCAGATTTTATGAACAGTTCTTTGATTCGGACTTATTATGGCAATGATTTAGCCGGAAATGAAGTGGGAGCGGCCCTGAAAAATGTCATCGGGGTCGCCGCTGGCGTTTTGGACGGTTTGGGCTGGGGTGGATTAAAAGGCGCCTTGATGGCACGGGCACCGGTAGAAGTCGGCCGTTTAATCAAGTATTTCGGCGGAAATCCTCAAAGTGCTTACGGATTAGCTCATTTGGGGGATTACGAAGCCACTTTATTTTCACCCCACAGTCATAATCGGGCCTATGGTGAAGGATTGGTCAAAGGCGAAAAATTTGAGAAGTTGGCTGAAGGTGTGGCAACTTTAAAAGCTATATACGAGCTGAAAGACAAGCTGGATTTGCCGATTTGTTCAGCGCTTTACCATGTTGTCTATGAAAAGGCAGAACCAAGGGCCCAAATTTCAAAGCTGTTTCAACGCAACAATAAAGCCGAATTTTAAAATCAAATTTTGGGACAAGGCTATAATTAGGGTAAATAAGTCCCACCGGCAAAAGTTCATTGTAAACATTCACCACGGGATTCGGCAAATTGAACCGTACGGGTGGCGTCAAAGAAAATCAAATAATGACAAGTCCCCTTTTTATACGCCCACATTTGTTTGTCCCCTTCCAAACGCACGACCACCGGTTTTCCATAGGATTTTTGAACAGTCTCGGCCGTTTGCCCCTTTAATGCCGTGAGTTCAATTCCACGCGAAAAAGAGCACCCGGAAAGCAATAAAATAAACAATAATATTTTTTTCATAGAAGGCATCTTATGAAAAAAGAACACCAAAATCAAGTTCTTTTTCAAAAAAAGATTGACATGCACTTTAAAAGACGCTAAACTTCGTTTATTAAAAAAAAGGGGAGTATCAATGCAAAAAAGTTGTCGTCCTGTGTGCCACGGGGAAAAAATTACCGCTGAAGATTTGCAGCAATTGATTGAATGGCACCTTAAATATTCATTATCCAAACAAGTTTCCGAAGCCCATAAAAGCCATTTGTTTACAGCTTTGGCATTGGCGGTCAAAGATTTATCTATTGACAGAATGTTTGAAACAGCGGCACGCAATAAAAACGCCCCAAAGCGCGTATATTATTTATCATTGGAATATCTTTTGGGGCGGTTATTGGTCAATAACTTGAGCAACTTTGGATTATTGGATTTGTTGGATAAAATCCATTTGGATAATCCTATTCCTTTACGGGAAGTGATTGAGGAAGAACCTGACCCTGCTTTGGGCAATGGTGGCTTGGGCAGATTGGCGGCTTGTATTTTGGATTCCATGGCAACCGAAGGACTCCCCGGATATGGCTATGGTATCAATTATCAATTCGGATTATTTAAGCAATACTTTGAAAACGGCTGGCAAAGAGAAAGAGCGGATTCGTGGTTGGAAACGGCTTCGCCGTGGCAAATTGAGCGCGCTGATCGGGCCTGTTTAATTCCAATTGCCGGCGAAATCATTTACGAAGAAAAAAACGGCCATCGGATTCCGCGGTGGGTCAATACACAACAATTGATTGGTGTTCCTTATGATATGCCTGTGGTGGGATTTGGCGGAAAGACCGTCAATTATTTAAGATTGTTTTCCGCCAAGGCAACCAATTCTTTGGATTTGGAATTGTTTAACAAGGGGGGCTATGTAGCAGCCGTTGAGGACAATATCAAAGTGGAAACCATTTCCAAGGTTTTGTATCCTTCCGATAATATCACCCAAGGAAAGTATTTGCGCTTGATGCAACAATATTTCTTTGTGTCTTGTGTGTTAAACGATGTTTTAAGACGTTTTTCAGAAGAGCATCTGCCCTTTGAGGAATTGCCCAATAAGGTCGTTTTACAATTAAACGATACCCATCCCACGTTGGCCATTGCCGAATTGATGCGCTTGTTGATTGATGTATATGGTCTGGAATGGGAAAAAGCCTGGAAAATTACAAGGGGATGCATGGCCTATACAAACCATACATTGTTGCCTGAGGCTTTGGAAAAATGGCCCGTTTCTTTGTTTGAAAAAGTGATTCCAAGGCATTTGCTGATTATTTATGAAATCAATGAATGGCTGCTTCACGAAGTGCGCCAAAAATATCCGAATGATAACGCCAAACTGGCCCGTATGTCCTTGATTGAAGAGGGCAGTGAAAAGCAAATTCGGATGGCGAATTTGGCCATTACCGGCAGCTTTTCGGTCAATGGTGTGGCTGAAATTCATACCGAGTTGGTGAAACATAAATTGGTGCCTGATTTTTATGATTTATGGCCCGAAAAATTCAACAATAAAACAAACGGTGTCACCCCCCGCAGATGGTTGTTGCAGGCTGATAAGGGCTTGGCCGATTTCATCACAAAACATATTGGATCCAAGTGGATTACCCATTTGGATGAATTAAAAAAGCTGGAACCTTTGGCAAAAGATGAAAGCGCTTTAGAAGAAATCAATGCCATTCAATATAAAAACAAGGAAAGATTGGCTGCCTTTATTGAAAAAACAATGGGAATTCAATTAAATCCGGGGGCCATTTTTGATTGTCAAGTCAAACGTATTCATGAATATAAACGTCAACTGCTGAACGCTTTTCATATTATGCATCAGTATTTAAGCTTTGTGGAAGATGGGGTTGAGCTTATCCATCCCAAGGTTTATATCTTTGGCGGGAAAGCAGCCCCCAGCTATGATTTTGCCAAATTGACAATCAAACTGATCAACAACATTGCTCAAATTGTCAATAATGACAAGCGATTGAATGATCAATTAAAAGTAGTCTTCATTCCTGATTATAAAGTTTCCAGCGCAGAACTGATCATTCCGGCGGCTGACGTCAGTGAACAAATTTCAACGGCCGGCTTTGAAGCTTCCGGTACCAGTAATATGAAATTGGCGATGAACGGCGCTTTAACGGTGGGCACATTGGATGGCGCCAACGTGGAAATTTTACGCGAAGTGGGTGAAGAAAACTTTTATCTGTTTGGTTTGAGCGCTGAAGAAGTGGCCGACCGTCATCTGAACGGGACCCATAAGCCTTGGGATTATTACAATTCCAATATCAACATCAAGCGGGTGATGGATTCATTGCAATCCGGTTTTTGGGCCCCCAACGAAGATAAAGAGTTATTTGCTCCTATTTTCCAAAACATTATGTTTAAGGATTTTTACTTGCTGTTGGCTGATTTTGATTCTTACTGTGCCATTCAGGAAAAGATTTCAACCGACTTTAAGGACCGTTTGCTTTGGGGTAAAAAATCGTTATTCAACATTGCCAGATCGGGTATTTTTTCCATTGACAGAACCGTTACCGAATATGCCACAGACATTTGGCATGTGGAAGCGTTAAAGGGAAAAAATGACTGAAATGTTAAGATTTTTCGGGCGCAGAAAAGGAAAACCCATCCGCTCAGGGCGCGCTGAGTTAATGGAAAAATGGCTACCTAAATTGACCTTGAAAGTGCCGGCCAGAGGGAAAATTAAATTAGAAAAGCAATTTACCTTTTCTCCAGAGGCTTTGGAACTGGAAATCGGTTTTGGAGGGGGCGAGCATTTAGCCCAAATTGCCCTGCGCCAACCGGAAACAGGATTTTTAGGGGCAGAGCCCTTTCAAAACGGGGTTGCTTCGCTTTTGGCACATTTAAACGGATCGCACGATACGGGAACAGGTGCTTTAAAATTAGCCGAAGGGCGTCCCGATAATGTGCGGATTTGGCCAGGCGATATTCGGGAGCTGTTTGAAAAATTTCCCGAAAGCTATTTTAAACGAATTTACTTGCTTTATCCTGATCCTTGGCCCAAAAAAAGGCACGCAGAGCGACGCTTCATCAACACCTATAATATCCCCCATTTATACCGTTTATTGGCTGATGATGGGGAATTGATGTTAGCAACCGATGTGGCCCCTTATGTAGATTGGGCCTTGGAAAAAATGGCTGAATCCGACCTTTTCATTCAGACAAAACGCGCCATTCATACTCCCCCAAAGGGGTGGATTCCCACACGTTATGAAAAAAAAGGAATTGCAGCCGGCAGACAACCGACCTATTTGATTTTTAAGAAAAAACAAAAAAAATAAAAAAATGCTTGACGTGCTCTTAAAAATAGGCCATTATAACCTTACAAACAAAAGGAGACAAAAATGAATTACAAAACTGTTGCCCTTAAAAACGGAAAAGAAGTCTTGATTTCGGGTTCTTTTACTTTTCGTGATCATGATACTTTTTTTGAAATTGTAGCGATGATTAAAACCGGCTATGATAAAAAAGTCGTTTTAAACTTGGCTGAATGTGATTTTTTGGATTCTGCCGCATTGGGAATGTTGGTGATTGCGCACGATGAAGCCTTGGCAAAGGGCGTGGAGTTGACCTTGAAAGGGGCAACCGGCAAAGTCAAAGATGTTCTGTATGCTGCACGCTTTGATACTTTGTATGATTTTGAGGACTGATTCAAGTGGAACGTGAAGTCAATTTTAACATTTTAAAAAACGGTGAAGGCAATTTGATGTTGTTGGTTCACGCCCGTATGGGAGGAGTGGCTGACAGTCAAGTTGTTTATGACGGCGGACAAACCGCCCTGCTCCACCGAACAGAAACGGATGTGGTTGCTTTGGATTTTATTCATCCGGCAGTGCGCGCCGACCTGAAAAAGAAAAAGGAAGTCCTGATTGTTGAGGTCAACGGCGGTGCCGTTGTGCGCGAATACATGGCTGCTGTCAAAGCCGTCAAAGCTTTACCCGTTTAAGGAGTTAAATTTTTAAATCAACCCCTGCTTTCTATGGCTTAAGTAAATAGAAGCCAAAGTAGCGGGTTTTAAAGCAGAAGCCCGTTCTGCTTCGTAATTAAAGGATTTATCATAGCCTTTTCCAATCAAGGAAAGGGCTTGTTTTTGGTAAAGTTTGCGAGCGGCTTCATCCCCTATCACCCCTTGAGTCAAATCACGCAACATCCGATACCCTTTCCAAACGTTTGCTTTATCCCGACGTGCAGCGTGTTTTTTGACAGTGGCCGGAACAACACCGCGTCTTTTTTCAGCGTAATCCACAGACTTTGACCATTCGGCATATTCTTTTTCTTTGGCCTTCAAAGTTTGCAATTCTTCCTTTAATTGCGCTTCAAGGCTTAAATCCTGCAACCGATGGGCTTCAAGCATTTTTTGGCTTAATAATCGTTTTTGGTTGGTAAATTGGCGCCCCTTCATTTGACGCAAGGCCAAACGTTTTTGTTGACGTGCTGTTTGTAAGCCTTCACGTATTTCATCTTCCAAATGTAAAATTTCTGATTTTTTTAAACCGGTTTCTTTTTTTAACTGCCGAATCTGATCATTGAAGCCTTTTTCTTGAGTGGCAGCTTGTTGATATAAGCGTTTTCCGTGCCACCAATCAGCCATATTCATCCGCTCTTTAGCTTCGGCTTCGGCAGCTTTCACCAGCGCTTTATCTTGATTTGAAAGCGCAACACGTTTATCAAAAACTTTTTTGATTCGTTCAATGTCTTTTTCTTTTTTAGCTAAACGCATTTCTTTGGCCAACAAACGGCGTTCTTCTTTGATGCGCTCCCCTTCTTTTCCTTTTACCAAAGCACGCGCTTGACGATGTTGACGCGTCAACTGATTCCTTTGCTCTTTCAAGGCTTCCAGTTCTTCAATCACATCCAAAAATCTGCTTTCTGATTGATGGTATTTTTCCATTTCTGTCCGAAGCGCCTTGACCCGACGATTGATTGCCTGACGGCGTGCTTTGATGTTGGCCAACATCCGAACCCCTTGTTTGTGCGCTTCATCGGCATTTTCCGCCGATAAATTCATTTTTGGGACAGGCGCCATTTTTGTTTTATGAAGAGCTTTGACTTCTTGAAGAACCGGTGCAGGAGTTTCTGTTTTTTCCGGTTCTGTCTGCCTCATAACAGGTTGGTTGGGTAAAAACTCACTGAAAACCAAATCCCTGACAGCATCGCCCCCATTTCGGATTGGTTCTTCAAAAGACATCTCTTCTTTCTTGGAAGGATGTTTTTTGTTATGGCGACGATCAATTTTTTCCGCTGCAAAGAGGGTTCCTGCCCCCAAAGCAATCGCCACAAGACCAATAATCAATGTCTTCACAGGATCGAGCTCTTCTTCTTTTGAGTCAGGGTGTGAAGAATACTTTTTTAAATCATTTAATAATTCATCCAAGTCTTTTTGTGTTTTCTTGGAAGTAAGTGTTTTTGATGCCGGCTTATCCTGTGTCTTTTGAACAACTGAAACGGTTTGCGTGGTTAAATTTTTATCCTCTAAGCTCAGTTCTTTTGGTGCAGGATTTTCCTGATTCTCCTCTTTCACCTTTTCCGGTATGGCATTGGTGGAAAGCATTTCTTTTGCATCAAAAACCTTATTGGTCGCTTCAAGATTTGACAACACCTCATCCACCACAGGAACATCATTTGTTATTGCTTGGACAGAATTGACCACATTTGTTTGTGTTTTTTTGACAATAATATCCTCATCAGTTGAAGATAAAGTGTTCCCTTGCAAGGACGGAGAAACATTTTCAGAAACTTTATTGGTTTCAGAAGAGGAAAACGGTTGTTTGGGGTCCAAAAGCCATTGATCCACCTCATCCAACTTCACCTTTTGCAACACATTGGTGGAAGAGTCAGAAAATGCCCAACCGTTTGTTTCGGCTTCATCAATCTGTTTCAACAGATCATTCACTTCGTCTATACTGCTTTGACAAAAAGCCGGCTTGTCATCCTCCTGCAGCATTTTATCCAGAGTGTTTGTATTGACTGTGGTGTGAAGAGGCGTTTCGTGTTGCTTTTCAACGGACAAAAACTCAGGAAAGTCCGTAATAGCAAAGTCTGCCGATGCTTTTTCCATCGGCCAAAAAGAAGTGGAAACCCCCATCAATAAATTTCTGATCAATTTTTTCATATTTTCTCCTAAAAAGTCTGATTTTGTTGATTATAGCATACGTCCTTATTTTTGTCAATAATTACACGCAAATCCTTTTTTAAAAGAAAAAACGCTCTTTTTTAAAAAAAATGCTTTTTTTGTTTGACTTTTTGAAAAAAATTGTTGAAAATCAAGTCAGAGGGCAAGAAGCCTTCTAAAATAGACTTTATATATAAAGAAAGGAAAATCAAAATGAATAAAACAGAATTTGTTGAAGCTATTGCTAAAACAGCCGGATTAACCAAAGCTGACGCTGGTCGTGCCGTGGAAGCCGCTATTGAAGTGATTACAAAAGCTTTGAAAAAAGGCGACACAGTCCAAATCACCGGTTTCGGTACATTTGGTGTTGCCAAACGTGCTGCCCGCAAGGGTCGTAATCCTGCCACAGGCAAAGAAATCAAAATCGCTGCTTCTAAAGCTCCGAAATTCAAAGCCGGTGCTGTGTTGAAAAAGGCTGTGAAATAAGTTTCACTGTTTTTAAATTTTCCCCGTTGGTCATTCCATCGGGGATTTTTTTTCAGGGCAAAATTGAACGTTAAAGTCAACCCATTTTTTAAAGTTTTGCCTTTTTTCTTTTTAAACCTCCAAAAATCAATAACCCCAAAGAAAAAACAACGATTCATACAATTTTAGGATAAGCCCAAAAATACACTTTTTATGAACTGGGCACAAACGTTGGTTTATGGCTAACTGGAGTTAGTTTGAAATAGAAGGAGACAAAATGAAAAAAGGACATAAAAAGCAGTTTGTCATTTCCCAGTTGATGGGAAATCCTGTGAAAAATAAGGATATAAATACCGCTGGATGCCCGATCAGGTCGGGCATGACAGAGGAACACACTCAATCTGGTCGCTCTATGGTTGAAATGCTGGGCGTGCTGGCCATTATGGGAGTTCTCTCCGTCGGCGGAGTGGCGATGTATACAACCGCTATGAATAAACACCGGGCGAATGAGCTGTTAAACGAAGCCCAAAAACGTGCTTCTGTCGTTGTACCGCAAATTCTGTTGATGGAAAATAGTCATCCGAGTTTGAATGAATTTATAAATAACAATTTGGGATATGGTACTTTTGATACAACAGTTTATACCCAAGCGGATAATTTACCAAATGGTCAGTTTGGGCTCAAGGTGTCAGACGTATCCAAGGCAGTTTGTCAAAATATTTTGAACACGATAGGCGAAAATACAGTCATTCGCCGGTTATCAACACCGGAAGCCCCAAGGAAAGCTCTTACATCCTGTGCAGATACGAACACTTTCTTGATGGTTTATAACAATGATATGAGTACGAATACGGTGGCAGAGGAATTTGACTATGATAATTGTCCTGAATCTTTTTATCAATGTAGCACAACGCATTCCTGTGTGGCATCAGAAAATGATTGCCCCAGTGTTTGCGCTGTGGATGAAGAGTTGTCTTCAGGTTGTTTTTGTCCCGAACGCAGGGATAGAACAGGCGACGTTTGTGGCGATTGTATAGACATAGAAAATTATGCTCCTTGGACACAACCTGTTTTGACTTCCAACGGAACCATGGGAGGAAGCAATGCTTTTGCTTGTAGTGCCTCAGGTGCAATCGGGTACCGTCAAGCATGGCGCGCCTTTGATAATTCCAATAAAGATCCCGAAACAGACTGCTGGCATTCATCATTGAAAAGCAGTGATTATTGGCTTTCCTGGTATACAAAAAAACCAACAAAAATTAATTCACTGACTATTCATAATCGCGGGGATGGTGGCGCCGTTGGTGTTTTAGCCGTTGCAGATTTTCAGATTCAATATTCTGATGATAATTCTTCTTGGACAACAGTCGTTTCCGGAAAAAATCCAAGTAATTCTCCTTATTCTTCTTATTCCCAAACAGTTGGCGCAACTTCCGGGCATAATTATTGGCGAATTTATATTTTATCCAGACACCATCCAGCTGGAATAACTTCTACAGATTATGTGACAATTGGTGAACTGACCATCAATGCAGATGAAGTAACTGTAACTGATTACGAATTGAATGAGTCTGGCTACTGTGAGGTTGTTGAATAATTTTTATTTCAAAAGCTCAAACTTGCTTAAAATTTAGTATTTTTCAAAAACTGATTTTTGAGCTTGTATAAACACTTAGAAAAAGCCACCGATTGACCGGTGGCTTTTATAATTGGTGGGCCGATGCAAGTAAGTGAATGCGCCTATCTCAAAATCAAAAACAGCTTGTAATCCCAAAAAGCTTGTGATACAATCCACGTTGAACGAGGAGGGATATTTTATATGACAACACAAACACCTATTCCAAAACTTTCACTGCCACAAAAGGAAGCTTTAAATTTTTATGCACGGAGCCATTATCTTATCATCAATAATCTTATGTGTCAAAAATTTGATGAACTTCTTTTGAAATGGTTGCCGATTGTTAACGATAATGACAAAGGTATGATTAAAGAAGCCCTGGAACAAGGAAAAGCAAAAAGATTTTGTACCGATGAAAAATGGGGCGAAAAAATCTTTAATGCCTATGTCAAACGCACGACAGATACACTTACAACAAATGATATTGAGAAACATTTAAGACAGGCTGTTCGGGATATTTTATTAATTAACAATGCAATGAAACCTCTTGAAACAGATTTGACTGTCTTTCGCAAAGTCCATCTAAAGGATCATTTTCGTTCTTGCTCTATCGGTGATAAAAAAGATATTCCTTGTTTTATTTCTACTACATTAAACCCAGATAAATATGAAACAAGTGCAGATGTCGTCTTATACAAAATTACACTTCCCAAAGGAATGCCTGTAATCCGCATTGATTTACTGGATAAAACTTTGGGCAATGAGTATTTTGGTACATATCCCCAAAATGAAGAAGAGGTCCTGTTGCCCCCAATGCGCTTTCAAGTTTTAGATCACATTTCGCAATCCGTTGATAATATTAAGGGTAAAGTTAATTTAAAAGCTGTCCAACCATTGGACGCACTTACAATTTTAAAAAATGCCTTAAATCAGTTGTATAAAACAAAAAAATTGGATTTAAGATATATTTTAAAACTTCAAAATAATTTAAAATATGCCTCTCTTCAACGAACTGATTTTTGAGCTTGTATAAACACTTAGAAAAAAGCCACCGATTAACCGGTGGCTTTTATAATTGGTGGGCGAGTGTATGCTATCTTCGAACCAATCAACTGTCAGATTTAATGGTACTGACTGAACGAATTAACGCTTTAAAAAATAAGATCAAAGAATATAAACCACACCTTTTTATTGTAAATTAAAAGCCCTCAATTTCTTGAGGGCTCTGGGTTAATACCACCTTTTCTGTTGTAGTATATTCTTGTTTCCTGAAGATGAAACAACAGTTTCAAAAGATGGATAATTATCGCCCTTTGAGCGATTATTCTGCCATTGCAATGGTTGTAAATTAGAAATAAAATCAGATCCCATCATAGATTTAGGGCGAATATGGTCTATCTCCCATCCATAATCAGATTCTGTCTTCCCATACAGAGAATAAATCATCCATGCACCTGCAATATCTTTACGATATTTTGTTGAATCATAACCTGAAACAATAATACCCTTGTTCCAAACAGCTTTTATTTGGTCGTTTGACCAGTTTTCTTTTAATTTAGTCATTTTATTTTTCTTTCTTATAATAAATTTTAACAAATCAGAGTAAAAAAACTCTTGACTAATAAAAGGAAACATAATATACTTGTCTTGCTTAGAGGAAATATTATGTTTCCAAGTGAGGTATCTGAAAAGATACCTCTTTTTTATTTAACTATTTTCAGCATTTTCATCTCCTTTCAGTTCTTTTAGTTTATATATTCCTTTCTTGGAGGCTTTCTCAATCTTTGCTCTGCTAGATTGGGAAATTTGGTACAGCTTGTTCATGATTTGTGTTCGAGTTTTTTCTATCTTAAAAACACGGTAATATGCAACGCATACTTCATCAATTGATAGTTCTCTATTTGCAAATTTGAATAGAGTTATTATATTGTTTTCAAATTCATCAGAATGTTGAATAATCCCTTTACGTACCTTCTCTGGCAAGTCTTGGATATCTTCTACATTAAAAACGCTTTCATTTATTTCCATTTTGTGCTCCTTTTTTTTAAAAAACGAATCGCTTTGATGAAACTTTACGATATTTTAATGAAAATGTCAATAGAAAAAATTGAAAAAAATAATTTTTATTGTGAGAAAAATATGAAAATCGTATTGTAAAAACAATTTTAGTCTGTTTATGACGTCAATGTCACCTAATCGAGAGTATAAAAAAAAGAGGCAACCGAAGTCACCTCTTTCGTCTTGTGGTATCCGACCTTACTTGCCGACTTTCTTCTCAGTTTTATCTCCAGGAAACGTGCTGAGCAAAGCCAACATCATTTTGGGGCAGACGTGTTCGCCTAAGGATTCACGAACGTTTTCTTCATCTTTTGCCGTTAACATACCACCTTTCCAATGCAACCCTTCGAAATCGTCCTCAAAGGCTTTTGGAGCCAATAACGGATCTAAGAAGTCTGCCGGAGCCCCTATCATCAAAAGCAATTCCAAAATCGAACAGACACGAGCATCCGAACAGCAACCTTTCTCGGTCAAAGGACGTCCAAAGTGAACCGAAGATAAGTCACTAATGCTGCCACTACCACTGGTAATCGTCGGACATGGTTTGGCCGGATCAAGGCGTCGATACGTTTGCTTAAATGAGGCGCCTGAGGCTGAACCATTTTTGTTTTTCGGTTGATACAAGATTGAATTCAGCCATGCAGACATCCCGGTCGGCGTGTGTCTTAAAAACTCAATTTCTTCCTTCGTTAACGGTAAACCGTAGTGCCAGCAGTTATCAGGATCGACTTCACCAGCTTCCAAGGATTTTAACATACCGATAGCTTCAAAGACGGTTGGACGGAACTTGTGTTTCTTGGGTAATTTCCAGTCGCCTAATTCGGTTTTCCAAAACAAAATAAATGCACGTTCCCGATCCTCAGCTGTCCCATAATCGGCTGCGGATAAAATACCTACACGTGTTTTATACCCCATTCTATGCAGTTCATCCACAACGTATTCACCGATGGTCTTATCGCCCAAAATATCCAAAGCTTTTTCGGGACGGCTGATTAACCATTGAGGCACGTTTTCAATGATACCGGCTTTATATCCGACAGCTTCAATGACCTTTAATGTCGGATCAAACAATATGGCACGTTCAGTTGTTCCTTTACTGTCTGCGGTGTTATATTGTGTCGCGTCTTGACATGGTGGACTCGCAAAAACGAAAGTAGCTCCTGCCTTTTTACTTTCTGCCACAATTTCATCAAAGATGGTTTTATCAGAAATGCTGCCTATAATTGTTTTGCAGTTTGGATACAGCCTACGGTGGGCTTTGCCGCGCCAATCACTATATTCGTTTGCGACAGCTACTTTAATGCCGGTTGCCTTTTCTACAAGACTGGTTCCAATCCCGATATTCGCAAACAAGGAAGTTGCAACCATTGGTTTTTCCAAAGTTAAGGTTTTGTCTGTTGTTTCAAAATCGTCGTCTGTGGCACGCCAGTTCTTTAACATCTGATCTTCTGTTCTTTGGGAATCTGCATCTTGACCTTTACGCGCCATTTCAGTACTTAATGCCATGGAACGTGTCGGAATCTCACCTGCAGAAAAAGCGAACTCGACGGCTGCCCAAATACTCGACAACTCCAGTTTTTGAAAGTCACGAATTTGGCGAGAACCCAAGCGCGGATATTTTTCCTTAACAATGTCCTTCTTCGTCCTTTTCTGATCCTTAGCCCGACGAGCAGAAGTCTTTTTCATTCCCTTTTGTCCTTTAATGGACTTGATGTCTTGACCGATTAAGTATTCGGTCAGCAATAAAAAGGCAGCTTCAATTTGAACTTTTCGCAGCTGTTTCATATATTCTTCATCCGTTAAAGGTGAAGCCTTTAAAACAGTCATTTTGGCGTTCAGACGATTTGATACCTGATTTAACAGTGCATCCAAATCTGCGTCATTGGCAATCGGATCTGTCGGTAAAGTGGTGAAATTATCATTGGCGCACTGGGCAATCAAGGCTGCCAATTCCGTTCCGGATAAGTAATCGTTCTCGAAAACCTCCTGTAAGGTTTTATTCTGCAAGGCATTGGGTAAGACAAAATCAGTTGCCTCTGTGTTATCATTAGCCGAAATGCCAGTGATGATATTTGAGCCTGTAGATACACCCGCAACATTAATAACATCACCTCCTTTCACAATATCCGTTGCAGTTTCACAAGAAGCAAGTGTTTCGCCATTTACCACGCATTTTGTTTCTTCGCCATTTTGGTTGGCGATAACCGTTTTGTTCAAATCAGTCATTTTTATTTTTCCTTTTCGCTTTAACTGATACCGAAAAACCTCGGCAGGGACGTAGCCTTTTTGCTACATCCCATATTAAATCACAAAATAAAGGTAAAGTAAAAACAGTGTTTGGATTGTCCGTATATTTTTAATAAGTATTTGTTATTACTATATTATTTATATCATTTTTCTTTAAATAATGACGAATTTTGACAGTTTTTGATTCTTATCTTAATTAAATTGGGCGCTTTTTTTAGAGCGCGTAAATGTGGTTTGTAGTATTTTGGTGCTTCCTCTGCATAGTTAATACAAATAGTTTTATCCTTAACACGGTTATAAAATGCCTGTTTCCGTATTCCTAAAATCTCTAAAGCCTTTTCTCGACCACACCAAAACTTATATCCTTCTTTTTTATAATCTACCCCCTTGATTTGTTCTATATCATAATAATTATGATACAATTCCAAACACTCATTCACTGATGAAATGCTATAAAATGTGTTTAAAACCGTTTGTCGTGTTGCCGATCTAAAACGATCCATTACTTTTGAAGCACTATCAGTTCCCACATGGAATATTTTTGTTAAATCATTAACTGTCAATACATAATCCAAACTGTCTCGTAAACGCTTTGTAAATTTACTTTTAGGACAATATTCAACTTGGGCTGATTGTTCCCCGGTTATAGGACGACTTTCCTTAAAATTGCCATCTCTCGTCTTATTTGGATTTTCGTTTTCAACATCTGATAAACGTTTATCCATTTCCACATTATATTTTGGTTCTTTTGTTGTATCGCATAAAAACTGACAAAAGTTCATTAATGTCGTTTTCTTAGCCTGTTTTTCATACATTGTATATCTAATATGGAGAGCCACATCTTCAAAGTTTATTTTAACAACATTTTTTCTTAGCTGCTCGATTTTATCAATAAAAAGCTTTTCATTTTCATTAAATTCACCTATTTCATCATAATATTGGTTAAAAACAATATGATTAAAGATGGTGATATACCTATACACATCACGTAATTTGGTGGAAATTAAAAGGTGATCAATTCCATCATATAGATATAACCTTACGTCATTCTTGTATTCGCCACCAATAGAATTGAATACATCATAAATAGGATTTATAACATTTTTATAATATCCAACAGCGTCCCATATCGTAATTCTGTCCAGTTTATAACTCACATTTGCAAATTCATAATACTTAACCAAAATGGCTTTAATGTATTCGGCTATATCTCGTTCTGATGGATTAAAATCATTAAGATAAACATATTGATCACTTTTAAAAATTTGATTCAAGACATCAAGATCCGTTTGAACCTTCTTGTCTTTAAATCCGTTTGATAGAAGCCATTTTTTAAAGTTCTTTTTTATTTCATTCATGAGGTCATCATATCGTAATTTCAACAAAAAGTAAAACCATTTTTATCTACTGAAAAAATAATGTTGGTGGTTATTAAAAATCACATAAAGAGGGCCTTTTTACCCGGGTATTCGATTAAGTGACATTGACGTCACTTAAGGAAAATAAGCCCTAGAATTAAGCCTTTTTGCCCTAATTTACTAATTTTTGGCTAGCGAAATGCATTTTTTGCTAGAAAGTAGAAAAAAATGAGCTAGGGGGCGCTCCCGAAAGTAGAAAAACACGATATAATATACCTGTAAAACATAAAATAACATATTGAAGAAAGGAGTAATTTTTATGTATCAAATTAAAATAAATAACATTCTTATGCCGACCATTTATTGGTCTTTAAGAGAAGCAATGGAAGCCTGTCAACGTGAATCTGATAGAGGTTGTGCAGTTATGACAGATATTCTCTCGGTTGCTTAATGAAAGGAGTATAATTATGTTAGAGAAATTTCAAAAGTTTTTAGTTCAAAAGGGATATAAAGAATTTTCAGTTTGTGGAAATCCATCGACTGCTATTGACTATGCGTGGCGGATTTCTAAAATTATTGAAAGAGAAGGAATTACATTAGAAACATTATCTACAAACATTTCAAAATACCTAGAATTATATGGTATGAATGGTGAAAAATGGACAATTGGTCGAAGATCACATCAAAGTTATTTTCAAGCTCTTCGTCAATTCCGTAAATTTGTGTTAATTCAACGTTTCGGCCCAATAGCAGGATAATTGATTGATAGTTCTAAATATCAAAGGAAAATAAATATGAGTAAACCCAAATATCCAGATATAACAGTTCAATTCGTTGGTCTTGATGGTAATGCTTTTTCTATTTTAGGAAGATGTAGAACAGCTATGAAACGCGCGCACCTTTCAGAAGTAGAAATCAATGAATTTACAAAAGAAGCAACCAGTTCTGATTATAATCATTTGCTTGCTACATGTATGGAGTATTTTAATGTCGAATAATGAGAAAGAACGAATAGCAAAGATACGTGATTTGAACGATCATTTGCGAAAAACATTTACCGGTGGAACAGTTTTATTAACCAGAGGTATTAGAACTAAAACACCAAAAGAATTATGCGATATATTGGAAGGCGTTAAGAATTTTAATGATTTTAATAAATCTAATGATCCATGGGAAGAAGCCGATATGGGAAGTTTTAATTATAAGGATGATAAAATTATATGGAAGATAGATTATTACAACAATGATAACACATATCTAAGTCCTGATCCTTCTAATCCAGATCATACACATAGAGTAATGAGAATCATGTGTGCTGATGAATATTGAATTTGTCTTGAATTTTTTTTAAACAAATGTTAAGCTCTTTTCTATTAAATGAAAGGAGCTTTTTTATGGCGATTTTAGATGATTTTAAACAATGGTTAAAAGGTCAAGGCTATTCTGAATGCACCCCTAGTGGAAAACCTAGCACTGTTTTTGACTATCCAAAAAGAATTGAAAAAGTATCTCAAAATGAGGGTATGTCTGTAAATGATCTTAGCAGAAATATCGATAATGTCCTTTCGCAATATGGTCCTAGCGGTAGTAAAGCAGGATTAGGTCAAGCAAGTCATAGTGCTGTTCTAAATGCACTTCGGCGATTTAAAGAATTTTTAGATGATCAGAAACATTAAAATAAGTAAATATTTTAGCCCAAAATCCAAAACTCGTTTAAATCACCATACAACAACATTCTCATTTTGGTATAGCATTATAAGCCTTAGGCTATATTTGCTCATGTATGGAGATTTGGTGGACCTTTATGCTTGTTTTTTGGAAAGGGTTTAGTATTATTCATTCAGCATAACTACATAAAGCACATTTTTTGTCAGGTTTCCCCAAAAAATGGACGGAGATTATTTTTACTTGCCGTCAACATTATTTTTTACTTTAAATGGTATATTAAACAGATCATAAGATGTAATAATTCGACGTGTATCCATTATCATCATACTGTAAATATCTAAATGAAGCTGCTTCGTACAATAAATACCGGTAGCATATTTATTCTGAATAGGACTTATATCTATCTCATAACCAATCATATCATACGAAAAAAGCGCATTTTCTATATCGTCTTGTGTAAATGAAGAAGAATTAAGCAAAATATGATAATGCCACGTCGATTTTAATTCAGCAAAAGCAACAAAAGGTATATGATGTTTATTCCAAGGTCTATGTAATAAGTTTTTTTCAAACTTCTTCATAATTTTACGTAATGATTCTTTCCCATCTTCAAAATTGTCTGTTTCCTGTTTTATTGGTAGTCTGATCGTTAAAAAATAGGTTGGTTTACATATTTCTTCTGTCCAATTTCGTATTTCTTGCAACTGTCTTTCATTTTGAGCTTTATATTCAGTAAGTAATGCATCCAATTCATCTATAACACTCTTTCTGACCTTATTTTCTTTATTTTGCATGATATTTTCTTTCATTTTACATTTATTTTTTATATTTATTATGAGTATAACTTAGGCATAGGAAGCAATTTCCTTTTTTACAAATATTAAAAGCTGTCCTTCGTTTGTTTCCATGGTAAGTCCCAAATTCCAAACAGCTGGCTATGTTGTTATAGAACACCAAAAATAATTTTTTCTACTAAACTAAATTTCCAATTCTAACTTTTGGGATATAAAAAAGCGAATAAGTGACGTTAATGTCACTTAATGGAAAATAAGTCCTTTTGATTGAAAAATAGGCTAGGATATAAAAAAACTCATTCCGTTATGAAATGAGTTTAGGATTAAAGAACGTGGTCAGGTTAGTCAAGTTGTAAAGAGTAATCCACTGGTTTAGCAGGTTTTGCTGTTTTAGTAGTAGAGTTCTTTGCTTCTTGTTTTACCGGTTTATAGTCAGGAAAAATATCTGTTAAAAGTTTTTCACAGGCCTCTGCGATAGCTCTGTTTATCAGTAATTCTTCTACATTATAGCACGAAGAAAATGCGTCATCTTTACTGAATTTTTTTTCAACAGAACCGGCGGAGATGATTTCCATTGTGGCAGTTTCAAGAATCCGGTAGGATAATTTCAATTTTGAAGAGCTTTCATAATTTGTTTCGCCGGTCAATTCAAGATATTCTTTTTTAGAAGTGGCTGTAAAATTTTCAATCGTTCCGACTAAAATATAATCGGCCGAAACAATGTTTTTGAGTTTGATCTTATTTTCCGGCAAGGTCATATCATCTGTAATTAAAGCCAATTCACTTGCATAATTATCTAAATTGTTTCTATCCACCAGATTAAATTTGCGACTAGGAGCTAACTTTTCAACAAAAGCGTTGGTGATTAAAGTATTCAATTCATCTATGGATACTTTTTTTCCAAGACAATTTAATTGTTTTGTTGCTTTAAATGGTAAAACTGCCAATGAATAGTCGGCTTTTTTTACCAACCCTTTGGATTTGTAGTCATGAGAATCATAGACATCTTCTTTAATGACAATTGCATTAATTGTCACATACACAAGGTTGTCCTTTTGTTCTTCTTTTACAATTTGATAACTTTGAACACTACCTTTATATTTTGCCAAAATCTCTTTTGAATTGTTTTCTAAATTGGCCGTAATCTTATGACTATCCAAATTGTCTCTTTGGCTTTTGCTTCCCGAAACAACTTTCCCATCTTCTTCTGTGCTTCTTGAACGAATATCACTCTTTTGACGAGTATATTCACCAGATGCCTTTATGTCTAATTGTTGAAAGGCCTTATCTCTCTCAACAGTTATTTCTGTTGTTTGACGGACAGCATTTTCAACAGCATCCATAATAGCAAAATCTCTTGTTTTACCAGATCCGGTTGCTGTAACCATAACTTCTTTTGCGTTTACAACAAAAGAGGTTAATAAAAACAGTGCAAATAATAATTTTTTCATTTTAATTCTCCTTTCCTGTTTTAACTATGCTCTGTTCTCCTTCCCAAAGGCTTATTCCTTTTTTCAAATTATTGATTGTTAACATAATAGTATATTCACTTGTGTCTGAAGATATCTCTTTTTCTACAATTCTTCCAGTTAAACTAATCTCTGGTGCTGTTAAGGCATTCTTTTGGGCAACATTTGTTTGATTTGTTTCTCTGGATTTTCTTAATTCACGGGATTTCATAACCATTTTATCTTCCGACACTGTACTCATTATCACTTTATTTTCTTTTTGTAATGCAATTCTTAGTTTCTTTACAAAGATTTCTGTATCAACATTGTGTTTTGTATCTTGGATAATATCAGAAATAGTTAAAATATATTTCCCATCTTTTTTATTTAAACTACCACTTTCAATAATATCATTCACCAAATGATTAACAAGATTATCAAAATCTCTATTGATTAAAGAAAGACCTGAGGATTTTTCTACACTTTCTTGGTTATTTTCTATATTTTGATACAAATTATTTAATGCTTTATTAAATGACCGTATATCAGCCATTCTTTGGGCATCTTTAGAACTATATCCATAATATAGGGCAACAGTATGCCATGCACTTCCATCAGAAGAATACCTTCCAATGGTTCTTCCCTGTTCATTTTGAACAGTTGCATTCATATATACTGTTTGTGCTGTAAAATCACTAGGAACACCTAATACATCAATAATTCCTAGAGTCAAAACCTCAAAAGGTAAAACAATCTTACCATATGTGCTATCCATTTCTGAAAGTTTGTTTTTTACAGAATATGATAATTTGATTGTTTTTTTATTATCTTTTCCAGATTTCTCTAATTCACTTTGTAAAGTTTGTATATCATCATGACCTTTCAACCCTTTTGCATCTTCTATTTTTATTTTGTATTCTTTTTCAAAAGGATTATCTAAGTCAGTATCACCTGGTTGAATACTTACACAACCATATAAAAAAGTTGAGGCCAAAAATACCAGTATAGAATATCTCATTCAATACTTCCTTTCTTACCAAGAGACCGCATTTTTATCTGCAATCTTTTTGATTTTCTTTTCACCTTCCCAAATCGTTAAGCCATTAGATAGATCAGTCATTGACAAAGAAAATCTATACTCAATGCGTTTATCACCATTGACCAGAAATTCTCTTTGATTGATTTTTCCTGTCAAACTTAATTCGGGAGCAGCTAAAGAGCCCTGTTTGCGAACATTTTCTTGATTGAATTCTTTTGATTTTCTAAGTTGAGCGGATTGCATTACCATAGCATCTTCATTAAAGGTCGTCACACGGGCTTTACCACTCTTCATTAAAGCAATACGGATAGATTTTGATAATTCATCTACATCAATGCGTTGCATCGTGTCGTTTTCAATTCTGCCGATAGCCAAAATATACGGTTGTCCATTGGGTTTGCTAAGTGTTCCCATCGCCAACATATCTTCAATCATTGCATTGGCTGCATCCTCAAAGTCACGACCTTCCAAACCAGCTGCGCGCTCTGTTGTATCATTTTCTGTATCAATCATTTGTGTATGTGTTGTGCACGCTGCCAGTGATAAAGCCAAGCAAATTGATAATAAAATTGAGAATTGTTTTTTCATGATATTTCCTTTCTTTTAATGAATAATTCCATCTCCAAGTTCTTTAACCACATAAACTTTGTAGGTTGTTGCTCTCTTGGTTGGTGCTGTCATATTCCATGTAAACTCCAAATTTTCAATTAATTTGGCATTTTTCCACGAGGTCAATGTAGTTGATATTTTCATGCCGTTTGGATCAAACCATTCGGTTTTGTAATAAACTTGTTGCGTTTTGGGTGCTTCTCCACGAACTTGAACAGTCATTTGTCCATCCCTATCACGCACATTTGAAACTGCATCAATATATGATAGTTTCACATCAGGGCTGATTGAAAAGACAGAATGATCATACTCTAAAGGAGTTGCACATCCTGCTAAACAAAGTAATGATATTCCTAAAAGTGTTTTTTTCATGCGTTTTCCTTTCTTATAAATCAAATACACTTATGGCTGGAACAGTTCCACTGACAGGTACTCGAACATAAATTAAAGAATGACCTTCTTTAGGAACAGAAACATTTAATGTCTGAGACCCAACCTGTAATGTTAAATTATTACCATTCTTTTTAATTTTCGCTAATTGTACATTTTTGGGTAAACCATACCAACTTCTTGTATCCGCTGTTGTTGTCGCTACGGAATATGCACCAACTGCAAAACTGGCTATTTCACCAATTAATGCTGCATCCGTTCCTTTTGTTGATTGGCGCAAAGCAACTTGAGCAGCAGTCTGTAACGTTAGTTTTGTAACAGCCTTTGCAACAATTCCCGGTAATCTTTCTTTAAATTCGGAAATAAAAATATTATCCATATTTGTTAACAAAGATGTTTGAGCGCGTTGCTTACCATTTGAAACAGAAATACTTGGATAAGCTTCTGCTCGTTCATTTGGATATGGTAATGCTAAAGAAGCAGTTTTAACATCTCGGGTCACTAAGAAAATAGGTAGATCAATTTTAAAATCCTTTAAATTTGTAATTTCACCATTTTCAAAAACAATCCAAGCTGTTGGTTCAATAATATTTCTTTGACCTGATGCTAATTTATCAGCCAAAGCTAAATCTTCTTGAACATAGGGATTGTTATACATCATACCGCGTACACGTTTTAAATAATTTGATGCCGTCTCATAATCACTGCTACTTGTCCCATTCAACATAAAATAAAGACCACTTAAATAAGTCACATACGGATTTACAAAATCTGCATAACCTTTCCATTTTGAAAATTCAGCATAATTAGACATCACCGAGGAAATATTTTCATTATTTCCTTGTTTAACAGCTGCATCCATTTCTGCAGCTTCTTTAGCAGCTTCTTGCTTTTGTTTTTCAATTTCTTTACTAAATTCTTTTACTGCATTTTGTTGAACCGCATAAGCACGATTAATTTGAATTTTTGCTTCTTCTTTATCTTTTAAAGATAAGGCATTCATAAAAGAATAAGCATGCAAATAAATGCTATCCATAATCATAGGGTCATAATCAACCAGACTAGCATTAGCAACTACTTCTGCTGTTCCTCGACCAATACCAGATGAAGCAAAGTCTTCTTGTATAGATGTTGAGGCGGTTGTAAAAAGAGCATTTGACAATTCAGGTTTCTTTGCCAAAAATAAAGCAGTCCCAGCATTTAATTTTTCATCGATATTATAATCTTCTAAATTCATATCTTCTACGGTTTTATTACAAATATCACTTTCATCTAAAACAGCACCAGCAGCTTCACAATAGTTTGCTTGCTGATATGATTGAGTATATGTTTCAAATTTTTGTTTATTGCTTAAACCACAAGCAGATAGCAATAAAACCAATGATAGAGCTGTTGTTGACTTTATAAAAGTAGTTGTCATTTTATTTTCTCATTAATTTTATTTAACTAATGTTTTTAATACATCTACCGCTAATGTTACTGTTGTATCATCAACATTTTTTAATGCTAACTTTGTTGTACAAGTTGCTGCAATTTCTGTAGCTGTTGTATTAATTGTTGCTTTTGTTAGCTTTCCAGCATTCAACATTTTTGTACCTTCTTCAAGTAAGCATTTGTTTAATAAAACTTTGTTACTACCCATATCTACTTTAGGTAAGGAAAATGCTCCTGCTGTTGTTCCAGTCATTGCTAAGATAAAAGCAATTGCTAAGTATTTTTTCATTTTTACTCCTTATAAGAAATTAAATTAAATATACAAGAACCATTATGTACATACACATCTATGCTGTACCACAAACCAACGATTGTGTGCATTTGGATATAGTATCAATACGGCATTTACTTTTGAATGCTTGAAAATGTTAACTTCTCCTTTATTTTCAATCATTTCATAAAAATTTTAGAAAAAATACATAGATATGAAAAAAGTGTTTGACTTTATCGTTCTATTAAAGAGAACACTTTTAATGTGTTTTTTATTAGGAAATTAAAGCAAAATGAAAGGCAAAAAAATGGCTATTATCGGATACATCAGGGTTAGTTCTCAAAAACAAACGCTTGAACATCAGGAATTTGAAATTAAAAAGTTTGCGAAGAATCAGAAAATCAAAATTGATAGATGGGTTGAAGAAAAAATATCATCCCGAAAGGCACTCAATAAACGTCAACTAGGACAATTACTAAATGAATTAAAAGAAGGAGATATTTTAATTGCTTGTGAAATATCAAGGTTGGGGCGATCATTGTTAGAAGTGATGCGCATTTTAGAATCATGCCTTAACAAAAATTGCCAAGTCTGGACCATAAAGGAAAATTATCGTCTCGGAAATGACATTCAAAGCAAGGTTATGGCATTTGCTTTTGGACTATCTGCCGAGATAGAAAGAAATTTAATTAGTCAGCGTACCAAATCATCATTAGAAAATGTGCGAGCAAGTGGCAAAAGACTCGGACGACCATTTGCAGCCCAATCTAAAAAGCTCAAACTGTCCAAAAACACCAAGAAAATAAAGGATTTGTGGGATAAAGATGTTTCAATTGCTCAAATCGCTCGTGTGGTTGGTGTTCAAAGAATGACTGTCTATCGTTTTTTGCAACGTATGGGCTGGGAATAAAATACTGGGAACTACTTACTTTTGTGTTGAAATAGCACATAATCAAAAATGCCTAAAAACCGATATTAGATTCTATATCCTAGGCAGGAATATCCGTCTATAAAATCGGGCATTCTTTTTTATATTCGAATAAGTGACATCAATGTCACTTAATCGATTTTGTAGAATCGGAAAAATATTTTAGTAGAGTTGCCATCCTTTATACATTCTATGAATTTGTATATTAAAAAAAAGGATTAAACTATGAAAAATAATATAGAAGAATTAAAAGAAAGACTTAAAATGTTGTATCCCAATGAAGCTTTAACAGATGAGGAGTTAGATATGACTGTTTCTAATCTTGTCCAGTATTTCACAATTGGTGCAAAAATGGTTTATGCAGTTAAAAAAGAGCGAGAAAAAACACTGGGAAAGCAATAAAACAGCTTACTTTTCCCAGTACATGTGACATAATGATATTGTATTTAAAACGAAAGGAAAATTATGATTAAAACAAATACATCATCGAAAGTCTATCAAGCGATAATTGTGGCTAGAGTTTCGAGCCGCGAGCAAGAACGAGGTGAGTCCATTGCGGCTCAAATAAAATCATGTGAAGATTATTGCAACCAAAACAATATTCCCATTTTAAAAACTTATCCCATTACAGAAAGCTCTACAAAAAAAGAAAGAAAAAAGTTTAGGGAAGTGCTTCAATTTATCAGATCCTATAAAGATAAATTGATTGTGGTAGCTAATACAATTGATAGAGTCCAAAGACATTTTCGTGAATATATTGAGTTGGATGATTTAAGAACAGACAATAAAATTGAATTACATTTTATGCGTGAACATTTAAAGATTACAAATAAATCCAACAGTTATGAAATTGGCTCATGGATTCAAGGTGTCGCATGGGGGCAACAATACGTCATGCAATCGAGCGATAACATCAAGCGTGCAAATGATGAATGCAGAGAAAAAGGAAGATGGTTGCATCAGGCTCCGTTCGGATATAAAAATTATACAGATGAAACGGGATTAGCAAATGTTTGTATTGATCCTATTACTGGTCCAATTGTTAAAAAATTACTTCAAGAATATGCGACCGGTAATTATTCCTTAAGTGGGTTAGCTCATCTTGCTACAAAACTTGGATTAAAAAATAAAAGCGGCCGT
>JBJEXE010000050.1:0-8233 GCA_051885475.1 Alphaproteobacteria bacterium | reverse complement strand
TTGCAAAAAAAAGAAATTTCCATTGCTGATTTAATGCATAAGGATGTCCTGTTTGTGCCGACGTCTGTGCATGTGTTGGGGCTGTTGCGTGATATGCAATCCAAAAGTGTCCAATTATGTGTTGTTGTGGATGAATTTGGTGGAACGGCAGGCCTGATTACGTTGGAAGATTTATTGGAAGAAATTGTCGGAGAAATTGAGGATGAACACGATGTGTTGGATACGCCTCCGGCTATTGAGCGTATTTCGCCCACCGTTGTTGTGGCGGATGCGCGGGTCAAGTTGGTGAACTTGGAACGCAGTATCGGTCATTTTTTGACGGCTAAAGATAAAGCGGCGGATTTGGATACCGTGGGCGGACTGGTTTTTTATACGGCCGGTCGTTTGCCGACGCGCGGGGAAATTATTACACATGCTTCAGGGGTCAAATTTCAGGTATTGGAATTGGCTTCACGCCGTATTAAAAAAGTGCGAATTAGCTATACACCGGTTAAAAAAACAACTTCTGTCAAAGGAAAGAAACGCCCATGAAAATTATCACATTCGGCTGCCGAATGAATACTTTTGAATCGGCTGTGATGGCCGAAAAGTTGCCCGAATCAGCCGATGTGGTTATCGTCAATACCTGTGCTGTCACGGCAGAAGCAGAACGCCAAGGTCGTCAGGCTATCAGAAAGGCGCGTCGCGACTATCCGACGGCAACACTGATTGCCACAGGTTGTGCCGTTCAATTGGACCCCGAAAAGTATCAACAAATGCCGGAAGTGGACCGTGTTTTGGGGAATCGTGAAAAATTGCAGGACGCTTTTTTAAAGGGCGATATGACGCTGGCTGTGGCCGATAAAATGGACGATTTGACACTGCCCGTTATTGCTCATTTTGAAGGTCGTACTCGTGCTTTTCTTCAAATTCAACAAGGCTGTGATCACCACTGCACTTTTTGTATTGTTCGCTTTGCTCGTGGTAAAAATCATGGCCTTTCTATTTCTCAAATTGTGGAACAAGCGCGTTTGTTTACTCAAAATGGATTTCAGGAAATTGTGCTGACAGGGGCGGATATTGTGTCCCATCCGGACGGTTTTTGCCGAATCGTTCGCCTGTTGTTGGAACAGGTCCCTGAAATCAAACGGCTCCGATTCGGTTCTTTGGATCCGGCGCCCTTAAAACAAGATTTTATTGATTTGGTGAATGACTTTCCGCAAATTATGCCTTATTTTCACTTTTCCATTCAATCGGGGGATGATACGGTCCTAAAGCGAATGGGGCGTCGCCATAAAAGGGGGGAAGTTTTGGATTTAATAAAAGCCCTTCAAAAAATTCGTCCCACAGCCACTTTTGGGGCTGATTTAATTGCGGGCTTTCCGGGGGAAACAGAGGCGCAATTTCAAAACACAGTGGATTTGGTTCGTCAAGGAAATATCACGCATCTGCATGTTTTTCCTTATTCGGAACGCCCGGGAACGGCTGCCGTCCGATTAAAGCCAGTTGTGCCGATTTCAACACGTAAAAGGCGGGCGAAAATTTTGCGTGATTTGGGGCAAGAACTCACCCAGAAACTGTATCAAAAAATGCTGGGCCAAGAAGTGTCTGTTTTGATTGAATCTGATGAAAAGGGCTGGACAGAAAATTATTTACCTGTTATACTGTCCCACAAAAGGGCGCAAGGCCAAATTGTCAGGGTTAAAATTAAAGGATATGATGCAAATGGGTTGGTTGGATAAGTTAAAACAGGGGATGAAAAAAACGGCGGAAAAATTCTCCGGCGTGAAGGCAGCAGACACGGAAAGTTTGGAAGAGGCTCTGATTTTGGCTGATTTGGGGGTAAAAACGGCCCATGATTTGGTTGAGGCTGTTAAAAAAGAAAAAACGGAATTCAGAAAAGAAAAACTGTCCCGACTTTTGATTCAAAAACTAACGCCCATTGCCCGGCCACTTTACATACAAAAATCCGATGAGCCTTTTATTATTTTGATGACAGGGGTGAACGGGGCCGGTAAAACAACGACAATAGGAAAAATGGCTTCTCAGTATCGCGAACAAGGATTTTCTGTGGCGATGATTGCGGCGGATACTTTTCGGGCAGGGGCGCCGGGGCAGCTTCAAAAATGGGCAGAGCGCACGGATTCGGCTTTTTATATGGGGGCGCCTGGCGAAGATCCGGCGGCTCTTGTGTATAAAAGTTTGGAAGAACTTAAAAAAAATCCAACCGATATTGTTTTTATTGATACGGCGGGTCGCCTTCAAAATAAGATGGACTTAATGCAGGAACTGGCCAAAATTCGCCGTGTGATTCAAAAGCATTATATAAATTCCCCTCAAGAAACAATTTTGGTTTTGGATGGTACTTCTGGCCAAAATATCCTGTCGCAAGTCAAACTTTTCGGGGAATCCTGTCCTTTGACGGGATTGATTATGACCAAATTGGATGGCTCGGCCAAAGGGGGTGTTTTGGTGGCCTTGGCGGATACGTTTAAACTGCCGGTTTATGCTTTGGGGGTGGGGGAAGGCATCCACGATTTAAATGCCTTTTCGGCCACTGATTATGTGTCAGCGTTATTGGAGAATATAAAATGATAGATATACACCAAGCCTTAAAAAAAGCCGGTCGGTTAGACTTATCTGTTTGGCGTCGTTTGACGCTTTTGGTATTGGGGGCTTTTTTGTTGGGGATGTCCACTACTTTTTTGGAAGTGGGCTCTGTCAGTCTTTTTATCCAAAAAAAGACGTTTTATGCAGCAGGCTTTGACTTTTTGATTGTTGCCATCTGTTTGGTTTTTGTGGGCTCCATCACGGTCAAGTTGGACCGGCGCCACGGGTATGGGGGTGTTCCTTTGACCGCCTGTTTAACGCTTTTGTTGTTTGGCCTTTTGAAAATGACGGCCATTTTTCCGAATTCGGTGGTTCCGGCGAATCTTTTATTCATTTATAAATACTTGATGCCGGTGGTTGTGGCTATGGCCTTTTGGACAATTGCTGGCCGTTTTATTGTTTTAAAGCTCAGCTCGCTGAAGTATATGGGGATTTTGTCTGCTTCCTTGTTGGGGGCATATTGGGGTGGCGTGTTTTTATCGGACCACGGCACAGTTGATAAAGCCTTAATGTGGGCTGTTTTGGGTTTTATCGGTTTAGCTTTGGTCATGAAAGTTTTGGTTTGGTTGCTTCCTCAACCCAGCGAAACGTTTGTGCGTAAAACCGGTGGTGTTCAGGATACTTCGGAACAAAAAATGATTGACTGCATTTTGATGCTTTCTTTTGCATATACGGCTTCCCGGGGCTTGGGGGATATCCTTTTGTATCAAAGTTTAACCGCCGACAATGCTTTTGCTGTTTTATCCAAAATATGGATGTATTGTGGGGGGCTGGGCTTTTTGGTATTGGCCCTTTTATCACATACCCGCTTTTTATACACGACCCGTTGGGGAATCTCTGTCCTTAGTTTGGGCTTTTTCTTTTTGGCCGAAGGGGCCTTTTTAGGGGTTCCCAAACTCTTGTATATCGGCTTTGTTACTGCTTGGATTTTCGGCTTTTTGTATTGGGTTCCCTATCTCAGTCTATTGCCGCGTCCTTTAACATTGGGGGAAGGAATCCGCCTTCGTAAGCTCCGTCAAATGTTGATTGAACCGCTGGCCTTTGTTTTGGTGGGGGCCTTTGTTTTGACGCTTCCTCAAAAATTATTGGCGCCGATATTGGCTGTTTTTTCGTTGGTTTTATTGGGATTGATGGGGCTTTCCGTTATTTTGTATAGCCGACTTCTTTCGCGTCTATGTAAAATGCGTTCTTGGTGCGGAGGACCTTTAATGTTGGTTTCGGATAAATTGATTCGGCTTGTCCAAAAGGGGGCTCAAAGCGATCATTTTCAAGATGCCGTTTATTTTTTAAGAATTATGGAAATTGCCCATTTCCCGGGCTTTAAGAGGCAGCTTTTAAAAGCCCTTCATCACCCCTTGTTTGAAGTTCGCTTATTCGCTTTGGATAAATTGGATGCCCACGGTTTTTATCATCCGAAAGTGGTTCAGGCGGTTCAGCAAGTCTTTAAAAAGGATAAGGAAGCTTTGGTGCGTGCGCGGGCTTTGGCTTATTTGATTTGTTATGAGGGGGATTATAATCCGCAACGGGTTTATCATTTATACGGGGAATATTTGGATGATAAGAAATTGAAAGCAGGGGCCATTATGGGCTTTTTGCAGGCAGGGGGCGAATGGGCGCTGCTCGCGATGGATGGCTTACAAAAGATGGTTTTAAGCTCTCAAAAAGAAGAAAATTTATTGGCGCTTTCCATTATTGATAAAGTCCCTCAAAAAGGGTTGGTGCGTTTGGTAAAACCTCTTCTTGAAAGTCCCCATCTGGATGTTGTGCGTCAAGCCTTGTTGGTGGCCGGCAAGATTGGACATACCCAAACATTAAGTTTTGTTTTTCAATCATTGGATCATCCGGAATTGCAGGATCAGGCGCTTCAGGCCTTGATGATGTGCGGGAAAACGGCTTTTCCGCCCTTGGAAAAAATGCTGTCCAATCCGAATGTTCCTTTTACGCGTCGTCGCAGTTTGATTTTATTTTTGGGATTTTTGCCCAGTGGTGAAGGCAAGCAAGTCCTCCTGCGCAGTTTATATTTGCCGGATTTAAAATTGCGTAAAGAAGTTTTTAAAGCGATTTTGAATTCCAAAATTATTTGGATTTCCCGTACCCGTAAAAAGATTTTAAAGCAAGGATTAGCTCTGGATGTCAATGCTTGGCATTTACTGAATCAAAATATTTTGCTTTGTCAACAGGTGCCGGTGCCGGCTTTAGGCGATTCGTTTGCTTTTTTACGGCGTGCTTTTGATGAAATGCGCCAAGATTTGCGGGAATTGATTTTGGATCAATTGGTTTTATTAAAACCCAGTACGTTGGTTACCAAAGCAATTGATATTTTGCGGGGCCCTCCTTCTCAACGGTTTATCAGTGCTGCCGGTATCTTACAGGATTTATTGCCCTCTAAACTTTATGCGCAAGTGGCTCCTATCCTTCTTTTTCCTATTGCAGCGCCGGAAGAAGAAAAAGCGACTCCTATGGATGCGGCTGAGGCAAAACGCTTTTTGGAACAATTGATTACAGCTCCTTTGTTTCCCACAAACAGATGGATTGAAGCAGCCGCTTTATACGGCCTTCAAAAGGTGGGGGACACACAAAGTGAAATGGCTTTAAATAAGGCTTTACACTGTTCTTCGCCTGTTGTTTTAGAGGCCGCAATGGAATTGTTAAAGCATTTAAAAACGGATAAAAAAGAACAAGAAGAATACTTGAAAGAACATTTCCAAAGAACGCCCAAAAATTTGAATCTGGAAAATTATCTAACCCAAAGGAGAAAGAATGATTACCTATGAAAAAGTGTTGGTTTTAAAAAATGTTGCTTTATTTGAAAAAGCCTCTGAATTGGCTCTGTCGGATTTGATTTCGGTGGCCGAAGAACGGATGTTAAAAGCAGGGGAGGTTTTGTTGGATGCCGAGCAGGAAAATCACTTTTTGTATGTTGTTTTGTCCGGACTTTTGGAAATGCAATCGGATAAAAAGGTGCTTCAGGAATTTGGCCCACGTCAGTTGATTGGGGAAACAACCGTTTTCAGTCCGGCGGTTTTATCTGGTGAAATCAGGGCAAAGGAAAAAAGTTTTATTTTACAAATTTCCGCCGAACAGCTTTATCGCGTCATGGCACTTCATCCGACTTTAGCTTACAGCTTTTTGGAAGAATTGTCGCGTCGTGTGCGTCTTTCCGAAAAAAAAGATTAAAAAAGCGCTTGAGTTTTTGTGAAAAACGTTTTATAGTTTTATTATCTTAATCAAAAGAGGGGGAGAGTATGATGAAGAAAACAAAAACGATTCTTAAAAAAGCCAAACAAAAGCCAGTTTCAAAAGCGGTTGTTTTGCAACCGATTCGCTTGCCGGTGGTTACAGAATTACCAAAACACAAAGTTGCGTGGGGACGTTTTGTTTTATCGCTTTTTTTGTTTGTTTTGGATTTATTGGTTTGGACGTATGTTTTTTTCCGATTGTTTGAAATTTATAACAACTATCATATGAATCGGCCGGTGCATATTACTTTGCCGCAACAACACAAAGAAAATGTGGTGGCAAGAATTGGCAATGAAGAAATCAGTTTGGATGACGTTAAATCTTTTGTGGCAGAAGTACCACAATTGGCCGAAGTGCCCTTTGAACAGGTTTATCCGAATATCTTGAATATGATGATTAACGATAAGGTGATTGAAAACGGGGCCAAGCGTCACGGTATTTCCAATGACCCGAAGATTAAAAAGATGATTCAGATGGCCTCTGATCAGATTGTGGCACAGGCTTATTTGGCCAAAGAAATGGAGAAGGCTTTAACCGAATCGGATATCCGCGCTGTTTATGATGAGGAAGTGAAAAATTTTAAACCTGATGAAGAAATTCATGCGCGCCATATTTTGGTTTTAACGGAAAAACAGGCTCAAGATATTCTGATTCAACTGAAAGCCGGTGCCGATTTTGGTTTGTTGGCTGACCAAAAATCCATTGATAAAAATGCCGAAAAAGGGGATTTGGGGTATTTTACCAAGGAAATGATGATTCCCGAATTTGCCGAAGCTGTCTTTGCCATGAAAAAAGGAGAGCTTTCGGGTCCCATTAAAACGGCCTATGGTTGGCATATTGTTCTGGTGGAAGATCGCCGCCCAACGCAACCTCCGGCTTTTGATCAGGTGCGTGAACAAATGTCGCGAATCGCCGTGGAAAGAAAAGTGCCTGAAATTTTGGCACAAGAGCGGGAACGTCAACAGGTGCGTATATTGCGTCCTACCTTGACCTCTTCTCCTGCGCCTCAGGCGGTTCCTGATTCTGTTCCTGTGTCCCCCAAAACAGCTGCACCTGCCTCAGAATAGCATTTGGGCATTGCTTTGTTCCCCGCTTTGGCGGGGATTTTTATTTCTTTAAGCTATCCATATATCCCGATTCGAATCGTTTTGGGGGAATCATTTCTAAATAAAAGGAGGCGTCCATTCGTGAAAGATGAGTTTTTCATACTGTATGAAAGCCGCAGAGAGCCCTCATCGCCTTTTAAAATGAATCGCTCCGAAAGGTGGTTTCTTTCTTCTTGCAAAACGAATCGGAACATTCTTCAAAGCGCTATGCCTGTTTCAGTTAAAAGTATAAGGCCTTATTTTTCTGGAACGCTCTTTAAAAACATATGTCCGCCTGATAATCTTACTGGGTGACAGAGGCGAATCGTTTTTAATACCCCTCCAATCGGACTCTTCTTGAGGTTCTTTTTATCTATAAAGGCAGTTTTATACCGCTCAGAACTTATTATGCAAGGCTTCTATTAAAGGAAAATGCCTCTTGCTTATCCAAATTCCGCAGCCTATGGAGCATAAATTCCTTGGAAAAGTAGTTTTTTTCACTGAACAGGATGCCTTTTGAAATAAAAATAGTTTTTTCTTTTCTTTAAAAAACACCTGATTTTTGGGGTTTTTACCTAAAAGATATATCTTTTTTAAAAAAATATTCTAAAGATTTTTTATTTTTAACTCATTGAAAAATATGGATATTTTTAATAAGTCACCCTGATTTTTGGGGGGATTTTACAAAAAAAATAAAAAAAGTTTAAAAAAGTGCTTGACAATTCTTTTTTCTTATGATAGAATTGCGCTCACTTTCGCAGTTGAAAGACTTAAGAAAGCGGTTGTTAGAAATAGTGAATATGGATGAAGAAACGGATGCACGGACGGTTGTTAGTCCAAATTAAAGATTAAGGGCTGTTGTGCATCAGGAACTATAAAAACGAAAAGTGTATACAAGTTATGTACTGGTTAGGTTTTTGTAGGGTTTCTGTTAATACTTTATTTAATAGTAATTATTTGATGCACAGGACAGCTACTCAAAAGTTTTTTTAAACATGAGAGTTTGATCCTGGCTCAGAACGAACGCTGGCGGCAGGCCTAAAACATGCAAGTTGAACGGCTGTAGCAATACAGCAGTAGCGCAAGGGTGAGTAATGTATGGGAACGTATCTTTTGGTGGGGAATATTCTTTGGAAACGAAGAGCAATACCGCATAAGCCCTACGGGGGAAAGATTTATCGCCGATTGAGCGGCCCATATTGGATTAGCTAGTTGGTTGGGTAATGGCTAACCAAGGCTATGATCCATAGCTGGTCTGAGAGGACGATCAGCCACACTGGGACTGAGACACGGCCCAGACTCCTACGGGAGGCAGCAGT
>JBJEXE010000049.1:0-8370 GCA_051885475.1 Alphaproteobacteria bacterium | reverse complement strand
AAACGGGTTTTAAAGCACTGACAGAGACTTTAGGGCTTTGGCAATACCCCCCCCCCCCATCTGGCGTAAGTTATTGATTATATGGGGTTTTTTAATCCCGTACGCACCAAATAAAACTGTTTTGTTCCCTTTTCTCATACCCTCACTTTGACACAGTTCATCCAACTTGTCAAGCGGTTTTTAAAAAATGCCCTTCTTCTTTTATTAGTTCGGGATTTGGGAATTAAACAGCTGACACGCCGAACAAAGGGGCGTCCATTTGCCCGATGAATGGCCGCAATGGGTGCAAATCCATCCTGATTTTTCCTGTAAATTCAGGGCTTTCTTTTCCCATTCCAAAGCCACTTCTTCGTGGTGCCACCCTTCCCTTTCGGCCTGCGCCATCATCAAAGCCACCTGCTGTGTCAGGGGGAAATTTTCCAAATAACTTTCCAAAATTTCTTTGGCCTTTGGGGCATTGGCCGTTTCCAAATTCATATCCGCCAAAGCAAGCAATGAAAAACGATTAGCTTTATTTTGCTTGACCAACGCCAAAACAGCTTTCATTTTTTCACTTTCAGTTTTGCCCGACAAGGCTTTTTTATAAGCCAAATAGATTTCCTGACATGGGGCATAAGACCACGCTTTTTTCAAAATTTTAAGGGCTTTTTCCGGATGTTCGTTCGCATAAGCCAGCACAATCGGTGCCTGATTTTCATCAAGTTTATAGGCCTTTTCCACTTCGCCTTTCATCAACAAACAACAGGCCCGTTGACGCGTATATTCAGCTTTTGAAAAAGTCTTTCTAAGGCTTTCCAAAAACAAAAGCGCCTGTTCCCAATCTTCTTCCATATAAGAAAGTTGAAGGTAGGCTTGTTTCACCCATAAAACTTGTTTCGCTTTTTCGGGTAAAGCATCCAACAAACGATGCATTTCCGTTGTATTTCCCAAGTCCTCTGCCTGCTTTAAAAACCCGTGAATTCCCCCCAAAACAGTCGTCGGAAAAGTCAGCAATTTTTGGTATACTTCCTCGGTGGGTTGCAAAAGGGCCAACACCAACCAGTATTGAACATCCTGAGAGGTAAAATGCGTTTGCGCTTGTTTGACTAACAAAGGATATTGTTCCTTGGTTTGATTGATGAGCGCTTCCAAAACCCGTGTCAGATAGGCTTGTTTTTGCAACTCTTTAGATTTTTGACGCCAGCCGCAAAAACGGCGCATCCATTTAAAGGGCAATAAAATCAACGCCCACAGCCATACAAGAGCAACCATCAATCCGGCAAACGTAAAAACAGATAAATAAATTTGATACTTCCAAAATGAAAGCGTCATAAAAAAAGAGCTATCAGAAAGGCCTATCCCCAGCCCGAACAAAACCATCATTAAAAACAACCCTTCAATCATCGTTTTCCTCACTTTCAGCCAAGGCCTTTTTAAAGTCAATCAAACGACTGGCCTCATTAAAAAGAGGCATCAAAAACAACTGATCATTCGGGGATAAAGATTGCATCAGAAAAATCACCTGTTCCGGATTTTTGTCTTGAATAGCATTTTGAATGCGATCCAATTGGGCAAAGAGGGTGTCCCCTTTTGGTTGATAGTGATGGATATCAAATAAGTCGTAAGGAAGCGCTTTTAAAAAACCCAAAAAGGGGCCGTTTTCTTTTATCATTTTATCCTTCAAAAGCGCCTTTTTATTTTGACGAAATTGAATCAGCAAGGAATCCCAAACGGTTATTTTTTTAACACAATAAACTTCCATTTTATCCTGCAAAAACCGTTGCTGTTCAGACAAAAAAGGGAGAATTTTTAATTGATTAAAATCCGCCGAACACGAATTGCCCATCAAAAAATCACCCCAAGTATACGTCAGATGAAAAACGGGGATTTCTGCTGTTTTCACTTCCTCTAACAAAAGTTCCTGCGCCTGAAGAGAGGAAGTCAAAAGACTCACCCCCAACACCAATCCCCACAAATACTTTTGCTTCATTTTCCCCCCTATAAAATTGGATTATTCATCCTCTGAATCGTAGATAGAAAAAGCCTTTTGAAGGACATTCGTATGAATATTGACCGGATATTTTTGAAGATAAGCCCCCTCCAGCGCCGCCATCAAATCTTGATTCCAAGCCTTCACCGCTTCTGTTATTTCTGCTTCACTCGGCTTTGCTGTTGAAGGAATCACCCGTTTGACATAAGCAATTAAAATACCGTTTTCCGTGGGAAATTGCATTGCATTTTCAGGGCCCAATTTTTGGGATAACAAGGCAGGAATCAGGATTTTAGGTAAGTGGGCACTTTCTGTTTGACTGACTGTTTGATTGGTTGGTGTATAACCTTTCCAGCCTTTTTGTTGCTTCACCGAAGCCAAAACTTCTTCAGCCGTTTTTGAAAGAGCCTCTTGGCGGTTTTCGCGTTGCCACAAGCGAGCAACTTCAGTTTGAACAGAGGCAAAATCACGATAACTTTGGGGGCTGATTTTTTCCACAGAGGCCACCATAAAACCATTTTCAATTTCCATCAAAGAGGTTGCTTCGCCGTCGGACAAAGAAAAGATTTCCTGTAAGAGCGGTTTTATGTTTTCCGAGACCTCTTTTTGATTTTTATCTTTTCCCGAAATATCCACAACCAGTGTCCGTCCCGTGTTTAATTTTAAACTTTCGGCAGCTTTTTTCAATGTTTGACCTGCCCCCAATAAATCTTCCAACTGACGGGAAAGAGTGCCCATTTGCTCATAGACATTTTCGCCTTTAAAATCTTTGGAAGTAAAGGAAACAATACGAACGGTTCGGTATTCCGGAATTTTAAATTCTTCCAAATAAGCTTCGTAATAATCCTTTAAGTCCTGTTCTGTCGGTTTGGTAAGAGGCATTTGTTTGGGCGTCAACAACGTGCTGACAATTTCACGTTGCTCTTTTTGAGCCTTCGCCGCCTGCTCCAACAGTTTTTGATTTTTCGGAACCGCAGCAGCCACAGAACGCGCCAAATGTTGATTGGCCAATTCCGAACGCATTTGATGAGCAAATTCGGCTTGAGACATATTGAGTCCCGATAAATAGGTATAAAACAAATTCGCATCAAACTTCCCCAAAGAATCTTTAAAAACGGGATTTTGTTCAATATATCCGCGCACCGAATTATCCGAAGCCGCCAATCCCACTTCTTCTTGAATTTGGGTATTCAGCTCACGCGAAGCGAGTTGTCGGACCACTTGATCCAAAAGCCCCGCCTGAATTGCCCGCTTCGGCGTCATATAGCCCCCGGAAATGCGCGCCATTTTATTGCGTTCTTGATCAAAAGTGCGGGAAACCTCCTGCACAGAAATTTTACGCGTGCCCACCGTCATGGCTGTCCCATCAAAAGTGCTGGTATTGGAGAGCCCTCCCAAACCCCAAAAAGCCATCATACTGACGACTAACAATAAAAAAATGCCCTTGGCAATCCAACTGTTTCCCAATTTGTTAAAAAAGCTGATCATTTGAAATCCTTTCGTTTGGGAATAGTTTAGTCTAAAACCGCGCTGAAATCAAGTCTTTTTTTAAAGTGTAAAAAGGCTTGCATTTAAAGAAAAATTATGCTAACTTTTTTCTATTGTCAAAGGGGGAGAAATGGCTTTTATACCAACGGATTTAGCGCGCGAATTGGAAAACGGTTCCTTTAAAGGTGATCCTTTTTCGGTATTAGGAATGCACGAAATGAAGGATGGAAAGGGTGTCTTTATTCGCACCCTTCAACCCCAAGCCGTGTCCGTGGAAGTTTTAGATAAAAAGGGGAATTCTTTGGGGAAAATGGCGCCTGTGGCAAACGGTCTTTTTCAACTGGATTTTCCCAAAGAAAAAGAGTTTTTTGAGTATCTTTTCAAAATCACTTTACCGGACAATTCAACCTATCAAACAGAAGACCCTTATCGTTTTTTACCGGTACTGGGAGATATGGATTTATACTTATTTGGCGAAGGACAGCATTGGGAAATTTACCAAAAACTGGGGGCCCATTTGATCACGCACCAAGGCGTCAAGGGGGTCTCATTTGCCGTGTGGGCACCGAATGCCTCCCGCGTCAGTGTGGTCGGCAGCTTCAATAATTGGGACGGGCGGCGGCATTTAATGCGCCCGCGCGGTTCCAGCGGCATTTGGGAAATTTTCATCCCCGGCCTGCACGAATGGGATATTTATAAATATGAATTGTTGGATAAAGAAGGCAAGCTCTTACCTCTGAAAGCCGACCCTTATGGTTTTGTGGGGGAAGTGCGTCCCAAAACGGGCAGTTTAGTTTATGATATCAAAAGCTATACCTGGCACGATCAAAAATGGATGGAAAAAAGAGCTCAAAACCCCAACCATCGGGAACAGCCCGTTTCCGTTTACGAGGTGCATTTAGGATCATGGAGAAGGGGTGAAAATAACCGGTGGCAAACCTATTTGGAAATGGCCGAAGAAATGCCCGTTTATTTAAAAGAAACAGGCTTCACACACGTGGAATTTTTACCGGTGGCCGAGTTTCCTTTTGATGGGAGTTGGGGATATCAGGAAACAGGGCTTTATGCCCCCACCAGTCGTTATGGGACACCCGGTGATTTTCGGTATTTGATTGACAAATTGCATCAAGCCGGCATCGGTGTCATTATGGATTGGGTTCCGGGACATTTTCCGAAAGATGCTTTCGGATTGGCAAACTTTGACGGAACGGCCCTTTATGAACACGCGGACCCCCGTAAAGGTGAACATAAAGATTGGGGGACCAAAATTTACAATTACGGCCGCAACGAAGTATCCAACTTTTTGTTGGCAAATGCCCTGTTTTGGATTCGGGAATACCATATTGACGGACTGCGCGTGGATGCCGTTGCCAGTATGTTGTATTTGGATTATTCACGAAAAGAGGGCGAATGGATTCCCAACCAATATGGCGGGCGGGAAAACTTGGAAGCCATTCAATTTTTACGCCGATTAAACGAGTTGGTCTATGGCGAAAATTCAGGTGCCATGACCATTGCCGAAGAATCAACGGCTTGGCCAATGGTGTCCCGCCCCACTTATTTAGGAGGATTAGGGTTCGGCTTTAAGTGGAATATGGGGTGGATGCACGACACCTTGAATTATATGAAAGAAGATCCCGTCAACCGAAAATACCACCAAAATGAACTGACTTTCAGCTTTTTATACGCCTTTACCGAAAATTTTATTTTGCCCCTGTCGCATGATGAAGTGGTTTATGGCAAAGGCACTATTTTGGGCAGAATGCCGGGCGATGAATGGCAACGCTTTGCCAATTTGCGCGCGTATTATGGGTATATGTTTATGCATCCCGGAAAGAAATTGTTGTTCATGGGACAAGAATGGGGCTCAACCAAAGAATGGAATTTTGCCAATTCTTTGGAATGGCATTTGCTGCAATACCCCGTTCATAAAGGCGTTCAAAACCTGATCAAAGAATTAAATCAGTTTTACCAAAATCATTCAGAACTGTATGAACTGGATTGCGAAAGTGCCGGTTTTGAATGGATTGATGGAGGAGATGTTGAAAATTCGTGCCTCACCTTTATGCGCAAAGATAAAAAAGGCCATACTTTAATTGTGGCTTGCAATTTTACGCCGGTTCCCCGATATAATTATCGGATTGGGGTCAATGAAAGGGGAGTTTATCAGGAAGTGATGAATACCGATTTAAAGCGTTTCGGCGGCAGTGATACAAAAAATACGGGCGATATTCAAACAGAAGAACCCGGGTGGAATTTTCGTCCCTTTGCCATCCGAGTTGTTCTGCCCCCGTTGGCTGTGGTCGTTTTTCAAGTAAAGGATGAAAAATGAATTTAGAAATTTTACCGGGGTTGCCGTATCCTTTGGGGGCAAATTTTGATGGAAACGGCATCAATTTTGCCCTGTTTTCCAAAAATGCCACTCGCGTTCAATTATGTTTATTTGACCACAACGGTAAAAATGAACATCGGATTGACCTGCCCCGCTATACGGATGAAGTATGGCACGGTTATATCAAAGGTTTGAAGTGGGGACAACGATATGCCTATCGCGTATATGGCCCTTATGAACCGGAAAAAGGCATGCGTTTTAATCCCCATAAATTGGTTTTGGACCCTTATGCCAAAAAACTGACAGGCCCCGTCATTGCAAACAATACACAGTTAGGATATAATCTTGATTCCGAAAAATTGGACCTTTCTTTTTCCCGTCAAAATGATGCCGATTTTATGCCCAAATGCATTGTGGTTGATGACGCTCATTTTGATTGGGGAAATTTTGAAAAACCCAAACTCCACTGGGATGAAGAAGTTATTTATGAAATGCATATCAAAGGGTTTACCGCCTTGAATCCCGATGTTGAAAAAGCCTTTCGTGGGACCTTTAAGGGACTGTCTACCCCCAAAGTAATTGATTACTTAAAATCCTTACAAATTTCTGCCGTGGAATTGTTGCCGGTTGCCACCTTTATGACAACGGGACCTTTACAACAAAAGGGACTCACGAATTATTGGGGGTATGACCCTGTTTTATTTATGTGCCCTCATATGCCTTATTTAGCTTCGGAGGGAATTTCAGAACTCAAACGCGCCGTCCGTTTATTACATGAAGCCAATATTGAAGTTATTTTAGATGTGGTCTATAACCATACGGCAGAAGGCAATCAATTCGGTCCGACGCTCTGTTATCGGGGGATTGATAATGCCGTTTATTATCGGCTGAATCCCGAAAATCCCCGTTATTATGAAGATACAACGGGCTGTGGGGCCAGTTTTAATTTAGGCCATCCGCGCGTTTTACAACTGGTGATGGATTCGCTTCGGTATTGGGCGGATACGATGCAAATTGACGGCTTTCGCTTTGATTTAGCCACCACTTTAGCACGTGATGATCAAAACACTTTTGTACGCAACAGTGATTTTTTAAGCATTGTGCAACAAGACCCTCAACTTCAGCGCCTGAAATTGATTGCAGAACCTTGGGATTTAGGGGAAGGGGGCTATCAGGTCGGTTCTTTCCGCCCCGGTTGGGCTGAATGGAATGACAAGTTCCGCGATACAGTGCGTCGCTTTTGGAAAGGAGATTATCATCAGGCAGCCGATTTTGCCAAACGAATGACGGGATCTGCAGATGTGTATCAAAAAAATGGCCGAAAACCGTGGGAAACCGTGAATTTTATTACAGCTCACGATGGGTTCGGCCTGGCTGATTTGGTGTCCTATAATCATAAACATAATGAGGCCAATGGCGAAGAGAACCGCGATGGCACAGATAACAATTCTTCTTGGAACAGCGGCGTGGAAGGGCCTACGCTTGATCCGATTGTTTTAAAAAACAGAGCTGATAGAGCACGGGCAATGATGACCAGCCTTTTATGCTCTGCCGGAACACCGATGATTCGCTCTGGTGATGAAATTTTGCAACCCCATGGGGGAAATAATAATCTGTATGCCCAAGATAATAAAACCGCTTGGGTTGATTGGAAACATATTTCCCCGGAAGGGCAAAAAATGTTGGATTTAGTGCGCTGGTTGATGACCTTCCGACGCACACATAAAGCCATGGAACATCACGATTTTTATGAACCCGATGAATTGATTTGGTATCGCCCCGATGGAACGCCGATGCAAACCGATGATTGGCAAAGCTATATACGTGCCCTTTCCTATTTTATCGGACGAGAACAAACACGCCTGTTCTTTATTTTTAATGCCTTTGATAAACCCATCAAATGGCGCTTGCCCACCTTGGAAAAAGGACGTAAATGGCAGATAAAACTGGATACGTCGGACACCAACCCTTTATTGAGGAATGGACAAATTTTAGTGCCACCGTGGAGCGTGCTGATTTTTACCGGAAAAGATGAAAAAAAAGCCACTGAACCAATCAATCCATAACAAAAAGTCGCTTAAAAAATTATTTTTAAAACACTTCCTATAAAAAAGTTCTTGCAAAAAAAGATTTTTTGAGGTATAATCTGGCGTATTGTTCAAATGACCCTATCGTCTAGAGGCCTAGGACATCGCCCTTTCACGGCGGTAACGCGAGTTCGAATCTCGCTAGGGTCACCAAATTTAAGTCCTTGATTTACAAGGGCTTTTTTATTTTTCAAAAATTTATCCTCCTTTGCCAAAATCAAAATAGGTAGCAAATAGGTAGCAAAAAAATTTCTTTTGAGAATTAAAAATAGAGATAAATAGAGGTAAATTAGTGTATCATGAATTATCTCAAATACTCTCACATCATCGATTAAAGCCTTTTAAACGAATGCAAGGTAAATTTATTCCAAATAAAATTTTTATATTTAATACAATCATTGTTTTAAATAATACAAACATATCTATTTGAAAAATATGTATTTTTAGGAATATTTTCCTTGACTTTTGAAAGGATTTATGATATGATGCCTCTC
>JBJEXE010000048.1:0-8460 GCA_051885475.1 Alphaproteobacteria bacterium | reverse complement strand
AACGGATTTTTAAGTTTGCAGTGTTGGAACCCAAACGTAAAGACAAAGAAAATTTGAATAAATGGTACGGCCTAACGCGACCGCTCTTGCTTGATTTAAAACAAAAGCAAGTTTATCAACCGAAATACCTCTCCCTTAAAAACCAAATCAAATCTTGGGCTTTCCTGAAAGGAAGAAAATGAAAACCTATTATATTGTTTCTGGTGGTTTTGACCCCATTCACGAAGGGCATATTGAAATGATAAAGGCTTCGGCAGCTGTCAGTGATGGTGTCATCGTGTTGATCAATTCTGATGATTGGTTGGTTCGTAAAAAGGGCAAAGCCTTTCAAAATTTTCATACACGTAAAACAATTTGTGAAAATTTAAAAGGCGTGATTTGTGCTTTGGGTTTTGATGATGCGGATAACTCTGCCAGCGATGGGATTCGTCAAGTGCGTCAAATGTATCCTGACGACCGTTTGGTTTTTGCGAACGGTGGGGATAGAGGGAAAGATAATATTCGGGAAGATGATGTTTGTTCGGAATGTCATGTAGATAAAGTTTTTGGTGTTGGGGGAAATAACAAAGCTAATTCTTCAAGTTGGATTTTAGAAAAATGGGAAAACAAATGAAAAAATTGTTATTTGATATTGATATTCTTTTGACTTCAAAAGGAAAAGAAACCGGTATTTGCCGTGAGGCTGTCCAGATTTTAAAGGAATTATCCAAATGTCCTGAATACACAATTTATCCTTTAGTTCCTTGTCATACAGAGGTTGAAGCAAAACAATGTCTATGTTCAAAAGGACTGGAAAAATTGAGTCAAAATGTTGTTTATTTACCTAATCTGAAGGCAACTTGTGGAGGTATTAAGAAAAAATACAGAATAAAAGCCAAGATTTTAGAAGGCATGTTGGGCTGGAAATATAAAAAAGAACTGAGCAAGTATGATGAGTATTTTTCGGTTTTTTCTCCTATTTCACCGCTTGTCCATCAAGCGCATTTGAAAACACGGCAAATCATCAATGACCTGTTTCCCATTCAGTTCCCAAAAGCTTGTGATCAAAAATTTATTCAAAAGTATTCTTATTGGATGAAACAGGCAAAAGCAGATGAATTCATTTGTATTTCAAAATACACTCAAAAAGATTTTTTAACATTTAGACCTGATATTGATAAGAAAAAGATTAAAGTGGCTTATTTGGCAGCAGATGAACGTTTTAAACCAGCACCTGATAAAAATATAAAGAAAAAATATGGCATTCAAACACCATATTATTTCTTGGGAGTTTCTGATCATAATCCTCGTAAAAACTTCCCCCATTTGATTCAGGCTTTTATTGAATTTGCCAAAACCCAATCAGATATTTCATTGGTATTGGTGGGTCCCAAAAAACAATTTAATGAAATTGAAGAATTGGTTGGCAATTTAAAAGAATTAAAGGATAAAATCATTCTAACTGGTTTTGTTCCTGATGAAGATTTGCCAGCACTTTATACTGAAGCTGAACTTTTTGTTTATCCCAGTTTATATGAAGGCTTCGGTTTACCTGTTTTGGAAGCTATGCAATGCGGGACACCTGTTTTAACTTGTCGCAACACTTCTTTGCCAGAAGTAGGTGGAGATTCTGCAGAATATATTTCGGGTAAAAATATCCAAGAAACAGTTCAAAAAATGGTTGAATTGCATCAAAATGCGGACAAACGCAAAAAGATGTCTTCAGCCGGTTTGAAAAGGGCCAAACAATTCAGTTGGGCCGACACAGTCAATCAAATTTTTAACTTAAAATGAAAGGAAGATAAAATGACAAAAACAGCAATGATTTCGGGGATTACAGGGCAAGACGGGGGCTATTTGGCCAAGTTCTTACTGGAAAAAGGATATAAGGTTGTCGGGCTTTATCGCCGGGGTGCCACCGATACCTTTGAAAAATTAAAAGAACATGGGATTTTGGACAAAATAGAAATGAAAGATTTTGATTTGTTAGAATTTTCCAATGTTGCCAGGCTCCTTAAAAATTATCAACCGGATGAATTTTATAATTTGGCAGCTCAAAGTTTTGTGGCAGCCAGTTGGTCAGAACCCATCTATACAGCTCAAGCAGATGGAATGGGGGTGCTTTATATTTTGGAAGCCATTCGTGAATTTTCACCCAAAACCAGATTTTATCAAGCCTCCACCAGTGAAATGTTTGGAAAAATTCAAGAGCCTGTTCAATCCGAAACAACGCCCTTTTATCCGCGTAGCCCCTATGGTGTGGCAAAATTGATGGCTCATTGGATGGTGACAAATTACCGTGAAAGTTTTAATGTGTTTGCCTGTTCTGGTATCTTATTTAATCACGAAAGTCCAATGCGTGGTAAAGAATTCGTAACACGTAAAATTACGGCTCACTTTGCGGAAATGGCAACAGGTAAAACAGATAAGCCTGTTGAATTAGGGAATTTGAACGCTAAACGTGATTGGGGTTTTGCGGGGGATTATGTGGAAGGTATGTGGTTGATGTTACAGCAAGATCATTCTGATACCTATGTTTTGGCAACCAAGGAAACTCACTCTATTCGTGAATTTGTGGAAGAAGCCGGAAAAACGGCCGGATTTGACATTACCTGGCAAGGTGAAGGGGTGAATGAAGTCGGTATTGATCAAAAAACGGGAAGGGTGGTTGTAAAAGTAAATCCGCAATTTTATCGTCCTGCAGAGGTGGAAGTTTTGTTGGGGAATCCCGCTAAAGCGGAAAAAGTTTTGGGTTGGCATCGTAAGGTGAGCTTTGCCGAATTGGCCAAAATGATGATGGAAAAGGACATTGAAAGAGCTAAAAAAGGAGTTCTATAATGGCAGAAAAGATCAAATTGATGTTTGATGCCACGATATTGGCAAATGCCGTTCAAAAAAATTCAGGGCGAAGTGGCATTTTCTTTACGGCCTACCAAATTGTTCAGAGGCTAATGAAAAATAAAGAGATAGAACTTTCATTTTATTGTGCTCCTTATCAACAATATTTTTTTAATCAGTTAAAGGAATTTAAAAAGATTCCTGTTTATCCCTATGCAACTGTTTTTGACAAATGGCATACGGTTTTAAGAAAAAATAAAAGGATGGCAAAAATAAGGCAAAAAAAGGGAGCTAAAATTTTTTGGCATTATGTTCTTTTTACAAAAAAGATACTCTGTTATCTTCCTAATCAGATTTTAAAAAAGACAGCAACACCTTGGACTAAATTAAAACTGGATGCTTATTTTTCGCCCTGCGAACGTCCGCCTGAAGAAATCGTCGCTATGGATAAACTCAAAAAATATATTTTAATTTATGATACGACTCCGTTGGTATTATCACACTATTTTAAAGATATTCAAGAGGGAAACAGTTGGATTTTAAAATTGATTCACTATATGAAAAGTGCAACAAAGACGCACTATTTTTCCATTTCAGAACAAACGAAAAAAGACTTTTTAAAATATGTTCCTGAATTAAAAAAAGAACAAATTACCGTCACTCCTTTGGCTTGTAGTGATACTTTTCATCCTTGCCCAACAGAAGAAACCTTAAAATCTCTTTTAAAATATCATTTACCGACGGATAAAAAGTACGTCTTTTCTTTGTGTTCTTTGGCCCCCCATAAAAATCTGATTCGTGCCGTAAAAACTTTTATTCAATTTATCAAAAAGAATAATATTCAAGATATGGTTTTTATTTTGGGTGGAGGACATTATGAAGACTTTATTGGAAAATTGGATGCCGAAATTTCAGCTTGTGGGGACTATAAAGATAAGATTATCAAAGCTGGTTATATTGATGATGAAGATTTGGCCCCTCTTTATAGTGGTGCTGAATGGTTTGTTTATACCTCTCAATACGAAGGTTTTGGGTTGCCTCCTTTGGAAGCCATGGCTTGTGGTTGCCCCATCATTACCTCCAATAATTCCAGTTTGCCAGAAGTGGTTGGGGATGCAGGTATTATGGTTGATTGGGATAGTGATGCGCAACATATCAAGGCTTATGAAGAGTATTATTATCGTCCGGAATTGCGTGAAAAAATGCGACAAAAAGGCCTTGCCCGCGCTCAACTATTTTCTTGGGATAAAACTGTAGAGTCAATTTTAAAAGAGATAAAAAAATGAAACAGGTAATTAAAAAAATCAAAATAGCACGTTGTTGGATTTTATATCATTTATGCTTTGGTAAAAAACGCAGGCATTATAAACAGAAATATAAAAAATTGCGAGAAAAAGTTTTTCCCGATGATTTTTTGTTTATTTTTAATAAAAAAATAACTGATATGTATGTTTTGACATATCATTCGGGGGAAGTTTTTACTTTTTTAAAACTTTTGCGTTCAACACCCAATTATAAAACTCTGGTTCAAAAAAGTCTCTTGATTGCAACTCAAAAATATCATCTTGATTTGATTGAGATGGTATGTCCCGAAATGCAATATACTTTTATTCCTCAGGCGGGAATTTTAATTGATTACCCCGACAAAGATTTTATCATCAATAATACAAACATACATATCATTTTTCCCGAAAATTTTGCAACCGGTTGTCATTCTTTGTGGATGAATACTGATTTAAAAGTCCATTGTTTTGACAAAATTCGGGAAATAGCTGCTTTGGATGCTGATTTATCCAAAGATCTTTTTCTCTTTTTTGATGAACGAACCAAAGAAAATGTGGCGAAGAAAATGGCATTGGCAGGCTTAAAGAAAAAATTTATTTTTATTGCCCCCGAAGCAGCAACCATTCAACCTGTATCGTTGGCTTTTTGGAAACTTTTATATGATAAACTTTCTGAAACAGGAGTTGATGTATTTTGGAATATGACAAAGGAAAAATTTTCTTTCGGTAAAACTGTTGATTTATCTTTGAAAGAAGCTAATTTGTTGGCTAGTAAAGCATCTGGTATCATTTCTTTGCGAAGTGGTTTTTCAGAACAACTCTCAATTATCAAAACGATACCTCATATCATTTTATACACGAATACGTGGGATTATCCAAAGTCTCCCATGATAAGTGCTGCCAGGTTTCGTGAAATTTCATCGCTGAAAAAGTATCCGTTTACCTCTAAAAATATCTTTGAATTTAATGCCCAAAATGCAGATGAAAAGTTGGCAGATGAAATTGTTCAAATGATTATTCGGGAAAGGAGCTGAATATGGAATATATTATTGTCCAAGCAGGCGGCAAAGGAACACGCCTTGAAACTTTAACAACAAATAAACCCAAGGCATTGGTGCCCGTGGATAATTTACCTATGATTTTTCATCTTTTTAAAAAGTATCCGCACGCACATTTTAAAATTATTGCCGATTATAAAAAAGAGGTTTTAAAAAGATATTTAAATGCCTTTGCATCTGTTGATTATGAAGTCATAGAAACCGACAAAAAAGGCACTTGTTCGGGGCTGAAACAAGCCATAAAAACGATTCCCGACAAAGCACAATTTATGTTGATTTGGTGTGATTTAGTGCTTTCAACGGTTGGAGATATAATATCCACAGAGCATAATTATATCGGTATATCCAAAGGTTTTAGCTGTCGCTGGTCATTCGTGGATAATGCCTTTAAAGAGGAAGCATCCGCTGAAAATGGTGTTGCTGGATTATTTGTTTTTAAGAATAAAGCTGAACTCTATGACGTGCCCGAAGAAGGGGAATTTGTTCGTTATCTTTCAACAAAAAAGATTAAATTTGAACGTTTGGATATGTATGGTGGATTAGAAATTGGCACAATGCTGTCATATTTTCAAAACGAACTGAATAAGCCAAAATGTCGTCCCTTTAATAAAATGGAGTTTAAAGGGGATATTGTCTTGAAATATGCCGTGAATGAACAAGGGCGAAAGCTGGCTCAAGACGAAATTGATTGGTACAAAAAAGTTGTAGAGTTAGGATACACCAATATTCCTAAATTGTATGGGTATGACCCATTGATTATGGAAAAAATTAAAGGACAAAACATTTTTGAATATGCGTTTTTGACAAAAGGTTTTAAAAAAGCGTTATTGAAGAAGATTATTAAGACCTTAGAAACTTTACATAATATTGTGCCGCCCATTGATGCTAATACAGAGGATTGTGAAAACAATTATATTACCAAAACATTTGATCGTTTGGCCAAAGTGGAAGATTTAGTGCCGTTTGCACAAGACAAAACGGTGATGATTAACGGCAAAAAATGTATGAATATTTTTACCATTAAGGATGAAATTATCTCTCAAATGCGTGAAATGTATCCAAATCAATTTCACTTTATTCACGGAGATTGTACTTTCCATAATATGATGATTGAAACAGAAGGGGTTCGTCCGATATTGATTGATCCTCGCGGTTATTTCGGCAAAACGAAGTTCTATGGTGATGTGGATTATGATTGGGCGAAGTTATATTACAGTGTGGTGGGGGATTATGATCAATTCAATCGTAAAAACTTTTCCTTAAATATTAAGGAAAATGAAGTTGAATTGGAAATTGTTTCTAATAACTGGAAAAATTTGGAAGAAGAATTTTTTGAAATGACGGGAGCAAACCGCAAGAAAATCAAATTACTTCATGCCATTATATGGCTTTCTTTAACAACCTATGCTTGGGAAGATTATGATGCGATTTGTGGCGCTTTTTACAAGGGATTATTGGCATTACAGGAGTACTTAGATGAAAAATAAACTTGTTCTTTCGGCACTTCCCCACACATGGATTTTTGATGTGGATGGTACGCTGTGTATACATAATGGCTATAAAAATGGCAAGGATGTTCTTTTAAAGGGGGTTAAAGAATTATTTGCTCAGATTCCTCAAGAAGATATGATTATTCTGGTCACATCTCGTAAAGAAGAAGAACGAGCACATTTAGATTCTTTTATAAAACAAAATGGCCTGCGCTATGACAAAGTGATTTTTGATGCTCCGATGGGGGAGCGTATATTGGTGAATGATGATAAACCAAGTGGACTGAAAATGGCTTATGCCATCGCTAAAAAAAGAGATGAAGCATTAAATATCAATTTACAAATTGACAAGGAGTTATAATGAAACTTTTAAGAAAATACCGATACAAAAAAGAGGACATGGAGCATAAAATCAAGTATTTTTGTGGGATACCTTATGCGGAAACTCAAATAACCAAAATAGATGGCAAAAATTTCAATAAAGACTGCCCCTGACAAGCAGGGGCCAATTTTTTACTCTTTGGGATATTTGGACTTTATTTCGGCAATTTTTTCTTGCCATAAGTTTGTGTTATTTATTTTGTCCCAATACATCATATCTAATTGCTCGGAAATAGGTGGATATTCTGCCAAGCGTTTTTCCGCATAGGTTAGTGCTGGTTTTTCGGGTGCATAGCCTTTTACATACCATTGACCATTGTATGTCTGTTCTACCTCCATCTTTTTCATTCCGATGGATTTATAAAATGCTGTATTGCTTCCTGATCCAACAGCACATTGTTTTGTTTCTTCGTTTATTATTTTTGCATATTTCATATCAGCCTCCAATACATGGTATAAAAGATTCAATTCTATCCGCAACATTTATAACGGCTGTCTGTCCTATTTTAATGGGAACCATAAATTTATCGTTGTTAGAATTGATTCCTCCGCCTGTTGCACATTCTTGAGAATCAATCTCTAACTGAACAACGAAACCATTACCTTCAAAATTACAATATAGCCATCCGGTGGAAGGGGCCGTATAAGTTGTGACACCCAGTGAAATGGCTGAAGAATAATCAGGCATAGGAAAGTTCACAAGGATACTTTTCCCAGTCGCCGAGAGATTATCCATATTTATATTTGCTTTTGTGGAAAGGGCATTGCTGACTTCTGTTGCTTTTTGGCTGGCAATATCGGCTTTGTCGGAGGCAAGCTGGGCTTTGGTGGTGGCGAGTTCCGCTTTATCCGAGGCAATTTCTGCTTTTGCGCTGGCAGAAGAAGCAGCACTTTCAGCCGTCTCTTTATACCCCTTTAAAGTGCTTTCCAACGCATTCACTTCAACTGTGGAATTTTCCAGGTTGGTGCCATCGGCGTTCCATACAATGGCTTTCCCCGCGCTGGGCGTGGGCAAAGTTAAATCCAAATCACTACCCTCTGCATAAGGGGGCAACACCATAGACCGATTCAGATTTTCGGCAATTTGTTGCGTGCACGCAATTTGGTAATCTAATTCGTCATTTAGCACCTTGGCCCGCAAGGTGGAACCTTCTTGAAAATCGCTGGTGCGCTCAATGGACAGGTTGCGGACAATAGTAATGATTGTGCCGGGCTCCGGGGCCGTTTCAAAACGCACAGCTCCTCCATCTGAATGACGGATTTCTGAAACTGTATAAGTGGTTGGTTCTTGTTTACTATCCCCCAAATAAACATCAATATCTGAGGTTTTAAAAATGGCAAATGGGAACTCGTAGTCAGTCAAGCTTCCATCTGCCGTATATTGTATCCGTGGCTTGACGCCATAGATTTTAACATGGTCTGTCATGAATT
>JBJEXE010000047.1:0-2071 GCA_051885475.1 Alphaproteobacteria bacterium | reverse complement strand
TCAAAGTTCCATCCGCTGTATATTGTATCCGTGGCTTGACGCCATAGATTTTAACGTGTTCACTCATAAATTTTTTTCTCCTTATTTTATAATAAAGCCTCCTTTTAAAAAAGAGCCCTGCCAAAATAGCAGGGCCTCATATCAAAGGAGTATATAACATAACGATCACGTATTAGTTAACAAAAAAGCACTGGATACACCAGTGCCGTTAACTAAGAATTATCGTATCATAAATTTAATCAAAAGTCAAGGAAAATATTCCTGAAAATCCATATTCTTCAATGAGTTATAATGTAAATATTAAAAATAATTTTTAAAAGATGAGTTTGCTTTTTTAAAAAAACAATAGGGTTAAAAATTGAATTTTGGAAATTTTCCCCCATATAAAATAAAAAGGAGGGAAAAAATGAAAAGTATCTATGATTTTAGTGTGTTAAAACCAAATGGTGAAGAACTTTCGTTGGCTGATTTCAAGGGCAAAGTGATTTTAATTGTCAATACCGCAACGGGATGTGGCTTTACCCCACAATATAAAGAGTTGGAAGCTCTCTATGAAAAATACCACGATAAGGGATTAGAAATTGTGGATATTCCTTCCAATCAATTCGGGCATCAAACCCCTGGGACAGATGAAGAAATCCGTCAATTTTGCCAACTCAATTACAAAACACAATTTCCCCAAATGAAAAAATCCGATGTCAACGGAAAAAACGCCCTGCCCCTTTACACCTATTTAAAATCCCAACAAGGCTTTCAAGGGTTTAATGCGCATAAACTGACGCCTGTTTTGGAAGAAATGTTGTTTAAAATTGACCCCGATTGGCGCAAAAATCCTGATATAAAATGGAACTTTACCAAATTTTTAGTGAATCGCCAAGGCCAAGTGGTCGCTCGTTTTGAACCCACTGCCCCTATGGACAAGCTGGAAAAAGAAATTGCCGGCCTGATTTAAAACGTCTTTTTGATATCAGACCTTAAAAATCATTGACTTTCAGGGGGTAATTCGCTATAATGGCCCCTGGTTTTCAACAAAGGAGTTTTTATGCCCGCAACAACAATGGAACAACTGGTCAGTTTATGTAAACGACGCGGCTTTGTTTTTCAAAGCGCCGATATTTATGGAGGATTGCAAGGGGTTTATGATTACGGTCCATTGGGGGTAGAGCTGAAAAATAACATCAAGGCCGCTTGGTGGCGCGCGATGGTTTATGAACGCGATGATGTGGAAGGGTTGGACGCCAGTTTATTGACCTTGCGCAAAGTGCTTCATTATTCGGGCCACGAAGACACTTTTTCGGATCCGATGCAGGATTGTAAACGCTGCAAAGCCCGCTTTCGTGCCGACCACGTGAAAGACGGCAAATGCCCCGAATGTGGCTCCACAGAGTTAACCGAACCGCGTCCCTTTAATTTGATGTTTAAAACACACGTGGGACCGGTGGATGACGGCTCCTCCTTGGCCTATTTACGCCCTGAAACAGCGCAGGCCATTTTTACACAATTTAAAAATGTGGTGGATTCCACTTCCCGCAAAGTCCCCTTTGGTATTGCGCAAATCGGGAAGTCTTTCCGTAATGAAATTACCGTGCGCAACTTCATTTTTCGGTTGCGTGAATTTGAACAGATGGAATTGGAATTTTTTGTCAAGCCCGGCACAGATTTAGAATGGCTGGATAAATGGCGTGATGCCCGTATCAAATGGTGGGTGGATCAAGGCTTGGATCCCAATAAAATTCATATAAAAGATGTGCCGGCCGATGAATTGGCGCATTATTCCAAAAAAACCTATGATTTGGAATATGAATTTCCCATCGGGACGGAAGAGTTAGAGGGGGTAGCCGACCGTCAGGATTATGATTTGGGCAATCACACCCGTTATCAAGACGAATTAGCGCTCACCACCAAAGTTCATAAAAACACGGATTCTACTGCCAAATTAGCGGTCTTTGATGAGGAGGCCAAAAAGTGGGTGGTTCCCTTTGTGGTGGAACCTTCTGCCGGCGTTGATCGGGCCTTTTTGGCGGTCATGACCGAAGCCTATAATGAAGAAAAGCTGCCCAACGGGGAAATG
>JBJEXE010000046.1:0-8900 GCA_051885475.1 Alphaproteobacteria bacterium | reverse complement strand
CTCATAAGAGGGCAGATTTACAGTCTGCTGCCATTAACCACTCGGCCACCTCTCCACAAAATGTGAGCCCTATTATGCCTTATTTTTTTGGCTTTGTCAAGAAAATTTTTAAACCAACGCTAACTTTTGAGCACTGGCCTGCATTGCCTTTTTCAACTTTTCAAAAGCCTTTGTTTCAATTTGACGCACCCGCTCACGGCTGATGTGGAACTCCACGCCTAAATCCTCCAAGGTTTGCGGATGTTCGGTCAAATACCGTTTTTGCAAGATGGCCTGTTCGCGTTCATTCAAAGTTTTCATTGCTTCTGCCAACAATGTTTTTTTGAGCGTCAAGTCCTGACGATCCCCCAAACGTTCCTCAATGGTTTCTTCATCGTCGGCCAACATTTCCTGAAAGTTTGTGCCGGAATCACTGGAAAGCGGCGCGTTCAAGGAAGAATCACCGGATAAGCGCTGTTCCATTTCCAAAACATCCTTACGTGAAACTTTCAACGTCTTGGAAATATAATCCGCCGTTTCATCAGAAATCCCCGTATCCCCATACAATCCCAATTTGGATTTGATTTTATGCAAATTGTAAAACAGACGTTTTTGCGTCGCGACCGTCCCGATTTTCACCAAAGACCAAGACTTTAAAATGAACTCAGAAACCGCTGCTTTGATCCACCAAATCGCATAAGTTGCCAAACGAAAGCCCTTATCCGGATCAAACTTTTTAATGGCCTGCATCAAACCGATGTTGGCTTCGCTGATTAAATCGGACAAAGCCAACCCGTAATGGCGAAATGAAATCGCCACCTTGGCCGCCAAACGCAAATGCGAAGTGGTCAGTTGATGGGCTGCCTCAATATCCCCTGTTTCGTGATAACGCTTTGCCAGCATATATTCTTGGTCCGCCCCCAACATCGGAAATTTGTTGATTTCGGTCAAATAACGGGGAAGTCCCCCTTGAAATGATGGAAAAGTTAAAGCATAAGTCGTGTTCATTTTATATCCTTTCTTTTAAGCGATATAGCCAAGAACTCCTCCTGTTGGACAAAGTCCCGGCACCCTCCTTTCGGACTAGGCCGTATTATTGTAGCAAAAGGAATACCCAATGTCAAGCAGGTTTTTAAAAACGTTTTAAAATTTTTATGAGGCGGGCGTGCATTCTGCTTGTTGTTCGGCCGTCAAAGCCTCCCATGCTTCGGTGTCTTTTTCAGGGCACAAGGTGCATTCAAATTGCCAAGTATCTTTGGCGACATACCGTTTCCCTTTAAAATAGGTTTTACAATGTTCAGGTCTGATATTTACGGTTGGTTGTGGATTGTTGAAATGAATGCAAGATTTATTATTAGAAGCATCTGGAATCATATTGGGGCAAGCATTACATTTAGCCAATAAGTCATTATAAATATCAAAGTTTGGATTGTGGTTATCCCAGCCTATGTAAAAAGAATCACTGTCACAACTTCGGCAGTAGCCGTCGGCATCCAAAAACTCCCCTTCTTGAGCACAATTCAGGGCACAGTATTTGTATCCCATCTCAGCTCTTCCAGCCATAAATGTACGGTTGGAACAAACCGAACAATCCTTTTTGGCTTGATCATTATCACTTCCTTGTAAAGTTAGGCGTTGTTCGGGGCTGTCACAAGGCTGACATCCATTTTGGGTTCCTACATAGCCGGGGGCACAATAAAAAAGACAGGAATGGTAATCAGAGGAAATTTTTCCTTCGCATAAATCACAAAAGGTAGAACCTATGGTCATATACCTGTTTGGACAACGGGAACAAAGTGAAACATCTGAAGTCAGTATACGTGCTTTTGTTTCGCAGGAAATGCATCTGCCATCGGGGAGATATAAACGGTTAGGGCAACTTTGGCATTCCGATTCTTCTGCCCAAATATAGGTACTTTCGTTATCAAAATCACAAGGTTCACAGCTATTTTTGCCATCAAAGTGATTAAAAAATTCCCCGGATGGACACCTTTGGCATGTTCCTTGATTACAATAAGGTTTGTCGGCATCGGTGCAATTTGAATCAGTAAAGACGCATACGTGTTGGTTGCCGCACGTGCCACATTCACCGCAGGCACTGTCGTCTTCACAAGGCACCACTCTGTCGTTATTTGTTATTTCAGGTGTCATTTCGGTGTTGATGTAAAAGGTAAGGGTGTTTTCCTTTTGACAATCCGCCCCGGCGTTGATTAAAAGTGTTTCGGCAAAACTGAGTTTCCCCACGGCATTTAAAATCCGGCAGACGCCCTCATCCACGCCGGCCAGATTTAAGGAATAAGCGACCTCTGATTCCTTTTTATAAGTAAATGGATAGCTTATATTTTCCAAAGAGGTATTTTCGGGTAATCCTTGATTCAAGGCACGTCCCGCCAACAAGACAGAATGCATTTTGGCTTCTTCCAAAATTGTGTTGGCGTGGTGTTTATTCATCATCATGCGAAAGCCTGAAATGCCCGTGATGCTCAATATCCCCATAATGGCCAACGTTCCCAGCATTTCAACTAAACTGCGGCCGCGTTCCCCACAGGGGGGCATCTTGGAGTTGCTCCGAACTTCCAAAACTGTGTGAAAAAAACAGTACTTTTTTTGCGCAAATGCGCAAAAAATTCTAGGCAATACTTACATGTGTGTGTGTGTGTGTGTGTGTGTGTGTACAAAATCAGGCTTCTGAGCGTTTTTGATGTTTTGAAATTCATTTTCTAACTCCTCTTTTATGAAAGGATAAATGAAATAAAAAAAGATGTCAAGAAAAAATCCCCGCTTAAAATCGGCGGGGGTTTTTATGAGATGAAAATTTTAGCCTTGCGGTCTTTCGCTTTCGCCTTCGGCCAAATTATGGGTTTCTTTCCCACGTGCTGCCAAAATTTCTTTATCCCGTTCAGCAGCAATTTGACGCAAACGACGCACTTCAGCACCGGTTCCGGCCGGAATCAAACGGCCCACAATCACGTTTTCTTTCAAACCGTGCAAGGGGTCATTTTTACCCGCCACAGCAGCTTCCGTCAACACACGTGTTGTTTCTTGGAAGGAGGCGGCTGAAATAAACGAACTGGTTTGCAGCGAGGCTTTGGTAATCCCCAGCAACACAGGCGCCACTTTGGCGGGCTTACCGCCGGCTTTTTCGGCTTTCAGATTTTCCTTAATCAGTTGAGCCTTTTCAACTTGTTCGCCTTCCAACAAAGTGGTATCACCCGGATCCACAACTTCCATTTTACGCATCATCTGACGCACAATCACTTCAATATGTTTGTCGTTGATACGCACGCCCTGCAAACGATACACGGCTTGGACTTCCTTCACCAGATAGTGAGCCAAAGCTTCCACGCCCAAAATACGCAAAATGTCGTGTGGTGCCAAAGGCCCTTCCACAATCAAATCGCCCTTTTGGACAATATCGCCTTCATAGACAGCAGGCGTCCGACCCTTCGGAATCAAATGCGCGTGTTTATGGCCTTCGTCATCCACCACGTTGATCACACGCTTGGATTTAAAGTCAGCATCATATTCCACACGACCGGCGGCTTCTGCCATAATGGCCGCATCCTTGGGATGACGGGCTTCAAACAATTCAGCCACCCGCGGCAAACCACCCGTAATATCCTTGGTCTTGGAATCTCTGGCCACCAAAGCCAACACATCCCCGACGTGGATTTCCTGACCATCTTTGACGGTCACAATCGCGCCTTTGGGCAAATAAGTCTTGGCTTCATTACCTTTGCTGGTCTTGACGGCTTTCCCTTTGTCATTCACAATGGCAATCACAGGACGCAAGTTCTTGGCACTGGATTGTTTATCCGGTTCCATAATAATGCGTTCGGTGAGCCCCGTGGAGGCATCGGTGCGTTCATCCAAAGTCTTACCGGCAATGATGTCTTCGTATTTAGCCACACCATCGGCATCGGCAATCATCGGGGTTGAATACGGATCCCATTCTGCCAAGCGGGTTCCTTTTTTCACTTCCTGACCATCTTCCACCATCAATTTAGCCCCATAAGGAATCTTATGGCGGGCTTTTTCACGATGATTGGCATCCAACAAAGACACTTCAAAATTACGCGACAAAATGACCGAAGCCCCTTGGGAATTTTTCACAATAATCCCTTGGCCCAAACGCACTTGCGCATCAAAAGCCGCATCAATGGCCGCATCAGCCCCCCGCTGCGCCGTTCCACCAACGTGGAAGGTCCGCAAGGTCAACTGCGTTCCCGGTTCACCAATGGATTGAGCAGCGATAATTCCCACCACTTCACCCAAATTCACCGGTGTGCCACGGGCCAAATCACGCCCATAGCAGGCCGCGCAAATACCATCTTCGGCTTCGCAGGTTAAGACAGAACGAATCTTGACGGAATCAATTCCCAAAGCGTCAATTTTGGCCACATCCTGTTCGTCCACCAATTTGCCCTTCGGAATAATGATTTCGCCCGTTTCCGGATGTTTCACTTCTTCAGCGGTTGTCCGGCCCAAAATCCGTTCACCGGTGGTCGCAATCACATCCCCACCTTCAATAATCGGTTGAATGGTAATACCGTTTTCGGTGCCGCAATCGTCCATAGTAATAATGGCATCTTGCGCCACATCCACCAAACGACGGGTCAAATAACCTGAGTTTGCCGTTTTCAAAGCGGTATCGGCCAACCCCTTACGGGAACCGTGCGTTGAGTTAAAGTATTCCAAAACGCTCAAACCTTCCTTAAAGTTGGAACGAATCGGGGTTTCAATAATTTCCCCTGACGGTTTGGTCATCAATCCACGCATACCGGCCAACTGACGCATCTGAGTCGCAGACCCACGCGCCCCGGAATCGGACATCATATAAACAGAGTTGACAGGCTTGCCCGGTTCGGTTTTGGAAATGTTCTTCATCATCGCCTTTGCCACAGCATCCGTGCAATTTCCCCAAGCATCCACCACTTTGTTGTATTTTTCCAAACGGGTAATCAGACCGTCTTGATATTGACGTTCATATTCGTTGACTTTGGCTTCTGTTTCGGCCAACAACTTTTTCTTTTCGGCCGGAATAATGAAGTCATCTTTACCGATGGAAATACCGGCTTTGGCCGCGTTCTTAAAGCCCATGGCCTTAATGTTATCGGCAAAAATACAGGTTTCCTTTTGACCGCATTCGCGATAGACAATCCCCAAAATTTCAGCCACTTGTTTCTTACCCACTTGACGGTTAATCAAGCTGAACGGCACTTTGCCGGTGGTGGGCAACACTTCGGACAAAATCACACGCCCTGGGGTTGTTTCCACCAATTTGGTGACACGTTCCCCGTTGTCATCAGTAATTTCCAAGCGCACCTTGATTTTGGCGTGCAAAGAAACCGCCTTTTCAAATAAAGCGTGTTCAATTTCCTGACGACCCGAGAAAATCATTCCTTCACCTTTTTCGCCTTCACGCATCATGGACAGGTAATACATCCCCAAAATCATATCCTGTGTCGGCACAATAATCGGTTGACCATTCGCCGGCGCCAAAATGTTATTCGTGGACAACATCAATGCACGGGCTTCCAATTGAGCTTCAGTGGACAACGGAACGTGCACAGCCATCTGGTCGCCGTCAAAGTCCGCGTTAAATGCCGTACAGGCCAACGGGTGTAATTGAATGGCTTTACCTTCAATCAAAACCGGTTCAAAGGCCTGAATCCCCAAACGGTGCAACGTCGGTGCACGGTTTAACAAAACGGGGTGTTCTTTAATCACTTCGGACAAAATATCCCAAACATCCGGCGTTTCCTTTTCCACCAATTTTTTGGCGTTTTTAATGGTCGCCGCTTTACCTTGCGCTTCCAACTTGGCATAAATGAACGGCTTAAACAATTCCAAAGCCATCCGCTTGGGCAAACCGCATTGATGCAGCTTTAATTCAGGCCCCACCGTAATCACGGAACGACCGGAATAGTCCACACGTTTTCCCAACAAGTTTTGACGGAAACGACCGGCTTTACCACGCAGCATATCAGCCAAAGATTTCAACGGACGTTTGTTAATCCCCGTGACAGCACGACCACGACGCCCGTTATCAAACAAAGCATCTACTGCTTCTTGCAACATCCGTTTTTCATTGCGAATAATGATTTCCGGCGCCCGCAATTCCAACAACCGTTTCAAACGATTGTTGCGGTTAATCACACGACGGTACAAATCGTTCAAATCGGAAGTCGCAAACCGACCGCCATCCAACGGCACCAACGGACGCAAATCCGGCGGAATCACCGGCAACACATCCAACACCATCCATTCGGGACGAGAACCGGATTCCAAAAAGGCTTCCACCAATTTTAACTTTTTGACAATCTTCTTGCGCTTCATATCTGATTTGGTTTCAATCAATTCGGCGCGCAATTTTTTGGCTTCTTCGGCCAAGTCAATTTGGCTGAGCAAGGCTTTGATGGCTTCTGCCCCAATACCGGCGCGGAAAGCATCTTCGCCATAGTCTTCTTGAGCCTTTTGATATTGTTCTTCGGTCAAAAGTTCCAATTGCTTTAACGGGGTCAAGCCCGGTTCAATCACAATGTATTTTTCAAAGTAAAGGACTGCTTCCAAATCCTTTAACATCATATCCAACAAAGTACCAATCCGGCTGGGAAGCGATTTCAAAAACCAAATGTGCGTGACGGGGGCCACCAATTCAATATGCCCCATCCGTTCACGACGCACTTTGGACAGTGTCACTTCCACACCGCATTTTTCGCAGGTAATTCCACGATACTTCATTCGTTTATATTTACCGCACAAACATTCGTAATCCTTTACCGGACCAAAGATTTTGGCGCAGAATAAGCCATCACGTTCGGGCTTGAAAGTCCGATAGTTGATGGTTTCCGGACGCGTTACTTCACCAAACGACCAAGACCTGATTTTTTCAGGGGAGGCCACCGAAATCCGAATATTGTCAAACGTTTGCGGATTTGCCAAAGGGCTGAAAGTTCTCATAAGTTCATTCATTGTCATTTCTCCTTATTGTTCGTTTTGATTCAGTTCCACATCCAAGCCAAGGGAGCGCATTTCCTTCACCAACACGTTGAAGGATTCAGGAATACCCGCTTCAAAGGACGTATCCCCACGAATAATGGTTTCATAGGCTTTGATACGACCGGACACGTCATCTGACTTGATGGTCAACATTTCCTGCAAAGTATAGGCAGCCCCATAGGCTTCCAAAGCCCACACTTCCATTTCACCGAAGCGCTGACCACCGCCTTGCGCTTTACCACCCAACGGTTGTTGCGTCACCAAGCTGTAAGGTCCAATGGAACGCGCGTGAATTTTTTCGTCCACCAAGTGGTGCAACTTCAACATATACATATACCCGATAGTCACTTTGCGGTCAAAGGCTTCGCCCGTGCGTCCGTCAAACAATGTGACTTGACCGGAAACAGGCAATCCTGCCTTTTTCAACATGCCATCAATGTCATCCATATGTGCCCCATCAAAGACCGGTGTTGCAATCGGCAGACCGTCTTTCAAGTTGGCACTCATATTTAACACTTCTTCATCAGACATCGGCGCAATTTTCTTGGTATATTCTCTGTCGCCATAAATATCTTTCAAGGTTTTGCGCAAATCATCCATACTGGCTTTATCGGCTTTCACCTTTTCAACCACCTGATTGATTTGGGCCCCCAATGCATGACAGGCATACCCCAAATGAGTTTCCAGCACCTGCCCCACATTCATACGCGACGGCACGCCCAACGGATTCAAAACGATATCCACCGGTGTTCCGTCTTCGGTATAAGGCATATCTTCAATCGGCAACACGCGGGACACCACCCCTTTGTTTCCGTGACGACCGGACATTTTGTCCCCAGGTTGCAATTTGCGCTTGGCGGCCACAAATACTTTAATCTTTTTCAGCTCACCCGGCAACATATCGTCCCCGCGTTGTAATTTTTCCACCTTGTTTTCAAACTCGGCTTGCAAATTCTTTTCGGCGTCATCATAGGTTTTAATCAGCTGTTCCACCTCAACCATCACGGCATCTTCTTTGACATTGATTTTGCGTAAACCAGCAATCTTCAAATCTGCCAAATCTTCCTGGGTCAACACGTGATTGGCCTTAAAGCCTTCAGCCTTGGTGACCTTTTGCCCCACCAACTTTTCGCGGATACGACCCGCAAAGTCGGCAATCAAAATAGCCTTTTCATCATCACGGTCTTTGGCCAACTTGGTAATTTCAGCCTGTTCAATGGAACGCGCCCGTTCATCTTTTTCCAATCCCCGACGGGTAAAGACACGCACATCCACCACCGTTCCAGAAATGCCAGGCGGCACACGCAAAGAGCTGTCGCGCACATCAGCGGCTTTTTCACCGAAGATGGTCCGGAGCAATTTTTCTTCCGGTGTCATCACGGTTTCGCCTTTGGGCGTCACTTTACCGACCAAAATATCGCCGGCTTTGACTTCAGCACCGATGTAAATCACACCTGTTTCATCCAAATTTCTCAAGCCTTCTTCCCCGACATTCGGAATATCGCGGGTAATTTCTTCTTGACCCAATTTGGTATCGCGGGCAGTTACTTCAAATTCTTCCAAGTGAATGGAGGTAAAGACGTCATCACGTGCAATGCGTTCGCTCACCAAAATGGAGTCTTCGTAGTTATAACCGTTCCACGGCACAAAAGCGACCAAGATATTGCGTCCCAAGGCCAATTCGCCCATTTCGGTACAAGGTCCGTCTGCAATAATTTCACCTTTTTCCACTTTTTCACCCACTTTGACCAAGGGTTTCTGGGTCATACAGGTTCCCGTATTGGAACGTTGGAATTTATCCAAATCATAAATATCCACACCGGCAGAAGTGGAAGAAAGTTCTTCCGTCGCCCGAATAACGATACGGGCTGAATCAACCGATTGCACCACACCAGCACGACGGGCAGAAACAGCGGCTT
>JBJEXE010000045.1:0-2138 GCA_051885475.1 Alphaproteobacteria bacterium | reverse complement strand
GGCGTACTTAAGCCCAACATCAGGGCAAGAGCGCAAATAACAGTTCTTACTTTTTCTTTTTTCATTTTGGTTCCTTTCAATTAGTGTATTTCAGTTTGTGTGTGTTGGATAATATCGGGGTGTGTTCAATCCACACCAAGTGGATCCTCGGGTCAAGCCCGAGGATGACAATTTGATTTTATTCTTTTTATTTCCCTTTAACATTTTTCGCCCCTTTATCCTGTAAAAATTCCACTTTCTTTCAAAAGTGGACGGATGCTGAAAAACTGCTAATTACAGTATCGCTTATTCAATATATTGGGCGATCAACCGCCCTGTATTCGGACGGATTAATTAGCGGATTTTTCAGTTCCGACATTCAGGCACAATGCCAAAATGCATTTTTACTTTAACTTTATTTTAAAAAAATTGCAACATAAAAAAATCCCCCGCTTGAAATCGGCGGGGGAAATTTTATTTGAGATTATTAGGCCTTTTTGGCTTTCACGGCAGCTTGAGCAGCAGCCAAACGAGCCAACGGCACACGATACGGTGAGCAAGATACACCATTCAAGTATTGATTCAAATACATAATGGAGTTTGCATCCCCGCCGTGTTCACCACAGATACTGAGGTAAATATTCGGATTGGTGGCTTTCCCATCGCGGCAGGCCATCGCAATCAATTTACCCACACCCGTTGCATCCAAGGATTGGAACGGATCACGTTCATAAATCCCTTTGGCCACATATTGCGGCAAGAAGGATCCGGCGTCATCACGGCTCATCCCCAAGGTTGTTTGGGTCAGGTCGTTTGTTCCGAATTCAAAGAAGTCGGCGAGTTCTGCAATTTCACCAGCGAGCAATGCTGCACGCGGCAATTCAATCATTGTCCCAACGGTGTATTCCACTTTCTTTCCTTTTTCAGCAAAGACAGCTTCAGCCGTGGCATCAATGGTTTGTTTGCAGATTTCCAATTCTTTCTTGGAAGAAATCAAAGGAACTTCAATTTCAGGAATGACCTTCACGCCCTGGTCGGCCACAATCAAAGCAGCTTCAATAATGGCCCGCGTTTGCATTTCGCAAATTTCAGGATAGACCACTGCCAAACGGCATCCGCGCAAACCCAACATCGGGTTGGCTTCATGCAAAGAGGCTGTACGCGCAACGATTTCTTCCACCGTCACACCCATTTGTTTGGCCAATTCTTCTTGTTCTGCTTTCTTATTCGGCAAGAATTCATGCAATGGCGGATCCAACAAACGAACCGTTACTGGCAGACCATCCATAATCTTGAACAAAGACACAAAGTCTTCGCGTTGGAAGGGCAACAATTTTGCCAAAGCAGCACGACGACCGGCTTCATCTTTTGCCAAAATCATTTCGCGCATATGATTGATACGGCTGGGATCAAAGAACATATGTTCTGTGCGGCAAAGACCAATCCCTTCGGCACCAAAGTCTTTTGCGGTTTGAGCATCCATCGGTGTTTCGGCGTTGGCGCGAACTTTCAATGTGCGGATTTCATCCACCCACTTCATAAATTCACCAAAGTCGCCAGCCATTTCGGGCTTCACCAAAGGCAATTCACCCGCCATCACTTGACCGGTTGTTCCATCAATGGAAAGCATATCGCCTGCCTTTAATGTCACGCCACCGGCGGTCAAGGTTTGAGCCGTGTAGTCAATGCGTAAATCAGCCACACCAGACACGCAAGGAATTCCCATACCACGTGCCACCACGGCCGCGTGAGAAGTCATCCCACCACGAGCGGTCAACACCCCTTGAGACACATGCATACCGGCAATATCTTCCGGAGAGGTTTCCACACGGACCAACACCACCTTTTTACCTTCAGCAGATTGAGCTTCGGCATCGGCAGCGCTGAACACGATTTGCCCCACAGCTGCACCAGGAGAAGCCGGCAACCCTGTGGCAATCACTTCGCGTTTGGCGGATTTATCAAACATCGGGTGCAATAATTGATCCAAATGACCGGGTTCCACACGGGTAACTGCTTCTTCTTTGGTAATCAGGCCTTCACGCACCATATCCACGGCAACCTTTAAAGCGGCCAAACCAGTGCGCTTACCGTTACGTGTTTGAAGCATCCAGAGTTTCCCGTTTTGAACGGTAAATTCCATATCCTGCATATCTTTG
>JBJEXE010000044.1:0-9015 GCA_051885475.1 Alphaproteobacteria bacterium | reverse complement strand
GGATGATGCTGCGATGGAAGCCTATTTGGAAGGGAAAGAACCCGATTTAGAAACCTTGAAAAAGTGTATCCGTAAAGGAACAATCGCGCAAAAATTTGTGCCGGTGTTCTGTGGTTCTGCCTTTAAAAACAAAGGAATTCAACCTTTGTTGGATGCGGTTGTGGACTTTTTGCCGTCCCCGATTGATATTCCTCAAGCAAAGGGTGTGGTTGAAGGAACAGAAACACCTTATGAATGTGTTTCTGATGATTCAAAGCCTTTAGTTGCTTTGGCATTTAAGATTATGAATGACCCGTTTGTGGGATCATTGACTTTTGCTCGTGTCTATCAAGGGACGCTTCAAACAGGTTCTTATTTGACCAACACAGTGAAGGATGAAAAAGAACGTATCGGTCGTATGCTTTTGATGCATGCTAACCATCGTGAAGATATCAAAGAAGCTCATTCTGGGGATATCGTCGCTTTGGTGGGGCTTAAAAATACAACCACAGGGGATACCTTGTGCGGGGAAGGGGCTAAGGCCATTTTGGAAAAGATGGACTTCCCGGATCCGGTTATTTCAATCGCTGTGGAACCCAAAACCAAAGTTGATATTGAAAAAATGGGTTTGGCTTTGAACCGTTTGGCGATGGAAGACCCGTCTTTCCGTGTTTCTTCTAACACAGAAACAGGTCAAACGATCATCAGCGGAATGGGCGAATTACACTTGGAAATCATTGTGGATCGTATGAAACGTGAATTCAAAGTGGAAGCCAACGTAGGCGCACCCCAAGTGGCTTATCGTGAAACCATTTCCAAATTGTATGATGAAGATTATACGCATAAAAAGCAATCCGGTGGGGCAGGGCAGTTTGCTCGGGTCAAAATCAAATTTGAACCTTTGCCGCCGGGATCAGGCTTTGAATTTGCCAACGAAGTGGTGGGTGGATCTGTTCCAAAAGAATATATCCCGGGCGTTGAAAAAGGTTTACGTCAGGCAATGGAAACAGGCGTTTTGGCCGGCTTCCCCTGCACAGACTTTAAAGCAACCCTTTATGATGGTGCTTACCACGAAGTTGACTCTAACGTGATGTGCTTTGAAATTGCAGCGCGTGCTGCTTTCCGCGAAGGGATGGCTAAAGCCGCTCCGAAGTTGTTGGAACCCATTGTGAAGGTGGAAATTGTGACACCTGAAGATTATATGGGTGATATCATTGGAGATTTGAACTCTCGTCGTGGTCAAGTGGGTGGTATGGATACACGCGGAAATGCACGTGTTATTGATGCGATGGTGCCTTTGGCCAATATGTTTGGCTATGTGGGAACCTTGCGTTCTATGAGCCAAGGACGTGCTCAATACACAATGCAATTTGACCATTATGCGGATGTGCCGCAAATGATTGCAGATGAAATTAAAGCAAAAATGGCTGGTTAAGAAAGGTAGTATAAAATGGAAAAAATCAGAATTCGTTTAAGAGCTTTTGATCACGGGTTGTTGGATCAATCAACGCGTGAGATTGTCAGTACGGCGAAACGCACAGGGGCCCAGGTTGTTGGACCTATCCCTTTGCCGACACGTATTGAAAAATTTACCGTGAATCGTGGTGTCAATATTGACAAAAAGTCACGGGAACAGTTTGAAATCAGAACCCACAAGCGGGTGCTCGACATTATTGATCCAACACCGCAAACGGTTGATGCCCTGATGAAATTGGACCTCGCCGCCGGTGTAGATGTTGAGATTAAAGTGTAAAGGAAAAAGACAATGCGTACAGGTGTAATCGCAGAAAAAGTCGGTATGATTGGTCTTTTCCAGGAAAACGGGGACCAACTGCCTGTGACTGTTTTGAAAATTGACAGCACGGTTGTTGATACACGTACCAAGGAAAAAGACGGCTATACCGCTGTCCAGATGGGGTTAAAAGCAGCCAAAGATAAACATTTGGCCAAACCTCAAAAAGGACATTTTGCTAAATTAAAGCAAGACCCCAAGCGTGTTTTAAAGGAATTCAGAGTTTCTGAAGACTGTTTGGTGCCAGCCGGTTCTGTTATCTCTGCCAACCATTTTGTCGTTGGACAATTGGTGGATGTGACCGGAACTTCTTTAGGGAAGGGCTATGCCGGTGTTATGAAAAGATATGGATTCGGTGGCGACAATGCGACCCACGGTGCTTCCAGAACTCATCGTTCAGGTGGTTCAACCGGTAACCGTGAATGGCCCGGTCGTGTGGTGAAAAATCGCCCGATGCCTGGTCAAATGGGAAATGAACAGGTGACAGTGCAAAACTTGAAAGTTGTGGCGATTGATGAAGCCCGCAACTTGGTTATGGTTCAAGGGGCTGTTCCCGGTTTTGATGAAGGAATCGTTTTTGTGCAAGATGCCAAGAAGCGTTCTGCTCAACAAGTAGGACCTGTTCCTGCTGGTTTGAAAGTGACTGAAGTCAAAGAAGAACCCGCTGTAGCCTCTGAAACAAAAACAGAAGAACCGACAGTAAAGGAATAAGACAATGAAATATGATGTCGTTGATTTAAATAAAAAAACAGTTGACAGCATTGACCTGAATAAGGATGTCTTTGGCGTGGAAGTGGATCCGGCTATTTTAGCACGTACCATTCAATGGCAATTGGATTGTCGCCGTCAAGGGACACATGCTGTGAAAGATGTTGGAGATGTGCACGGTTCCGGTAAAAAGCCCTTTAAACAAAAGGGGACCGGTAATGCTCGTCAAGGTTTGAAACGTGCCCCTGGTAAATATCATGGTGGTATTGCTTTTGGACCTGTGGTACGTTCTCACGCTTATGGATTGACAAAGAAAGCGCGTGCTTTAGCTATGCGTATGGCTTTGTCTGAAAAAGTAAAAGAAAATAAATTGTTCATCTTGAATGAAATGGCTGTGAAAAAGCCCAGTACAAAGGATTTCAAAAAAGCTTTTGATGCTAACAAATGGGATTCCATCTTGTTTGTGGGTGGCGAAAAGTTGGATGAAAACTTTGCTTTGTCGGCCAGAAACATTGCTGATGTGGATGTTTTGCCTGTTCAAGGTGCCAATGTATATGATATTATGCGTCGGGATATCTTGGTTTTGTCCAAGGATGCCGTTGCGAAATTGGAAGGACGGTTAGCCTAATGGTTAAAAAATCCGAGCAAAAACAAATGAACGCAGCTTTGTGCGATATTGTCGTGCGTCCTGTTATTACGGAAAAAGCGATGAAATCCGCAGAAAACAATCAAGTCACTTTCGTGGTTTCTTTGAATGCCACCAAGCCTCAAATTAAAAAGGCGATTGAAAGTGTCTTCGGCGTTGAAGTGAAATCCGTGAATACCTTGCGTCAAGCCGGTAAAGTCAAATCTTTCCGTGGCAAACCTGGTGTTCGCTCTGATGTAAAGAAAGCCATCATTACTTTGGCCAAAGGTCAAACGATTGATGTGACAGCGGGGGTGTAGTATGGCATTAAAAACATATAAACCAACAACAAGTTCAATGAGACATACAATCGGTGTGGATCGCTCTGAACTTCATAAAGGAGCTCCGGTTAAAACCTTGGTTGAAGGAAAAACTTCAACAGGGGGGCGTAACAGCCACGGACATATGACTTCTCGTCGTCGTGGTAACGGAGTCAAAAAAGCCTATCGTTTGATTGACTTTAAACGTCAAAAACGGGATATGGTCGCGACAGTGGAACGTTTGGAATACGATCCAAACCGGACTGCTTTCATTGCTTTAATCAAGTATGAAGATGGTACCTTGTCCTATATCTTGGCACCGCAACGTTTAGCTGCCGGGGATAAAGTGGTTTCTGCCGAAAACGCCGATATCAAGCCCGGTAATGCTATGCCGATGAAAAATATGCCGGTTGGCACAATCGTTCATAATATTGAAATGCAACCGAATAAAGGCGGTCAGTTGGCTCGTTCTGCCGGTTGTTATGCTCAATTGATTGGTAAAGATGCGGGATATGCCCAAATCCGTTTAAGCTCTGGTGAACTCCGTTTGGTGCCGGCTGAATGTTTGGCTACTGTTGGTGCTGTTTCCAATGCGGATCATCAAAATGAAACCATTGGTAAAGCCGGTCGTGCACGTTGGATGGGCATTCGTCCGTCAGTGCGCGGTATCGCTATGAACCCTGTTGATCACCCACACGGTGGTCGTACGAATGGTGGACGCAATCCTGTGTCTCCATGGGGATGGAAGACCAAGGGTCTTAAGACTCGTAACAACAAGCGGACGAACCACTTGATTGTGCGTTCTCGTCATGCTGTCAAAAAGTCAGCTTAAAGGAGGCTAGATAATGACAAGATCAATTTGGAAAGGACCGTTTGTTGATGGTGATTTGCTGAAAAAAGCCGAAAAGGTTAAAGCATCCGGCCGTCATGAACAAATCAAAACCTGGTCCAGGCGTTCAACAATTTTACCTGATTTCGTGGGATTGACTTTTGCTGTGTATAACGGACATAAGTTTATTCCTGTGTCAGTAACAGAAAATATGATTGGGCATAAGTTTGGTGAATTTGCACCGACACGTACGTTCGTTGCGCACACCGCTGCTGATGCCAAGGTCACCCAAGGAGCATAAGATGGTAAAAGAACAAGTAAAACAAGTCAAAGCGGTGGCACGGACAATCCGTATTTCTCCGCAAAAATTAAACTTAGTAGCTGAAACCATTCGTGGATTGAAGGTGAATAAGGCTTTGGATCAACTGACCTTTTCACGCAAACGCGTGGCAGGAGATGTGAAAAAGCTTCTGACAAGTGCAATCGCGAATGCTGAACACAATTTTGGTATGGATATTGATACCTTGGTCGTGCTTGAAGCTTATGTTGGAAAGGCAATGGTGATGAAACGTTGGCACGCAGCCGCAAAAGGTTCCGGTCATCGTATTATGAAACCATTTTCTAATTTAACAATTGTTGTGGGTGAAGCCAAAGCTAAAAAGGCTGAAAAGAAAGCTCCGACAAAAAAAGCTGCTACTGAAAAAGAAACAACAAAGAAGGAGGCTGTCTAATGGGACAAAAAGTAAATCCGATTAGCCTGCGTTTAGGAATTAACCGTACTTGGGATTCTCGTTGGTTCGCAGAAGATGGTTATGCCGATTTATTATTGGCTGACATTGAAATGCGTAAATATTTGGAAAAGAAATTGGCCGCTGCCGGTATCAGTCATATTGTGATTGAACGCCCGGCTAAAAAGGCTATTGTTACCATTTACTGTGCTCGTCCGGGTGTTGTGATTGGTAAAAAAGGGCAAGATATTGAAACACTTAAAAAGGATTTGACCAAAATGGCCGGTGGTAACGAAGTCAGCGTGAATATCGTTGAAGTTCGTAAACCTGAAATTGATGCTAAATTGGTGGCCGAAAATGTGGCTCAACAATTGGAAAAGCGTATTTCTTTCCGTCGTGCGATGAAACGTGCTGTTCAATCTGCTTTGCGTCAAGGCGCTGAAGGGATTAAAATCAGCTGTGGTGGTCGTTTGGGTGGTGCTGAAATCGCTCGTACCGAATGGTATCACGAGGGTCGCGTGCCTTTGCACACCTTGCGTGCTGATATCAGCTATGGCGCAGCTACAGCCTTTACAACCTATGGGACATGTGGCGTCAAAGTGTGGATCTATCGTGGTGAAATTTTGACCAAAGATCCAATGGCTCAAGACAAACGTGCCAATGAAAAATAAGGAGAAGGAAAATGTTACAACCTAAAAAAACAAAGTTTTATAAAGCTTTTAAGGGACGTATTCACGGTAAAGCTAAAAGCGGAACTTCTCTGGATAAGGGAACGTTTGGCTTGAAAGCTGAAGAACCTTGCCGTATGACAGCGCGTCAAATTGAAGCAGCTCGTCGTGCTATTTCCCACGCAATGAAGCGTCAAGGACGTATGTGGATTCGGGTGTTCCCGGATGTCCCGGTGTCCAAAAAACCGCCTGAAGTGCGTCAAGGGAAAGGGAAGGGCGCTGTTGAATTTTGGGTCTGTCGTGTGAAACCCGGTCGTGTTTTGTTTGAATGCGAAGGGGTGACAGAAGCCGTGGCTCGTGAGGCAATGAGTTTGGCCAGTGCCAAGTTACCAATCAAAACCAAGTTTATCGCAAGAACAGCTGATGAAGAGGTGTAAAATGGAAAAGTTCAAAACAATTAAAGAAAAGTCTGTTGAAGATTTGAAGAAAATGGAACAAGATTTGCATAAAGAAGCAATGAATCTCCGTTTCCAACAAGCTCAAGGGGCTTTGAAAAATACGGCTCGTCGCGGTCAAATTCGCAAAGAGATTGCTCGTATTAAAACTGCTGTTTGTCAAAAAACAGCCACTAAAAAGGAGAGTAAATAATGCCTAAACGTATTTTACAAGGAGTCGTCGTCAGCGACAAAATGGATAAGTCTGTTGTTGTCCGTGTGGAACGCCGGGTGATGCATCCTGTGTATAAGAAATACATCAAGCGCTCAAAAAATTATACAGCGCATGATGAAAAGAATCTGTGCAAAGTCGGTGACAATGTTCAGATTATGGAAAGTCGGCCAATTTCCAAGACAAAATCTTGGGTGGTCGTTTCAGAATAACTTGAAAGGAAAGGAAGACTATGATTCAAGTTGGAACAAATCTTGATGTAGCTGATAACTCCGGAGCCCGGAAAGTTCAGTGTATCAAGGTGCTTGGCAGTGCTGCTAAACGGTATGCCTATGTCGGCGAAGTGATTATCGTTGCCGTCAAGGAAGCATTACCTACTGGTAAGGTCAAGCAAGGGGAAGTGCAACATGCATTGATTGTCAGAACGAAAAAAGAAATCAAACGTAAAGATGGTTCTTCTATTCGTTTTGATTCCAACGCTGCTGTGCTGGTTGATGGACAAAATGAGCCGATTGGGACACGTATCTTTGGCCCGGTGACACGTGAATTGCGTGGTGCAGGATTCGTCAAAGTGATGTCTTTGGCTCCGGAGGTTTTATAATGAAACTGAAAATTAAAAAAGGTGATAAGGTCATTGTTATTACTGGAAAAGACAAAGGAAAAACCGGTGAGGTTACAAAAGTCTTGGTTCAGGAAAACAAAGTGATCGTTTCTGGTATCAATATTGCCAAACGCCACACAAAGCCTTCACAAGAATCTGCGGGTGGAATCATTTCCAAGGAAATGCCCATTCACATTTCAAATGTGGCTTATGTGGATCCGAAAACAAATAAACCGACCCGCTTGGGGATTCAAGTTGACAAAGATGGACACAAGGTCCGTGTTGCCAAAAAATCCGGCGAAGTGGTGGATAAATAAGGAGTGGAACTATGAAAACAAGATTGCAAAAACAATATGAAGAAGTCATTGTTCCGGCCTTGATTGAAAAGTTTGGCTATAAGAACAAAATGGAAGTTCCCAAATTGGAAAAAATCGTTCTGAATATGGGGATTGGTGAAGCAACTGAAGACAAAAAAGCCATTGAAGGGGCAGTGAAGGATATGGAAGCCATTGCCGGTCAAAAGCCGATTATTACGCATTCCAAAAAATCCATTGCTACCTTTAAATTGCGTTCAGGGATGCCAATTGGCTGCAAAGTGACTTTGCGCCGTGAAAAGATGTATGAATTCTTGGATCGGTTGATTACAATCGCTATGCCTCGTATCCGCGATTTTCGTGGTATTTCAGGGAAGAGTTTTGATGGTCACGGCAATTATGCAATGGGCATCAAAGAACAAATCATCTTCTTGGAAATCAACTATGATGCAGTGGATGCCATTCGTGGTATGGATATCGTTATCGCAACATCAGCCAAAACAGATGACGAAGCAAAAGCTTTGCTTACCGGTTTTGGGATGCCCTTTATGAAGGAAGGAAAATAACTATGGCAAAATTGTGTCAAGTAAACAGAAATAAAAAGCGTGAAAAAATGGTTGCTCAATATGCTGCCAAACGGGCAGATTTGAAGGCCAAGATGGCTGATAAGAATGCTTCTCCTGAAGAAGTTTTTGAAGCCTCTATTAAACTCGCTAAACTGCCTCGCAATTCGTCCAAGACACGGATTCATAACCGTTGTAAATTAACTGGACGTTCCCGTGGGGTGTATCGGAAATTAGAAATCAGCCGTATTGAACTGCGTCGCTTGTCCAGCGAAGGTCAAGTGCCGGGTATGAAAAAATCCAGCTGGTAAGGAGAAAGAAAAATGTCTATGACAGATCCTTTAGGTGATATGCTGACCCGCCTGCGTAATGGTGGGATGGCAAAAAAAGAAACCGTCACGGTTCCTGCTTCTAATTTACGCGCCAGCGTTTTGGAAGTATTGAAACGTGAAGGCTACATTCGTGGCTTTGAACGCGTCAGTGTTCGTCAAGGAATTGATGAATTCAAAGTTGAATTGAAATACTATGAAGATGCACCCGCTATCAAGGAAATTGAACGCGTTTCAACACCTGGGCGTCGTGTGTATTCTAAAGTGAAAGATTTACCGAAATTCTATAATGGTTTGGGAATCTATGTTTTATCAACCCCGTCAGGCGTTATGTCTGACCACGAAGCGCGCCAAGCCAATTTGGGTGGCGAAGTTTTGTGTAAAGTCTTTTAAGGAGGCGTTTTATGTCAAAAATTGGAAAACATCCGGTTCAGTTGCCAGAAGGCGTTTCTGCTGAAGTCAAACAAGGCGAAGTGATCGTTAAGGGTAAAATGGGTGAATTAAAAACTCATATCCCTTCCGGTATTCTGGTAACTTTGGATAATAACCACTTGGTTGTGAAACCTATTCACGAAACCAAAGAAGCTGAAGCTTTTTGGGGAACAGTGCGTGCGAACTTGGCCAATATGGTTAAAGGGGTCTCCGTTGGTTTTTCAACAAAGCTGGAATTAATCGGGGTCGGTTATCGTGCACAAGTTCAAGGTCAAAAATTACTCTTGACATTAGGCTTTTCTCACGATATAACATATCAGTTGCCCGCAGGTGTTAAAGCTGAATGTGCGGAACAAACAAAGTTGACGCTTTCCAGTGCTGACAAGCAATTGTTGGGACAAGTGGTGGCTGAAATTCGTTCCTATCGTAAGCCGGAACCTTATAAGGGTAAAGGGATTAAA
>JBJEXE010000043.1:0-2216 GCA_051885475.1 Alphaproteobacteria bacterium | reverse complement strand
CTGCCCGTTTTTGGGCCTCATCCAAAAGGGTATTGGCTTTGGATTTATCCATGGCCGTTTTATACAGGGCCACCCCGCCGACTGACAAGATTCCCATCACCGCCAACACGCCCAGCATTTCCGTTAAACTCCGTCCATATTCTGACATAACACTCCTTTTTTTTAAATAAGTAAAATCCACTTTTTTAAGAAAGTGGACGGACGCTGAAAATACTGTTACATTGAGCAGCGTTGCCTATTCAACATATTCGCGAACCATCCGCCCAATATCAGACGGATTAATCGTACGGACCTTTCAAATCCGACTTTATGAATCTTTGCCATAAAGCCCCGTCAGTTTAGATGATTTCAATCCCTAAGTCAACAAAAAAATATCTCCCCCAAAAGAAGAAATAAATCCATCCCTTTTTAAACTTTTACCCCCAAAGCCCCTTCCCTTCAAAGGTACCCGAAAGGGCATATTTTTTTATTCCCAACCCTTGACGAAAACATAAAATTGTACTATATAAAAGCTCAGGTTAACAAAGGAGAAAAAGGAGAAAAAAATGCACTTAAAACCATTATTGGATCGCGTTGTTATTAAACGCTTGGAAGAAGAAAATAAAACGGCCGGCGGAATCATTATTCCAGATACGGCCAAAGAAAAACCCTCAACCGGCATTGTCGTGGCTGTGGGCCCCGGAGCGGTGGATGAAAAGGGAAATAAAATCCCTATGACCTTGAAAGAAGGCGACAAAGTCTTATTTGGTAAATGGTCAGGCACTGAAGTCAAAATTGACGGGGAAGCCTTGATTATTATGAAAGAAACAGAAGTATTCGGCATTTTGGAATAAGGAGAAATAAAAATGAGTGCGAAAGAAATTAAATTCGGTGTCAACGCCCGTGAAAAAATGTTAAAGGGTGTTGATTTATTGGCTGATACGGTGAAAGTTACATTGGGTCCAAAAGGACGGAATGTGGTGTTGGGCAAAGCCTATGGGGCTCCCCGCATTACAAAAGACGGTGTATCTGTGGCCAAAGAAATTGAATTGGCTGACAAATTTGAAAATATGGGCGCACAAATGGTGCGTGAAGTGGCCAGCCGCTCTGCTGATGTAGCAGGCGACGGAACAACCACGGCAACCGTTTTGGCTCAAGCGATTATTCGCGAAGGATGCAAAGCTGTTGCGGCCGGAATGAATCCGATGGATTTAAAACGGGGCATTGATTCAGCCGTTGAAGCTGTGGTGGAAGACATTAAATCCCGCAGCAAAGAAGTATCCACCAGCGAAGAAATTGCTCAAATCGGCACCATTTCTGCCAACGGGGATTCTTCCATCGGTGAATATATTGCCGAAGCCATGGACAAAGTCGGCAAGGACGGCGTCATCACCGTGGAAGATGCCAAGGGCATGGAAACCGAATTGGAAGTCGTGGAAGGAATGCAATTTGATAGGGGCTATTTATCCCCCTACTTTGTCACCAATCCTGAAAAAATGACGGCAGAATTGGATAATCCTTATATTTTAATCAATGAATCCAAACTTTCTAACTTGCAATCTTTGTTGCCTGTTTTGGAAGCCGTGGTGCAATCAGGGCGTCCCTTATTGATTATTGCAGAAGATATAGAAGGCGAAGCGTTGGCCACTTTGGTCGTCAACAAATTGCGCGGTGGTTTGAAAGTTGCTGCCGTCAAAGCCCCCGGGTTTGGCGATCGTCGGAAAGCCATGTTGGAAGATATTGCTATTTTGACCAACGGGCAAGTGGTTTCTGCTGATTTAGGAATGAAGTTGGAAGATGTCCGCTTGGATATGCTGGGTTCAGCCAAATCCGTGACGATTACCAAAGAAGAAACAACCATTGTGGATGGTGCCGGTGATAAAAAGGCCATCAATGACCGTTGCGAGCAAATTCGCAAGCAAGTGGAAGATGCCACAAATGATTATGATCGCGAAAAATTACAAGAACGCTTGGGCAAGTTGTCCGGCGGGGTCGCCGTCATCAAAGTGGGCGGTTCTTCGGAAGTGGAAGTGAAAGAGAAAAAAGACCGCGTGGATGATGCATTGCATGCCACACGTGCTGCCGTCAAAGAAGGCATTGTGGCCGGTGGGGGTGTTGCCCTTTTGTATGCCACAAAGGCTTTGGATACCTTAAAGCCTGCCAATGACGACCAACGCGTGGGAATTGACATTATCCGCAAAGCCTTGCAAGCGCCGATTCGTCAAATTACGGCCAAT
>JBJEXE010000042.1:0-9675 GCA_051885475.1 Alphaproteobacteria bacterium | reverse complement strand
TCTGTCATCCTCGGGCTTGACCCCAAGGATCCAGCAGCGTGATATTCTTTATCTAACTATCCCAACAAATGTTTATATAAATCTTCCCAGTGAGGATTCATTTTAGCAATCAATTCTTTTTTCCATTTGCGATTCCAACGCTTTAATTGTTTTTCACGTTGAATAGCCCCCAATTCATCTTGCCATGTTTCATAGTAGACCAGTTTATTGACATCATATTTATCTGTAAATCCTTCTGTCACATGATTTTTATGTTGCCAAACACGTTTAATCAAATCAGACGTGACGCCAACATAAAGTGTACCATTAAAATCGCTGGCCATGATATAAACATACATTTGTTTCATAAGTTGATTATAATTCTGCTGGATATTCGTGTCAAGCACGAATATGACATTTTGATTTTTTACTGTTCCTATTGGGGGCCTCCTTTCTTCTGTCATTTTTCAGGGGGTACTTTTCTTTCTGTTGACCTTGGGGCCTTTTATTTTTCTGTCATCCTCGGGCTTGACCCCAAGGATCCAGCGGAAAATAAGGCATTAAGTTCTGCTGGATGCCCGATCAAGTCGGGCATGACAAATTGAATTAAAACCCATGGATTCCAGCTCGGGTTAGGCATGACAAAAGGAATTAAATTCTGGGCGCGGGAAAACCCGCGCCCAAATAGGAATTAAATCCTTGGGCGCGACGGAACGCGCCAAGTATGTGCCGTCAAACGGCACATAATAAAAGCCTGCCACAAGGGCAGGCTTTAATCCCAAAGTATTTTTTAAAAGCTCAAGGATATTTCTATTTACACAGCGCGTAGAGGCTGCCGCTACGGTCGCCGTAGTAGCTGACAGCCCCAGAAGACAGATTCACGATATAGGCGGAATTTGCGCTTGGAACAGAGGTCGTCCAAACCCAATTACTACCACCCACCCCAGTAAGATTCGGGCAATTGGATTCACCGGTACCCGCAAAGGCACCGTCCTTGCCGTTGCATTCTTCCAAGCTGATCAGGCTCATCCCGGCCGCATCACACCAAGCCAAGGCGCTCCACCAATTCATTGCTATATTGGACTTACAATAAGTGGTTTTGCCATCTGCACCGTTGATGACAGTCCCAGCCCCATTGGCACACGGGTCCGCCATTACCGGCGTACTTAAGCCCAACATCAGGGCAAGAGCGCAAATAATATTTCTTACTTTTTCTTTTTTCATTTTGATTCCTTTCAATTATATCGTCTCAGGTTGTGTGTGTTGGGTAAGACCACTGCCTGTCATGCCCGACCTGACCCAGCATCCAGCGGTACTTAAGGCCTTATTACACGGAATATCTTGCCGCTGGATCCTCGGGTCAAGCCCGAGGATGACAGAAAAGAGGGGCACGAGGATGACAGCTTGCTCCTTCCTTTCCCCCGGATTCCCCATCACGTGGGGAATGACAATGTGATGTACATTTCCTTTTTCCATCTTCCCCCCATTATTCTGAATCGTCCTGATACGGACATGTCGCCTTATTCGTTGACATCTTGGTACAAACACCGGAAAACACCCCTGTATCCGATGCAGAATGGTCCGTGCAGGAATTTTCCTGCCATTTCAAATAACAATACTCATTCATCGGACAGCCCTGCAAAACACGGAAAGGTATCGCTTTTGCCCCAGATTCTTTCAACAAAGGCGACGGGTCATAGACATTCATCGGTTGACATTTACCATAAAAAGGCCCCTTGGAATCCGCCGGCAATTTGGGTTGTTCGCCCGTCCAGCTTTCTTGGCTCCAAAACAAAGAGCAATACCTGTTTTCCGGACAGCCGCCACGCGCCCCACCCGACGCATAAACAAATGCTTTGCCCGGAGTATAGGTCATTTTGGGGTTGGGGTCATAGGACGATAAAATTTGGCATTTGCCGTAAATTCGCCCCGTATAATCCGCCAAAATAGTGCTCGGCTTTTCATTCCAATGGCCATCTTCGGCGCCGTCCGCCTTATCCGACCAAAACAAAGAACAATACTTATTTTTCGGACACCCGCCCCGCGTGGCAGACGCCGTCATCAGCGGTTGAGAATAGGTTCTTTCTTGGTTCCCAATCGGCTTGGTTGTTGGTGCGGGGTTCGCCCCCAATTCATAATAACAATCCGAATCATAGCCTTCAACGTCTTCAATGTCAGACATTGAATAACTGCACTCCGTTTGATAAAAAATGTCCGGATCATAATCGCCATAAATATGATAGCTGCATAGACCGCCACCCGAAATACAAGAGTTCAATTCCGTGCCACAAATTAAATCTGGCCCACAGCACCAACTGACCCCTTTTGCATTTTGGCAACTCAATCCCAGGCCGGGCAAGCATTCGCAAGCCGTGCGGTCATAGTTGATGGTTTCATACGTCGCATCACATTCCAAACAACGGCCCGCAGAAGTGCAATAGCCTTGGAACCCTTCGGCCCCGTAATCACCCAATTTATCACAATCCGATGCCGTCCGACATTCGGCGGGCGCGACCTGACCGTTAAAGGCAAGGACCATATTATTTTCTTCCAGACACTCGGTATATTTTTCATCCCCTTCGGTATAAAACGTCAATTTCCCTTCAGCCTGCATATTTAAAAGATGGGCACAAACACGCTTTTCAATCCCCGTTACTTTCACATAATCATTTTGAAGCGGGTCGCGTTTGACATAAAATAAGATATTTTCCGAAAGGACTTTAAACTGCTGGGTTACTTCCTCCCACGTTGGCGGGACACCCTCAGCACGGGAATGCAGGTCCATATAGGCCACTTGGGCATCCTCAACAATCGTGTTGGCCAAGTGCTTATCCATTGACGTACGAAAAAAGTAATAAGCAGAAACGCTTAAAATTCCCATAATTGCCAAAACCGCCATCATTTCCAACAATGTGCGACCAGATTGGGCTGAATGACAACTTGTCGTCGTTTGAGGGACCTTGCCGTACGTTTGTGTCATCTTTTGAAATTCTCCTTATTTTTCGCTCAATCTACACTTTAGTTCAAAACCTGTCAAGCCTTTTTTTAAAAAAACAATTGAAAAATTTTTTTCTGACCCTATCTGTTTTTTATCAAAAAGGAGGAAAAAATGCCTGATTTTAATTCAATCCAAAATGTTTATAGTCCCGTCAAAAAGCTGAAACAAACGGAAATTCTGCGCGCCATCAAATTTTCAATCGCTGCCGAATTTGAAGCCATTCAGCTGTATCAACAAATTATGGAAAGCACTGACAATAAAGATGTTATCAAGGCTTTGGCCGAAATCACCGAAGACGAAAAAAAACACGCCGGCGGGCTTTACAAGTTATTGGAACGCTTGGCTCCGGAAGATGAAAAAATTTATCAGATGGGGGCCGAAGAAATTTTAAAAGAAATTGAAAAATAGGCTTGACAACTACCCCAAAAAAGTTTACCCTGACAAAAAAGGGGGAACTTGATGCAGACAAATTCGGGAAAAATTGTTGCCATTTCAGGAAGTGTCGTGGATATTGCCTTTGAAAAGCAATTACCAGCTTTGTTCGGTGCTTTGAAAACCGGCGATTTAATATTGGAAGTCCAAGGCTATGTGGACGAAAAAACAGCACGCGCTTTGGCAATGGGCTCAACTCAAGGGCTTTCCCGCGGAACTGTCGTTCAGGATTTGGGGGAACTCATCAAAGTCCCCGTCGGTGCCAAAACTTTGGGCAGAATGTTCAACGCTTTGGGAAAGGCAATAGATGAAAAAACAGAGCCCACCAATCCTCCTATGCGTTCCATTCACGCCGAAGCTCAACCCATCGCCAAGTTGGATGTTTCCAATCAAATTTTCGTCAGCGGCATCAAAGCCATTGATTTATTAGCGCCTATGGAACGCGGCGGAAAAGCTGGTTTATTCGGCGGGGCCGGCGTTGGCAAAACTGTTTTGATTACCGAAATGATTAACAATATGTTGGGCCGCTATGAAGGGGTCAGCATTTTTGCCGGTGTGGGCGAGCGTTCTCGTGAAGGGGAACAGCTTTATCGCGAAATGCAAGAGGCGGGCGTCTTGGACAAAACTGTGATGGTTTTCGGTCAGATGAATGAAGCCCCGGGCATTCGCTTTCGGGTCGCTTTGTCCGCCTTGACTATGGCTGAATATTTTCGCGATGAAAAGAAAACGGATGTTTTATTGCTGATTGATAATATCTTCCGTTTCGTGCAAGCCGGCTCAGAAATTTCCGTTTCTTTGGGACAAATTCCTTCGCGCGTGGGGTATCAGCCCAGTTTGGGAACAGATATTGCCGATTTGGAGGAACGTATTTCTTCCACACAAAATGCCGCTATTACCTCCATTCAAGCAGTTTATGTGCCGGCAGATGATTTTACGGATCCGTCTGCAACGCATATTTTTGCGCATTTATCATCCACAATTGTTTTGTCGCGCCAACGTGCTTCCCAAGGGCTTTACCCTGCTGTTGACCCGTTGAAATCTACCTCCAATATGTTGACGCCTTTAATCGTCGGCGAGCGTCATTACAAAGTGGCCATTGAAGTCAGAAAGACTTTGGCTCAATATGAAGAATTAAAGGATATTATTGCCATGCTGGGCTTTGACGAACTGCCAGAAAAAGACCAACAAACCGTCATGACAGCCCGGAAACTGGAACGCTTTCTGACTCAGCCTTTCTTTACCACAAATCAATTTACCGGTATGACCGGAAAATCTGTGGATTTGGAAGATACTATATCGGGATGTGAGCGCATTTTATCCGGTGAATTTAAAGATTATTCCGATGACGATTTCTTTATGATCGGCACCATTGAAGAAGCTGTCCGTAAAGCCAAACGCAGAATGGAGAAACAATGAATCTGAAAGTGATAACCCCCTACTCTGTTGCGTTGAATACGCCCGTTTCTCAAGTCACTTTGGAAGCGGTGGATGGTTTTTTCACATTAAAACCCAAACACATTGACTTTATTAATGTTTTAAAGCCGGGAATCCTTGCTTATAAAAAAGAAGGAGAGCAAGCCTTTATTGCCTGTAATCGGGGTGTTATTGTGAAGAAGGGAGAGGAAGTTTCTATCTCTACACCATTGGCCATTTTAGGAAAAAATCTGGAAGAGCTTAAGAAAAAAATTGCTGTTGAATTTCAAATGATGGAACAAGAACGTAAAGAAGTGCGTGTTTCTATGGCTCGTTTAGAAATGGGACTCACAAAGGGCTTAGCCTCTTTATCTGTGATAGGAGGCTCCGATGGAGGAATTTAAAAAACAGTTGAACAAAACAGCACGCCAATTAGTCAAAAAAGCCGATAAAATGCAGCATAAAGAAAATCGGCGCGTGATTTATCGGGCAGCACTTTTATCCGTTTACGGATGGCAATTGGCTATTCCCGTTTTATTGGGAATTATGCTGGGAATTTTACTGGATAAGGTTTTTCCCGTTCCCCATTTTTCGTGGATTTTAAATTTAATTTTATTCGGATTTGTGGTGGGCTTTTATAACGCTTCACAGTGGATGAAGAAAAATCTTACTTTGAAAGGAAAGAAAAATGGACGCCATTAGACTTTCATACCCTGCCATTTTAACCGCCTTTTTGATGGGGGGAATTTTAAGCATTTTGTATTTGGGGTTGCTTTGGTATTCACTGAAACTCTTACCCAAAGTCAAAAAACGGGGATTGTTTTTATTTGCTTCAGCTGCTCTGCGCTTATTTTTATTTTTATTTTTAGCTGTTTATCTGGCCAAGGATAATGTCGGACGCTTTTTATGGATTATTGTCGGATTTATCACTGTTCGTTTGATATTGCTTTCCCGAATTAAAAACAAAAGGAAAAACAAATGATTGAAATGTTGGATCAAATCATCATTTTCCATTTGGGTCCTTGGGGAATCAACGCCACCATTTTTTATTCGTGGATTGTTATGGCGGTATTGGTTATCGGTTCTTGGTTGATTACACGCAGTTTGAAAACCACCATAGAGGTCAGTAAATTCCAAACACTGTTGGAAATGATTGTGACAGCTATCCGTGACCAAATTCACGAAGTTAGCGGTGATAACCCCGCCAAATATTTACCCATCATGGGAACTTTCTTCTTGTTCATTGCAATGACAAATTTAATGACCCTTATCCCTTGGTTCAAAGCCCCCACAGCCAGCCTTTCCACAACATTGGCCTTTTCTGTGTGCGTGTTTTGCGCCATACCTTATTACGGGATTAAAAATGCAGGCATAAAAGGGTATTTAAAAAAGTTCATTGACCCCACTCCCATTATGCTTCCTTTGAATGTTTTAAGCGATTTTTCCTCCACTTTTTCATTGGCGTTTCGTTTATATGGAAATATGTTAAGCGGTGCTGTCATTGCCTCTGTTTTAATGATGCTGGCCCCGTTTTTGGTTCCGATTCCCATGCAGATTTTAGGTTTGGTGACGGGTATGATTCAAGCCTATATCTTTGCTTTGTTAGCCATTGTTTATGTGTCATCAGTGGCGCCAACAGAACCGTATGTCCTACAAAATGACACGAAAGGAAATTAAAATGGATCCTATTACTTTAATTGGTGCAATGAGTGTTTTGGCTGCCGGTTTATGTATTTCTATCGGTGGTATTGGACCGGCTTTGGGGGAAGGTAATGCAGCTGCAAATGCTTTGCGTGCAATGGCTCAACAACCGGATGAATCCTCCACTATTACACGTACCTTATTCGTTGCAATGGCAATGGTTGAATCAACTGCTATTTATGCATTTGTTGTGACCGTGTTGATTTTATATTTCAATCCGTTTTGGAATTATGCCGTTGAAATGGCCTCTAAATAAGGAGTCTTTATGGGCTTTGACTTAGTTACTTTTGTTGCACAAATTGTCAACCTGTTTGTATTGGTGTGGCTGTTAAAACGTTTTTTGTATCGCCCTATTTTAGAGGTGATTGAAAAACGGCAACAGGAAATTCGGAACAAAATTCAAAACGCCGAAGAGATGCGTTTGGAAGCCGAAAAGGAACGCAAAAAATGGGAAGCGGAAAAAGCCGCTTATGAGTCAGAGCATCAAAAAGAACTCAGCCAAATTGCACAGGAATTGGACGATAAACGAAAAAAAGGATTAGAAGAAATTAAATCTTCTTTGCAACGATTGCGTTTAAAAATGCAGAATGATTTGTCAGCTGAAATGACTGCTTTTCATAGCGAAATCGGCGACTTCATTGCCAAAGATTTTATGCATTTGTCAGAGCAAGCCTTGAAGGAATTATCAAGTTGTTGCCCCTTGGATCAAGCTGCCAATTTATTTTTAAAGAATTTGGAAGAACTGAATAAAAAAGAAATTAAAAAAATAAATACAATATTGAAAAATCAAAGGGTTATAATTGTTAATTCATCTGAAACTTTAAGTAAAAAACAAATACAGGAAATTACCAAAAGTATTCAAAAAGTTTTCGTTTTATCCCCTAAATGTAAAATCAATTTTCAGGTCGTTCCCGAATTGGTCTTGGGGTTGGAAATGCGCGTGGGAGATGTCAGCGTGGATTGGAGTTTAAAATCGTATCTGGATACTTTAAATGCCAATTTGGATGCCACATTAGCAAACCTGATGAGCGAAAAATAAGGAGAAATAAATGTTAAAAGATGCCTCAAAAAAAGCAAAAAGTGCCCTTCAGAAAACCATTCAAAAAACAACTTTAAAAATGAATGTGAATGAAGTCAATACCGTTATTTCTTTTTCTGCGGGAACAGCTGAAGTATCCGGACTTTCAAAAGCCGGCATCAATGAACTTTTACTGTTTCCAAAAGGGGTTATCGGCTTGGTCCACACCTTAAACCGTTCAAGTGCGGGGGTCATTTTTTTAACCGATGCAGATGCCTTAAAGGCTGGCGACCGAGCCACACGCACCCACCGCGTTTTGGACATTCCTGTCGGAAAGGAATTGTTGGGACGCGTTATCAATCCCTTGGGACAGCCTTTAGATAAAAAAGGCCAAATCCTGACAAAAGAAACCTTACCTTTGGAACGAGAAGCTCCCTCTATTATGGCAAGAGCCCCCGTGGATACGCCTCTTCAAACAGGCATAAAAGCCATTGATTGCTTCATCCCTATCGGACGTGGGCAACGTGAGTTGATTTTGGGAGACAGACAAACAGGTAAAACAGCCATTGCCATAGATACAATTTTGAATCAAAAAAATACCGGCGTTATCTGTATCTATTGCGCTATTGGTCAAAGAATGGCTGATACGGCCAAAGTCATCAGCACATTGGACAAAGAAGGGGCTTTAAAAAATTGTGTTGTTGTGATTGCAAGTGGGGAAGATGAAGCTGGCCTTCAGTACATTGCTCCTTACGCTGCCACCAGCATTGGTGAATATTTTATGAATCAGGGAAAAGACGTTTTGGTCGTCTATGATGATTTGACGGCACACGCCAGAGCTTATCGTCAAATGTCCCTGTTGTTACGTATTCCGCCAGGACGGGAAGCCTTCCCCGGCGATATTTTCTATCTGCATTCCAGACTTTTGGAACGCGCCACACGTATGAGCAAAAAAAATGGCGGTGGTTCATTAACGGCCTTACCGATTGTGGCTACGGAAGCTGATAATATCTCGGCCTACATTCCGACAAACGTGATTTCCATTACGGACGGGCAAATTTACCTTTCCAACAGTTTATATCAAAAAGGACAAATGCCTGCCATTGACACGGGACGTTCTGTTTCTCGTGTGGGAGGAGCTGCGCAGCTACCAGCCTATCGGGAATTGGTGGGCCCTTTAAAACTTTTTTATTCTCAATTTGAAGAACTGGAATCTTTTTCCAAATTCGGCGTTCAAATGGATGCAGATACTTCGGCACGTTTAAAGCGTGGAACAGTCATCCGCTTAATTTTACAGCAACGTCAATATCAGTTGATGCCAGCAGCCATTCAAATTGCTGTTTTCTTGGCAGCCAATGAAGGTTTGTTAGATGCCGTTCGGGAAGACAAAATCCTTGAGGCTCAAGAGGTTATTGCCGAAATGATGAACAATGATTTTGCTCATATTATTTCAGACATTGAAAATCGTAAAAAGCTGACTGATTTAGTGCGCGAAAAAATGCTGAAAGCCTTTAAAAAGGCCTTGCAAAAGAAAGGTTTAATTTCCAAAGAATGATTCAAGAAGACTTACAGCGTCGCATCAAAACAACAACGGATCTGCAAGGCATTGTCAGAACGATGAAAATGCTTTCTTCAGTAAGCCTTGGACAATATGAAAAAGCCTTGACTTCTTTGACACAATATGGGGCCACTTTAAAGCAGGCTTTTCACGGACTTTTTACCCAGAGTTTTTTTACTTATATGCCCCCAAAAATTAAAACAACGGCTCCCAAAATATTGGCTGTTGTCATCGGTTCAGATAACGGTTTGGTCGGGCGTTTTAATAAAGATCTTTTGGAGTATGTAAAATCTGCTTGCAATGAATTGGGGGGAAATCAAACCCAAATGCGTTTAATTCCAGTTGGGAAAAGAATTGCTTTACATGCTTCCAGTATGGATTTTCACATAGCACACGCCTACCCGATTTCCAATTCCATTAAGGAAATTGCTTCATTGGCAGGATTGATTTTAACACAAATTGATAAAGAAGTTTCACAACACCATTTTGACTTGGTAGAAATTTTTTACAACAAACAGCAAAATTTTTCTTTTGTCCCCCAAATGCGCCAATTGATGCCGCTTTCTTATCGCGATC
>JBJEXE010000041.1:0-9930 GCA_051885475.1 Alphaproteobacteria bacterium | reverse complement strand
TGTCAATTGCTTTGTGGATCGGGGAACCACTTACGGTTGTTCGTCTGTAAATGGCGATCCGCGCACAGCCTGTGATGAAAACGCCAATAACGGCATGGGTGTTTGCGAATGTCCGACTGGTGTTTATAATACATCCACAAAGGCCTGTGCCGCTTGCACACACAATTATGGAGCCGTGAAAGCAACTAAGACGCGTGTTCCTTGCCCGACAATGGATAAACCGATTTGCGATAAGCCTTCAGGGGAATGCTTTGCTTGTCCAACAGGTCAGGTTTGGAATGAAAAATTGAAAAAATGTGCTGAATGTAATACAGATGCGGAATGTGGTGGCGGTAGAACATGCAGCAGTCAAGGTATGTGTATTTGTCCGAATAACGGAACTTGGAATCCCATCACCAAACAATGTTACTACGAACCGGGAACTGTTATTTTTGACGGCCCCAAAACAGGCTGTGGCGGGTGTTGCTCATTGACTTCTATTTCCAAAACGATCACATTGTTTCCTGGTAAATATGAAATTCTGGTGCGTGGTGCTGGCGGTGGTCATTCTTGCAGTAACCATAATACCAGTCATAATGGGGCCTCAGGGGCATTGGGTGGTTCAGGTGGCTCTATGACAGCGTATTTGCAAATAAAAGAAAAACAGAGTGTTAAAATCGTTACCGGTCGTGGTGGATATGCAACTTATGATAATAATGGTGTAAGAGCTGGAACAGGTGGTGATAGTTCTGTGGGCAATTTTATTACCTGCACAGGTGGTACAGGTGGCTATACAAATGGGCATAAGATGAGTGGAAAAGGTAATCCCGGGGGAGGCGGCACTGGGGGAAAATGTACCTATCAAACTTCTTCTGTCACTCCCATCAAGATAACGTCAGGCATATCAGGAAAAACGATGCATCATCATGGCGGTTCAAAAAATCACAGGACCTTGTCAAATGGAGAGAGTTCATTGGATGTCGGATGGACTTGTAAAGGGGGATGTGGGGCTAATGGTCATGTCAGGATCGAATACCTGGGCCCGTAAAAGCCCCCCCCAGATGAGAGGTCTTTTAACGCCTTAAAAAAGCCCTGAAAATCAGGGCTTTTTTTAATAATTCATTCGTGGGGGAAGATGCCGTAATCGCACCAAATAGGGTTTCATTGGCTTATCACGACTGATGACATGCCCCAAAAACCAAACGCTCAAGAAGGCCATTGCTTTTTGTGCCACTTCCAATTTGGGACCGCGCCCGACTTCTTTTTCAAACTTTTGCCTGAAAGCAGAAATATTTTTAATAAAAAGTTGATGGCTGGCAATGTGTTCTTCTAGTTCCGGATAATTGATGCGTTCCATAATGTCTTCTTCGTGGGAAAAATGGTTTCGCACATAATCATAGCACGCCTCAAACATCACATCCATTTTGCTGACATCTCGTTCGCGCAGCCCTTCGGCAGCCTGATTGATTTTTTCCAAGAAAGCCTTATGTTCATCATCCAAGGGCGGATAATTCAAGCTCATTTGTTCCCGCCAAGATAAAACTGCCATTTTTCCCCCTTTCTTTTTATATCAGGTGTTGAACAAAAAATGCACAACATCCCCATCTTGCATTGTATAATTTTTTCCTTCTTGACGCAAGAGCCCTTTTTCGCGTGCGCCGGCTTCTCCTTGACAAGCCACATAATCCTGATAGGAAACAACTTCAGCCCGAATAAAGCCGCGTTCAAAATCGCTGTGAATAATACCGGCCGCCTGTGGTGCTAAAATCCCTTTATGCATCGTCCAAGCATGCGCTTCTTTGGGACCCGAAGTAAAAAAGGTTTCCAGCCCCAATAATTGGTATCCGGCCTTGATAATACGCGATAGACCGGTTTCTTTTAATCCCAACGTTTCCAAAAATTCGCCTTGCTCGGAAGCGGGAAGCTGAGCAATTTCTTGTTCAATACTGGCGGAAATGATGACGGCAGAATTGCCTTGTGCCCGGGCCATTTCTTCCACTTGACGCGAAAATTCATTTCCCGTGGCGGCACTGGATTCATCCACATTACATACATAAAGAACGGGCTTTCCGGTCAATAATCCCAACTGGTTAAATAACTTTAAAGCATCTATCTCTTCTGGTTTTGCCGTGCGTGCTGGTTTACCTTCTTGTAAAGCCGTTAAAACGGGCTCCATCACTGCTTTCCAGGCTTTGGATTCTTTATCGCCGGCTTGAACTTTCTTTTGAATGGGAACGATTCTCTTTTCCATGGATTCCAAGTCAGCTAACATCAGCTCAGTTTCCACGGTTTCGGCATCCCGCAGGGGATTCACATTTCCTTCCACGTGCACCACATTTGGATCTTCAAAGCAGCGAAGAACATGAATAATGGCATCCACTTCCCGAATATTGGCCAAGAACTGATTGCCTAATCCTTCGCCTTTGCTGGCGCCGCGCACCAATCCCGCAATATCCACAAACTCCAATTGAGTCGGCACAATTTTTTCGGCCTTATCAATTTTTTGCAGTTCATCCAAACGATGATCCGGTACGGCCACGCGTCCGATATTCGGTTCAATCGTACAAAAAGGATAATTCGCCGCTTGCGCATTGACGGTGGCTGTCAACGCATTAAACAAAGTACTTTTTCCCACATTCGGTAAGCCCACAATTCCACAATTAAAACCCATTTTAAAGCCTTTCTTTTGTTATGCTTATTATCCTATAAAACAAAATTTTTTTCAAGCCTTTTTTAACTGTTATTATTTTATTAAAAAGTATCCGACTGAATTTACTGGGACAAGGGCAAAAAATGAAAAGTTTTTCCATAAAAAAAGATTTAATTTTTTTGCATCACACACAAGAAAAAACCGTCTGTGTCGGTGCGGGCGGGGGAATACCGCTTTTGTTGAATGACGTGGTAAGTGGGATGCCGCGTCAAAAACCGTGCTACTTGATCTTCATTTTCATCACGTGTCAAAGAACAAGTGATATAGCTTAAAAAATGCCCAGGTTTCACATACGCTGCCGCTTGTTCCAAAATTTCCCCTTGCACTTTCACAATATGTGCCAGTTGTTTTTCGGTCAAATTCCACCTTAAGTTCGGGGACCGACGCCAAGTGCCGCATCCTGAACACGGGGCATCCACGACCACGTGGTCAAATTTTTTATCCGGTCGCTCTAACTTTGTGATAATCTTAATAATGGTAATATGGGCACGGGTCGCGCGCTTTACCAATTCAAAGAGCTTTTTGGGGGTAATGTCGTAGGCCTGAATAAAGCCTTTGTTTTGCATCATTTGTGCAAAAATCAATGATTTTCCGCCAGCCCCTGCACAAAAATCAAAAACGCTTTGACGTGGCTTGACGCCGATATCCAAGGCCACCAATTGTGCACCTTCATCTTGCACTTCAATCAGTCCTTGTTTCCATACCTTCGTGTTTTTTAAATGGGCATATTCAGTCAACTTGATACCATAGGGTGATTTTGTACACGCTTTGGCCTTGATACCTTCTTGAACCAAGGCATCCAATACTTCCCTGGGGTTTTGAGTGGCACGTAAGATGACAGGGGGTGCTTCCAACAAAGCTGGTAATTCCATTTCCGCTTCGGGTATATGACTTTCAAACCATTCCGGCACTTCCCATTGGATATGCTTGGGGGCTGTTGATACATCAGGAATGCCTTTTTGGGAAAAAATTTCAATGCGTTCTTGCCACGATTGATTTGGATACGCCCAAGCCAGCCTCGCCTGCGCCCGAATTACCCCCCATACCAAGGCCAAAAATGCGGCTTTATCCTGTCCTTTCAAATGCTTATGAGTGGATAAATAAGCGTTAATCATCTCACTGGCGGGGGCAGGGCGCCGTTCAATCTTTTCCAACAGGTAGGCAGCAGCTTTAACAAGGTCCAACGTCATTTTAGTTTATTCAAAAAGCCCGAAATATCTCCAGCCACCAAAAAGCCTACCTTTTCGGCAATTTGATGAAATTCGTTTTCTAAAATTTTAAAATCTTCAGTGCTGGGTTTGCCTAACACATAATCTGCAGTGGGAATTTGTTTATTGTTGTCCACACCGATTCGCACGCGCATATAGCCGACGCCAATATGACTGTCAATGCTTTTCAGGCCATTATGTCCGGCAGGACTTCCCCCTATTTTGACTTTAATTTTACCGACTGGCAAATCCAATTCATCATGAAAAACAATGACATCAGCCGGGGTCAATTTATAAAAATGGACTGCTTCTTGCACAGCTTCACCAGACAGATTCATATAGGTTTCCGGTTTTAAAAGGATAATTTTTTCCCCGTCAATAGTGCCGGTGCAAAATTGGCCTTTAAATCCTTTTTTCCAAGAGGTAAAAGAAAAGCGGCGGACAATTTCGTCCACCGCCATAAAGCCCATATTGTGGCGGGTCTTTGCGTATTCCACTCCGGGATTGCCAAGCCCCACCAACAACCGCATTACTTTTTCTCCTCAGCCTTTGCTGTTTCTTCAGCTTTGGCATCAGCAGCAGGTGCAGCAGCCGCTTCTGTTGTTGCAGCCGCAGCAGCCGGACGTGCATCACCCACTTCTTCTTGCGGTGTCACAATGGTCACAACCACAAAGTCATCGTGAGCAGCCAATTTCACGCCTTCAGCCATTTGAATTTCAGAGGCGCTGAAAGAAGTTCCGATTTCAGCTTTGGACAAATCAATCGTAAAGCTTTCAGGGATATTATCGGCTTTACATTTGACTTCAATTGTCCGGTGAATCACGTTCAACACACCACCTTTTTTCAAACCGGGTGCCACTTCAGTTCCCACAAATTGCAAAGGAATATCCAAAGTAAGAATGGAGTTTTTGGAAATGCGCAAAAAGTCGGCATGAATCGGACGGTTGGAAACGGGATCCTTTTGAATATCTTGGCACAAAACCAAGTGCTTATCTTTTCCATCCACATTGATTTCATATTGGCGGGTCCAAATTCCTTTTTTGCCCATTTCGGCCACTAAAAATTTTTCTTCAATAGAAATCATTTCGGGAGCAGATTTGTCCCCATAAACGACTGCTGGGACGAAACCACTCCGACGTACTGCCCGAGAGGCCCCCTTACCAGCTTTTTCCCGCTTTGTAGCGGATAATTGTACAGCTTGAATCATATTCTTTTCCTTATAAAAATTGTTAAAGAACTATCCCCTCCAGGGGTGGAATAATTCCTGCCTGACCTTGCCAAGCCTGTTCATTATACTTGATTTTAAAACAAAATGCAAGAATTTTCTTTGACATTTTCCTTTGAATTCGCTATAATAAAATCGTCAGATGGTTGGGCAATCGCTGACCCTTTGGGGTTGGAGGAAAGTCCGGGCTTCCCAAGGACACAATACCGGATAACGTCCGGGCGGGGTAACCCGATGGAAAGCGTCACAGAAAAAAAACTGCCGTTGCCATTATTGGCATCGGTGAGGGTGAAAAGGCGAGGTAAGAGCTCACCGCACGGGCTGAAAGGCTTCGTGGCACGACAAGCCCTATTGGAAGCAAGACCAAACGAAGACAGACGGCGACCGACAGGTTGATTTTGTATAAACGGGCGTCCTTGTCCGGCTGTCGCAAGGTAGGTTGCTTGAGCTTATCAGTAATGGTAATGCCAGACGAATGATTGCCATTTACAGAACCCGGCTTACAGACCATCTGACTTTTCTATTTTTTTCGTTAAACAAAGGGCATCTATGTTGCGGGTTCCGCGTTTATAATACCCTTTACGTTTTCCTGTTTGAGTGAAACCTCTTTTTAGGTACAATTTTTGTGCTGCGATGTTGTCTTCGGCCACTTCTAAAAAAATACATTTGACTTTGCGTGCTACGGCATATTGAAACAATTCTTCTAACAGCTCCCAAGCCACGCGTTGGCGCCTGAATTCAGGTAAAACTCCAATGGTTAAAACTTCCATTTCATCCAGGGCTTCGCTGCATAAAAGCATCCCTTTTGGGGTTATCCATAAACGGCTGGTAGGCAAAGCCAAGAGTTTTTGAAATTCGTCTTCGCTCCACCCCGTTTCAAAACAGGCTGCGTGAATTTTACTGGCTGCCTCAGCAAACGCTATCCCTTTACACAGTGACATCTGCTTCCCTTAAATAAAGCGGAGCAGCCGGCATCGGATGATTTAAACGTTCCAAGGCAATCCGCGCGACTGAAACAGCCGTTGGTGAAATTTTATTGATAACCTTGCAACCGATTTCCCCGGCTAACTGATTGGCTCCGCTTCCCACAGCCACAAAGGGAAGAGCCTTTTTTAATTGTTTTGCGGTGGCAATTTTGGGGGCCCCTAAAGCCACACCGTTTGCATCAAACTTTTGCACAAAATAATCGTCGCGTTTGGAATCTAAAACAACCGTGACAGGTTTCAATAAACTGTAAGAATAAGCTTCAAAATTTGTAACACCATAAACGGGAATATTCAAAGCCATCGCAATGGCCCTGGCTGTTGCAATTCCGATACGAACGCCAGTAAAGGAGCCGGGGCCCACGGCCACAGCCACACCCGTTAAATCTTTCATGGCAAAATCTGACCCTTTAAACAGCTCTTGAATCATCGGAATTAAAGCTTCTCCTTGGCCGCGTTCCATTTCCTGTTCCAAAAAGCGCACATTTCTTTTTCCCATGGATAAGGCAACGGAAACCAATGAAGCAGAGGTATCTATGGATAATAATAACATTTTGACTCCTTCAAAAAAATAACACTTTAAGTTTAATAATGGTTTTTTAATAAAAAATCAAGAATAATTTTTCATAAAAAAAACCGTTTTTTCTTTTTTCCTTTTTTTATTCTCAAAGCCTTTTCAAAACCCGATAACCACTTTTTTTAAAAAAAGACTTGCTTTTTAAAAATGCTTCTGATAAAATACTTTCCATTGCCGACATAGCTCAGTTGGTAGAGCAACTGATTTGTAATCAGTAGGTCCTTGGTTCAAGTCCGAGTGTCGGCACCATCTAAAAGCCCTCTTTGGGCTTTTTTTATTGCAAAAAAATTTTTACTGAAATATAATCAGGCTATGAAAAGAGTTTGCTTATTTTTGATATTGATTCTATGCGGTTGTCAAAGTATTACTCCGCCGCCGGATTTTATTTATCAGGAAATTCAAACGGATTCTTATCAGCTGGCCTCTTGGCAAAAGAAAACGGACCCTTTGGCACCTGTTCGCATTTATATTGAAGGGGATGGATATGCCTTTAATTACGCTGGCCAACCGACTTCTAACCCGACCCCCCGTGGTACTTTTTTGCGCCGGATAGCTTTTAATGACCCGAATCCGAATGTTGTCTATTTGGCGCGTCCCTGCCAGTATGTAAAGGATACAAGGTGTTCTCTGCCAGATTGGACAACGGGTCGTTTTGCACCGGAAATTGTTATGGCAACGGTCCAAGCCATAAAAACGATTGCTCCCAATCAGCCCGTTATTTTAATCGGTTATTCTGGGGGCGCTCTGTTATCAGGATTAGTGATTGAACAAACGCCAGACTTATCTGTCCAACAATGGATAACGTTGGCGGGTGTTTTAAATCACACAAAATGGACTCAAGGTTTAAAGTTGCCTCCGCTCACACATTCGTTGGATTTGGAAAAATTGCCCAGGGTTAAACAATTGCACCTGGTCGGGGACAAAGATGAAACGGTCTCATATCAATTGACCGCTTCTTTGGTTGCTCCCGAAAATTTAATTGTGATTCCCGATGCGACACACAGCAGCGGGTTTGAACACTATGATTCTGTTATTTATAAAGGAGAATGAAAAATGACCCTATGGCTGATTATTTTATGGACTGTTATTTTATTTTTGGGACTTTCTTTTACTTATTTGAGTTTCAGAATTCCAGCTTTTTTTGATTTAGCTGGTATTGCCGGTTGGTCCAAAACAAAAAGTTTTTTGTTGGGCAGCTTAATCACATTCGGTTTTATGGGAATGATTACTTTGTGTCTGGATTTTATCAATGCTGTTATTTGCACGCTGTATCTGGCACTGATTTGGATAAGCTCGGATTTTATTTTTATGCTGATTCAAAAAACGATGCATGTGACTTTCAAGCATTATTATGCCGGTTGGATGGCTTTGGGAATTACAGCTTTAGCTCTTATCGGCGGATGGTATGCGGATCACGGGGTATGGCAAACAAACTACCATTTAACGACTTCTAAAAAAATTTCTCCCTTAAAAATTGCCCTTATTGCAGATGCGCATTTGGGGACTACTTTTGATGAAAAGGGGTTTGAAAAACATCTTCAAACGATTCAGGCACAAGAACCTGATCTCCTGGTGGTTGCTGGCGATTACGTGGATGATGACACAACACGCCCTCAAATGATTGAGGCTAGCCGTGCTTTGGGGCAAGTCAAAACGAAATACGGTGTTTATTTTGTTTTGGGCAATCACGATAAAGGCTATTATGGATCTGCTCGTCGGGGCTTCAGCGCTCAAGAATTGATAGAACAGCTTACCAAAAACAATGTCAAAGTTTTGCGGGATGAAGCCGTTTTGGTGGACAATTCTTTTTACGTGATTGGCCGCTGTGATTTTTCCGAAGTCAAAGAGCAGGGGGGGCATAGAAAATCTATGACCGAGTTGGTATCCGATTTGGATAAAAATAAGTATATGATTGTCTTGGATCATCAACCGGCCGACTTTGAAAATCAGGCTGAAGCGCAGGTGGATTTGGTTTTAAGCGGGCACACGCATGGAGGGCAACTTTTCCCCTTTAACCAAGTTGGCAAATGGATTGGCGCCAATGATTTAGTCTATGGTCACGAAAGGCGCAATAAAACGGACTTTATCGTCACATCAGGTATTTCGGCGTGGGGGATTAAATTCAAAACGGGCACCAAATCTGAATTCGTCCTGATTCAGGTGGAATCCGAAAAATAAGGTCAAAGATTCTGGTCATTGCGTTTGCTTTTTGCCATAATAAAAAAAGGACAAACTTGCTTTTCTTTCGGGGCAGAGGACGTGTATAACTGCTGCTCCTTGTCAATTTCTTGTTCATTTTTATGGACATAGACAATCTCATCAACGGGCAAGTTTTCTTGGCCACAATATTTAACGGCCAGCTTTTCTGCCTTTTTGACTTTCTCTTGCAACAAGGTGTCATACTCTTTTTTGAACTCAGGATTTTGACACATATGGTCAATCACTGCTTGAAACATATCAACGCCCCAAATACCGTTATTATTTCCGATGGCCAGCGAAGTCAGGCTCCTGTTTATTTTAAATTGAAATACACAGCTCTCCGCGCTTGCCAAATGTGTGGGTCTGATTTTGCTGATGGTTTGATGCTCGCCTGTGCAGTCGGTATAAGCTAAATCCTGAATCTGGGCAATCTCTTTTTTATATTTGAATAACAAAGGATTTAATGCTTTTGCAATTTCCACATCAAATTGCCACGTCGGATAGCCTATGTCCTTCACATGAATATTAACGCCGACTAAAACGCCCTCTGCGGCTTCCTCTTTATACAAAAAGTTTTTGAAATGGGAAAGAGCACCTTTTTTCTGATTCCAAACAAAAAAGCCGTTTGTTTGGCCACCTTTACCGATTCCGATGGCTTTCGCGCCGTCGTTTAAAAAGGACTTGAGCGCTTGTGAATCTTTGGCAAAATGCCACAGCGTTATTTTGTCGGACACGGCTGCGCCGGACAAAGTTGCCTTCAACCCCGAACCACTCGTCTTCTCAGAATCGGTCATTTTTTCTCCTTTGCCTTTAATGATACTATAAAAAAGGTGGGAGTGTCAAGGGTAGGGGAATTTATCGTTTTTTGATAAAATCCCCTTGACAAGTTGGATGAACTGTGCCAAAGTGAGGGTATGAAAAAAGGGAACAAAACAGTTTTATTTGGTGCGTACGGGGTTAAAAAATCCTGTATAATCAATCACTTATGCCTGATGGGGGGGGGTATTGCCAAAGCCCTAAAGTCTCTGTCAGTGCTTTAAAACCCGTTT
>JBJEXE010000040.1:0-2313 GCA_051885475.1 Alphaproteobacteria bacterium | reverse complement strand
GGTTTTTGCGTAATTTAAGTAATTTTTATCCTATGAGTAATAAAATCCTTGATTTTTTAACCATTTTGACTTAAAACACTGCAATATATAAGTGTTTTGTACCGTTTTGGTTAAACCGCATAAAATTATTTTTGTCAAAAGTATCCTCTATCCCAAAAATAGTGAAAACCGTTGACATCTTATAGCCAACGGTTTTTATCATTATTTTAATATTTAGTTGTTTGAATTCCCAACAATATAGTCTATACTTACTCCAAAATATTTGGATAACCTTTTCAATGTGTCAATATCAGGCTCACGCTCTTCCCTTTCGTATCTCGCATAATCATTAGCAGAGCAAAATATTGAATCGGCAACTTCTTTTTGAGTTACGCCTTTTTCTTTCCTTAATTCTTTCAATCGCATATCATTCCTCCTTGCAAAGAATTTCGCAAAGCATACTATATGCAACCGATTTTTTTCCTTGTTTTTTAGAACTATATTCTCCAGTCCAACTTCCCCATCCATCCACATGACACTCACAACGCCAAACAGGATTTCCATTATCATCATAGGTCTCCTTAAAATCATACCAAGGCTCTCCAATATAACCCTTTTGATATAATTCTTGAAGTTGATTAATTGCTCTATCAATATCTGGTTTCCCTACTTCATCAATCGGTAAAATCAACTCATTTTCTTCTTCTAAATATTCATATGCTTGTTTAGCGGCTGCCATTCGCGCTTCTCTTTTAGAATAGCCAAAACCCTCAAATCCACCAAACTCGTCTGACAAATTTAATGAACACTCAAAACCATCATCATTTTCATAAAATTCGTAGGCTGGTAATTCATCATATTTTTTCTGACACCACGTTTGAATTAAATCCACATAGTTGTTCTCATCTTGAAATCCATTTTCCAAATAATGTTCAACGTTCAACATTATATCTACAACGTTTTCAATTTCTTCAAAATCCCAATAACTGTCAATAGCAACAGCGCCTATAATCGACTCAAATAAATCCTCTTTCACTGATTCTTGATTTTGAGCATTTTGAGCCACATCGCCTTTACCCATTAAGAGAAATTCTCCAAACCCAAAAAAATCGATACGGCTTGCCAACATTTTTTTACATACAAGTTTTTTTTTGATTTCTGTAAGTTGTCCCTCTGTCTTACTTGACGCATATTTACCGTTTTGAGTTTTGTCGCCATAATATTCCGACAATTTTTTCATAACAATAATTTCTAGAGCTTTATCGCCATAAAACTCTAAAACCTCGTTATGATAAGCCCCATTGTGTTCTTCCGAGTATGATTTTCTTGTAAATGCTTGCCTTAATAATTTAGGCTCATTAAAATCATACTCTAAAACCTTTTGAATAAATTGTAATTGTTCATTGTTCATAATAGAACAACCTCCTTATAGTAATACTACAAGAAGGTATAATAATAGCCCGACAAAGCCCACTACCCCCGTGCGCTTACATTCGGGCATCCAAATATTAAAAATGTGTTACATAAATCATTCTTATTTGCCAAGAACCACTTGCATAATTCAAAACAAATAACCTTATTTTATGTCCGACCTTTTAATGTTCAAACACCTTCTTGTGTGATTATATTTTACAATTAAATAAGCAATTAGTCAAGCTATATAAGTATCCGTTTCGGATAGTTAAACTAAAATATACTAAAAAGGCCACGAAAATCGTGGTCTTTTTAGTAATGGAATTGCTTAAATGTCATCTAAAATTTTGTGTTCTTCTAAATTCAGTGACTTTAGCCACTCTTCTTTTTGGATTTTAATTACTTCATAATTTATACTACCACGCGGACAGCACGACAATAGAAAGTTAAAATCTTTTAGCTTGTTGCGAATCTTGTCGTTGGGGTCGCAGGCTACAATCTTCGGCTTACGATAAGCATTATATAAGATTATAAAACTTTTCCAACTATACGCCATCAAGTTTTGTTTTGCGGCACGTTTGCAATACCTACGCCAACATAACCTTATAGAAGATTGATGTTTACACATTTGAAACTCTTCCCACTTAAAATCCGGAATCAGATATCCGTCCCCTGCTTTCGCCCTTTCGGGGAATAATAAATAAGAAATTTCTTCTTCGCTCATATCGTTTAGCACGTAAACTTCAATTCCTAACGCCTTTATCCGTTGAAAAACTCTCCAAACAGTCATTCGGGAACAACTGCAAAGGGTAGCGATTTGACTGTTATTGTTGTATTTTTGGTAATATTCAATGATTAATTTGTATTTTGACATGATTTTCTCCTTTTTATCGCCCTTTTTTACCCATAGCGGTAGATACA
>JBJEXE010000039.1:0-2350 GCA_051885475.1 Alphaproteobacteria bacterium | reverse complement strand
ACTGGAAAAGGTGAAAATCTTGCGTTATGCGTATGCGATTGAGTATGATTATGTGGACCCGCGAGAGCTGAAATTAACCCTTGAAACCAAAAAAGTACCAAATTTGTTTTTGGCGGGCCAAATCAACGGGACAACCGGGTATGAAGAAGCTGCGGGGCAGGGGCTTTTGGCGGGGGTGAATGCCGGTTTAAAAGCGCTTAAAAAACGCAAAAAATTGATTATGGACAGGGCGGACAGCTACTTGGGAGTTATGATTGATGATATTACGACCCTGGGGGTGGATGAACCTTATCGGCTTTTTACCTCGCGCGCAGAATATCGCTTGACAATGCGGGCGGATAATGCCGATTTGCGCTTGACAGATCTGGGGATAAAGGTGGGCTGTGTGGGGCCGGAACGCGCCAAACAATTTCGTGCCAAAAAACGGGCGCTGGATAAAGCCAGAGGATATGTCCAAACACTTTACAAAACACCCAAACAATTAAAGGCACTTGGCTTTCAAGTCAATGTGGATGGCCACAACCGAAAACCCTTGGATTTATTGGCCTATCCCAATGTGAAGTGGCAGGATGTGGTGCGTGTTTTCCCCGAACTTAAAAAAATCCCGGCAGAGATTGCTCAGCAGTTGGAAATAGAGGGAATTTATCAGGGCTATCTGGCCCGTCAAGCCCAAGACATTGCTGCTTTCAAAAAGGAAGAAGCGCTGATGATTCCCGATGATTTTGATTATTCCAAGGTTGGGGGGCTTTCCAATGAAATTGTGGAACGCTTAAAGGCAACACGTCCGGCTACTATTGGCGCCATGACGCGTATGCGCGGTATTACACCGGCTTCTGTGACAGCTGTTATTGGTTATTTAAAAAAGTAAAGATTATCCTTCTAGCAATAATTTTTTGGTAAATTCTTCAATTTCTTGAACCAAGGCCTCTTCTTGGGCCTGCAATTCTTCTTTTTCTTTTTGATTTTCGTAATCAAAGTATTCCACCAATAACGCTTGCCATTCCGGCTGTGTTTCGTAATAGGTTTCTATAATTTCTATTGCCCGTTCAAAAGATTCCTTTTGAATATCCGGCACCCCTATTAAATAGGAAATCACTTTGGCTAGTTCTGTGTCTGCTATTTTGGGGTCAAAAGAAGCACTTACCGGATCTTGGCTCAAAGCCGGTGCTTCATTCAAAACATCACGCAAGTTATAAAACTTGGTGTATATTTGCTTTAACTGTTCATTCAAAGACATTTTGCCCCCTTTTTACGACCTCATACATATCCCAGTTATACTATAAACTTTTATTTGTCTTGTCAATAGATTATTTTAAGACGGGTAAATCCCGTCCGTTTTCTTTCAACCATTTTTTGGCCTGATAGGTGTGGGGGGACAATTGGGCAACTGTCTTCCAAAATTGACGACTGTGATCCATATGCTTTAAATGAGCCACTTCATGTGCAACCAAATAATCAATCACAAATTCGGGGGCCATTGCCAAGCGCCAGCAAAAGCTTAAAACGCCATTTGACGAACAACTGCCCCAACGCGATGAGGTATCTCGCACCATCACTTTTTTATGTTTCAGACCTAATATCTGTTCTTTTTCCCTGATAAGGGGAAACAAATAAATCAAAAATTCTTTTTTGATAAAGTCTGCTACTCGTCGGGGCAGAAAAACTTCTTCTCCTGCCACCCATAAAACACCTTCTTCAATATGTGTCTGAAGATGTTTTTCCGCATGTTGAATCAAAACATCTTGCCCCAAAAATAAAATCCTTTGGCCGGAATGAAAATGTTTCGGGATAAAGGTGTTTTTTTGAATCCATTCTTGTTGCTTTTGTGCCCATATCAAGCCCATTTTTTGGGGAATCCAATAAGGCAAAGTCAAAATCGGTTGCTCGTTTTTTCCGATTTTTAAACGCATAGAGCGCGCCCCTTTTACGCGTTTGATTGTGATTTCAAAAATTTTTTTTGTCATTTTACTTGACCTTGCCTTCAAAATTGTATAGCTTATTATACATAAAATCGGGGAGAAATAAAATGGAAAAGTTGGGGGAATTTTTACTTTTGATTTTAAATATTCTTATCAACGTCTTTTTGATAGGTGTTGTTTTGTTGTTGCTTTTATGGATAATTTGGGGGATTACGCCCAAACAATCTCTTCAAAAAAGCATTATGTGGATAGAAGATGCGACGGGCCGATCTGCTTCACAGCAACCTCAGCAACTATCAGAAAAATATCAACAGCGTGCGCATCGTTATTTATACGTTCAAGAACCCGACAAAAAAGATGAATCCGAAACAGAACGCGTCTTACAACCCTATAGATATGAATAGAAGGTCCTATGAAAACTGAAAAATTAC
>JBJEXE010000038.1:4722-10177 GCA_051885475.1 Alphaproteobacteria bacterium | reverse complement strand
GTTGGTCTTGACCAAAAGCACCACAGGAACAAATCACTTCGCTTTGCACCGAAATAAAAGCATTGGCCATTGTATCCGGGGCAAAAGGAAGCGTATCCAAACTGTCCGGCAGGGCTTGAAAATTGGCCAGGGCATCATCCCCCATCACAGCCAAAACTTTTGCCGTGGGCTCCACGGCCAGCTGCGCCTGATATGATAAAATAGCCGGCGCCCAGGTTGTCGCTTGCTTTTCGGGGTCAAACATATAGCCGATATCGGGATTTTCCCCCACAACCAAATCGGCCATTTTTTGGGTTATCTGGCGCATTTCAGGGCTCCACGCCACCCGATAAAGGGCCGTTAAAGCGGATAAATTCACCGTAAAATCCAAGGCACTCAAAGCCAACTGAGAGATAAAAACACGCAGTTGTTCTTGCGCGATTTTCGGGGCATTTTGACGGATATATTTTTCATTGGTAAAGGGGCGTTCCTTTTGAATATGGGCCGCGGCCAATTCGGTCAAACGGGCAATATTTTCTTGATAAAGGCGCACGCCTTTTTGAATCCATGCGATCACTTTATCCGCCGGCGCCGCTGGATAAAAAGACAGCAAATTTTCCCGTAAAGCATCAAAGTCCGGTGTCTGATACATTTTGGAATAACGCCCGGAGCGTTGATCGGAATTGTAATAAGGGCTGACCAAATGGAGTCCGAATACCACCGCCGAAACCGGAATATCTTCCACAAAAAAAGTAAAATAGTTATGTTGTAAAGTCGTGTGGTGGCCGGGGTCAAACAACCGCGCCTTGACATCAATCGGTTGATTCAAGGTTTCCGGATTGATGGAATAACACACCCGCGCTGCGTGGCTGGCCAATTGTGAAACAGATAAATCGGTTTTGGCTTTTAAATGAACTTTCATAAAAACTCCTTTATTTTTTGGGCAATTTCACGGGCAGGATTTAAACGCGCTTTGGGGGGAACGGGCATTTCCCCCGCCGGCATGGCATAGCCTTGCTGATAAAGTGCCTGATGAAAACGGGCGTGCTTGGCCCCCACCATTTGACTGGGCGCAAAAATAACCACCGGCACACCGGCGCCTGCGCATTCCGAACACATGGACATAGAATCCCCCGTTACCACCAACACATTTGACCAAGAAAGCAGCCCAAAATAGGGATTTTCCCCCGGGTCCCCAAAGCGATAAAAAAACTTGGGTTCAGGCAATTCTTTTTGCAGATAATTCACAATTTCATTCGGCGTCCGGCGCGACGTCGTCACCAACAAACTAGCCGGTTTTAAGCGGCGCACAAGGGCCACCAAATCGGCCGCATTTTTTAATGTAAAGGCTTTATCCTTTGTGGCACCCCCCACCAACAGGCCGACACGCGGCACCGGATATTGTTTTAAAACACCTTCCCAATGCACCTTTTCGGCAGCCAATTTTTCCGGCGTAACGCGATGGGGTGTCCCCAGCACTTGCATCACATTTTTTCCCTTTCCCGAATAACAATCGTGGACGGGTAAAATCAACAAATCTGCTTTTTTTTCTTCCAATTTCCCGGGGTTCATCAATTGAACAATCTTCGTTTTTCCTTGAGAGGCTTTTTTAAGGGCCAACGCCACGGGAAAGCTGCGGCGTCCGGCACTGAAAACAACGTCCGGCCAGGGGGCTTTTAAAGCCTTTTTGGATTCCCGGGTGATACCAATCAAACTGGCGCCCCTTAAAAAATTCGGTAAGCGCACCCACGCTGTATAGCGAATATCCTTACGCTCATAAGGCTCGCCCAACGCCTCTACAATCCCCAACAACTGATTGACGTTCCCTGCCCTGTCATCGGCCAAAATCCAAATCATTGAAACCCTTTCACGCTGACTTGCGCCGTGTTTGCTTTCTTTTTTAATTGTTCAATGCCCTTTAAAAGGATTGCATCCGATTCGGTGGGGGAAATTTCCCCTTGACAAACAGCCGTTTGAAAATACTGACACGGCCGACCAAGATAGGCCACATTTGCCCCTTTATCCTTCACGGCCTGTTCACGCACAGCCTCCCCCGGAGGGGTTTGATAGCCCTCCACATAAACGGTCAAAGGCTCACCAGGGGCCGTAATGTGATACCACGTGGACAAAACATAAGGCGGGACCATCAGCGTTTGAAAGCGAAAATCGGCCCGCTCCAACGGATTACGATAGGCGCATCCCGTCAATAAAAGCATTAAAAATAAAATCCCTTTTTTCATAACTTCACTATACCAAACGAAAGAGAGATTGACAAGTAAAAAAAGAATTCCTTTTTAAAAAAAGAAAGGGGGTGAGAAAAATGGCAGAAAGTAAAAACTGTGGGTGCGGATGCGGCACCAAAAAAGGCGGCTCTAAAAAAGGGTCTGCTAAAAAGGATTGCTAAATAAAAGGCCACCTTTGGGTGGCCGATTTTTTGAAAAGTTTTTTTTTAAAACCCCCGATAACGAGGGCTTTAAATTATTTAATTTTCTTCTCAACAAATTCTTCGTGTTGGCGTGTTTTGGGATTATATTTACGCCGTTTAATTTTTTCGGTATGAGTTCTGGGGTTCTTTTTGGCGGTATAAAAATACCCGTTGGACCCTTCTAATTTCAATTTAATTGCAATTTTTTTTGCCATTGTAACGCCTTTCTTAAAAATAAAGTGGGTTTATTTTACATGATTTATGGATAAAAGTCAAGCATATTTTTATGAAAAAACAGGCCTTGGGATAAGGCCTGCCTTTTTAAGTTTGCCCCAACTAAAAATAGTAGCGCATAGACAGCAAAATGTCGTGCGAACGCAAATTCGCCTTTGTTTTGCCGGTATACCCGTCTTTTTCCTTGGCGCGCGCTTGCCCCAAATCCGTAAAACGGTATCCCAAATCCAAAGCCCAGTTAGAGCACCATTGATATTCAACACCGGCCCCCAAGTTCCAAGCAAAATCAAACTTTGTTTTGGCTTTTAACGAATCGGCTTTTTTATCCGTTCTGTTCATGGCCATACCCAAACCACCCATTCCATAAAGACTGAATCCTTTGGCAACAGGCATCGTTGCATAAACGTTCATCAAAGCCGGCACAGACCAAATGTCTGTTTTAATATCGCCCATTTTGACTTTGCCAAAACCACGCCAGCCGATGGTAAAATCGGAACGCATATATTGGTTAAAATGATACCCGGCACCGACATTGACAATCCCATGCCCTTTGTAATCTTTGTGTCCCATACCATAGCCCAATTGGCCCACAGCATATCCATGACTGGGGGAATAATAATCATTGCCTGCACTGGCAACACCGGCGATCAATAAAGTGACAGCCGCTAAAGTTGATAATAATACTTTCTTCATTTGATTCTCCTTTCATTTTTATAATCAGTTGAAGCAATAAAACTGTGGGGATAAAAAAACATAAAATCCAGTAGGAAGAGCTCACTTTTTTTAAAAAAAATATCCTTATATGTCAAATACATATTCATTTATGTCCTTTGTTTTCATAATAGATTTTTTAAGTTTAAGAAGCCCCCATCCTTTGAGGCAAGTATCAGACGTGGCAAAAAGGAGATTTGCTTCATTAAAAAGGCTTGCTTTTTTAAAAAAGGGGCGTTAAAATCAAAAAAACGAAAGGAAATGAAAATGTCTGATTTTCCCATTTTACAAAAAGTCGTTCGCGCAGATGAACAATTTTTTTGGAATGCCACCGGCTCATTGGCCGATATCAAATATAATCCCCTTTATTGGTTTTTAACTTTAATCACTTTGGGTATGTTTTTGGTCGCGCTTTATTACAAAAGGATTTATACTTCTTATTCTTTGACCAACAAACGGTTGATTATTATTTCAGGCATTTTTACCAAATCTGTGGATGAAATTGAATTGTTCCGCGTGGTGGATTCCGTTGCCAATCAAAGTATGATTGATATGTGGGCGGATATCGGGGATATTACCGTTACTTCATCGGACCAAACAGGAACGATTGTGATGAAAAAAGTGCCCAATCCGCATTACCTGCGTGATACGCTGCGCCGCCAATATATGGCCGCCCGCAATTCAAAAGGAACCGTTTTATTGGAAACCTTGGGCAAAGTTTAACCCCTTTAAAATTGAAAGCCTATTTCAAAAAAGGAATGACCGCACGCATCAAATCCGTTGTCCCTTGATGGGCCACCGCCGAAATGATAAAGGGCGTTTTTTTGCTGGCGCGTTTCAGGGCTGCCCCTTTCTTTTTGATTTCTTCGGGTGTCAAGGCATCACATTTATTTAACGCCACAATTTCGGGTTTAGCCGCCAATTCGGGACTATAAGCCTCCAGCTCTTTACGAATGGTTTTATAGCTTTCCGCCACCTTTTCGGCCGTTGCATCAATCAAATGAATCAAGACGCGACACCGCTCCACATGCTTTAAAAAGTGAACGCCCAGCCCCGTGCCTTCATGGGCCCCTTCAATCAAGCCGGGAATATCTGCCAAAATCACATCGCGGCCATCCACATTTGCGACCCCCAAATTCGGGTGAATCGTTGTAAAAGGATAATCGGCAATTTTGGGCCGCGCCCGTGTCAGAGCCGTCAAAAGCGTGGACTTCCCCGCATTAGGCAGCCCCACAAATCCGACATCTGCAATCAATTTCAAACGAAGCCACAACCACGCTTCTTCCCCAGGTTCTCCTTCTTCGGCAAATTCAGGGGCTTGATTGGTGGAAGTTTTAAAAAAGTTATTCCCTCGGCCCCCGCGCCCCCCACGGGCTGCCACAAAAGTTTGACCGGCTTTTGTCATATCCGTTAAAACGCTTTTACCGTCTTCAGCCACAATTTGTGTTCCGACGGGCACTTTAATCACCAAATCTTCCCCTTGCGCCCCCGTTTTGTTGGCCCCCGCACCGGGACGGCCTTTTTCCGCCTTAAAATGTTGTTGATAACGAAAGTCAATCAAGGTATTTAAGTTCTGCTGCGCCACAAAAATAACATTTCCACCGGCGCCGCCGTTGCCTCCGTCAGGGCCCCCGAACTCAATAAACTTTTCACGCCGAAAAGATTTGGCCCCATGGCCACCATCACCGGCTTTAATAAAAATTTTGGCTTCATCTAAAAACTTCATTTGGCACTCCTTTTGGGGGAGATTATACCGCAAAAAAGGATTAAATGCAAGAAAAGAAGCCCGGATACTTGACAGAAGGTGATAAATGTGGTATAATGGTCCCTACATGCCGCACGCGGGGTAGAGCAGTCCGGTAGCTTGCCAGGCTCATAACCTGGAGGTCATGTGGTTCAAATCCCATCCCCGCAACCATAAAGCAAAAAGCCAGCCGTCAGGTTGGTTTTTTTGGTTTATACGTGGGGTGGGGTGAACCACATTGGTTCAGCCGAAGCAAAGCGTAGGCAACGCCGTCAGGCGGCCCGAGGGGTGAGCGCATCGCGCGAATAAATCCCATCCCCGCAACCATAAAGCAAAAAGCCAGCCGTCAGGTTGGTTTTTTT
>JBJEXE010000038.1:0-4622 GCA_051885475.1 Alphaproteobacteria bacterium | reverse complement strand
GATTTATACGTGGGGTGGGGTGAACCACATTGGTTCAGCCGAAGCAAAGCGATAGGCAACGCCGTCAGGCGGCCCGAAGGGTGAGCGCATCGCGCGAATAAATCCCATCCCCGCAACCATACAAAAAAGAATCGGCTTTGAACCGTTTCTTGGCTGAATTTTTATAGCTTTTTGTTTTTTTGGATCAAGCGGTAAAAATAACCCCATCCAAAAATGGGGCTATAGCATAATTTATCTCTCTTTGTCTTTCACTTTAAACTTTAATGCTGTTTGTTCAAAGTCATTTCTATAAAACCTTGGATCTGACCGTTCAACAATAGGATTTAGAGGTATGCGCAGTTCCTTTTCCGGATTTGATGGATCAGGAATCCATTCTACGCCTTTGGTATCAACATGGTAAATCATCGCTTTATCTTTAGCTTTTTCTAATCTTTTTGAGTGATTTTTTTCAGACGAATCAAATAAAATTTTTCTAAGCTGAGTCGCTTCTTCTTTTCTTATTTCCGAGTAGTCTGTTTTTAAAAATTTTGAATATTTTGTCCATCTTCTTCTCCAATATTCTTTATCACTTTTTAATCTTTTTTCAACGAATTCACTGATCTCTTCTTTTTTATGTGTTGACAAAAAATCAGCCATTTCAGCAACAAACGGAATGTGGGGACCCAGTAAAGAATAAAAACTTTCTTCTCCTTCATAGCCGTACTTTGTTTTTTTATAAATATCAGCCCCGTTCTTAATTAAAAACTCCAACATACGAGCAACTTCACGAAAAGCGTAAACATCCCTATCTTTTATATTTAATGTTTCTTTTGCTTCTGGACGTATTAGTTGTTTATCTTTGACATCAAAGGCTTTCATTGCCTCAGAGGCAACTTGCAGTAATGGCAATCCACCATTCTTACCTGGTTTATTGGGATCCACTCCATTATTGACTAAAATTTCCAGCTTTTTAAAGCCATTTAGATTCGCACAACCGCCGTAAAGACATTTATCATATGCATCCCCCAACTGAGATTCTTTGTGTATATCGGCCCCCAAGTCAATTAATTTTTGGAAAGTTTTAGGACTAACCGCTGAATACTCCGCAGCAATATGTATAGCGGCTTGCCCTTGTGGATCCTGTTGGTTGACATCGGCCCCCGCTTTAACTAAATCTTCCAAGGCATCCGGGCAGCTTTGTGCAGCCATTGCCGTAATTGTATAAGGTATATCAATCGCTGATACACGAACAAATTTGGATAAATCAGCACCTGCTTTAATACACGCTTTAATTTCCTTTTTTGTTGGTGGCGTTTCCCCGCGCCAAAAATTATAACTGGTTATCATTTTAGTCGCTTGTTCTTGATTCATCTGAAACCTCCTTATTAAAGTTATCTACAGTTTCATTTGAGCATAAACGAACGTTAAAGTCAACTACTTTTTCAAAGTTTTACGTTTTTTCTTTAATAGGATTTAAACATCAATAATTTCAATGGGAAAGTGGTAATTTCAATACGTTGGGGATAAATTCAAAAATACACTTTTTATGAACCGGGCATAAACGTTGGTTTTTCTGCAAGGACTTTTCAACCTTAAAAAGGTGAAAAAGCAAGATAAAACCCACAACCTGTTTTTTTATTTTTTGAATCTCTTGCTTTATTTGAAGGACGCAGTGGTGTGTTTTGGGACAAATAAATCATTCATCTTGACGCCTTCGTGTTTCAGAAGCTTTATTTTGGTTTTTAAGCCGCCCGAATAGCCGGTTAAATGGCCATTACCCCCCACAACCCGATGACACGGAATAATGATAGAAATGGGATTATGGCCAACTGCACCACCAACAGCCTGCGCCGACATTTTGGATTTTCCCAACTCTTTAGCCACCCTTTTGGCAAGGACGCCATAACTCATGAGGGCACCATAGGGAATTTCGCACAAAATGCGCCACACTCTTTGCCGAAAATTATTGCCGATGGGGGCCAGCGGTAATGCCGCTATTTCCGGCTTATCCCCTTTAAAATAACAATCCAGCCATTTTTTGGTTTTTTGAAAGACTTTCAAAGTATCATTTTCAATCATTTCAGCGTTGACAGTATCCCCAAAATATCTTTGCCCCTCTATCCAAAGGCCAACCAAATTTTCCCTTTCATCACAGGCAATTGTCAACCGACCAAGAACGGATTCATAACTTGTTTTATAATAAATTTTGTTTTGCATTCGGGCTTCCTTGTTTTTCTGGGGTTGCTCTTTTTCATTCCCTTGAAGCGCACCGCCCGCCACAGCCCACAAATAAAGGCTGGCAACAGAACAAAAAGGGCTAAATTTTTTGCGATATTTTTGGAATAAAGAGCGCGTTATTTTTTTGTGGTGGTAAAGCATTTTTAAACCCCTTTGAATTCCCAAATCCTGAAAGCTCAAAACATCTTTCCTTTCCATACAAAAAAGCAGCAGCATTTCCGCCGTCCACACCCCTACCCCTTTTAAGGCAGATAATTCCCGGATAACTTCGGCGTCAGATTTATCCCAAAGGGCTTTTAAATCCAGTTCTTTGTTTTTCACTTTATGCGCAAAATCGGTGATATATGCCGCCTTTTTGGCACTGATTCCCAACGACTGCAGTTGAACACTTCCAGCCTTTAACACAGAATCCGCATTCACCTGCCCCAACGCCTTTTCAATCCTGTGCCAAATGGTTGTCAGGGCTTTATTGGAAATTTGCTGCCCCACAATATGATGAACAACGGATGAAAATAAATCCGTATCCACTTTCCTTTGGATGGGGCCAAGTGTGTCAATCACAAACGCCAATTTTTTGCATTTGCTTTTTAAATAATCCGTTTCGGTTTGATCGTATTTAAAATACATGCGGCTCCACGGAAATTTCAATCCCCAAGACGCCAAATTCTTTTTGGGCTTCGGGCGGATAAAATGCCGCCAAAACACTCAAAAGTTCCTCTTGACTTTCAAAGCCGGCCTGTGCCGGTGTTATTTGGGTGCACAGGGCCTCAAAACTGTCCGCCGGGTAAAGCGCCACCACTTTGGCTTCAAAAGTATCTGTTGCATCGGATAAATCCGAAAAACAAATGGTATCCCCGATTTTTATCTTTTGGCGTTTTTCATCAAAAAGTCTGAGTTCAACCGTCTTTTTTCCCGTCTTTAATAAACGATAGTATTGTGTTTTAACCTTCATTGTGTGCATCATTTGATAAGCTCCTTGCCTTTGATATGGACTTGTGGTATGATCATTATAGCAAAAAGGAGTTAAAGTGCAAATAAAAATTTATTCTTCCTATCGGCCTCAACATCAAAAATTATACGAGGATATTTTGGCTTTAACTTCCTCTTTAAAAGAAACGTATCCCAACTATACCGACTGGTACCAAAAAGTTTTTTTGCCGGGGTTAAAAAAAGGGGAAAGAATGTATATCATCGCCAAGGAAAAAGAACAACTGGCAGGATGCGCTTTGATTAAAAAGACAAACGAAGAAAGAAAAATTTGCACCTTGTTTGTTGCCCCCGAATTCAGAAAACAAGGAGTGGCAAAGTGTTTGATAAAAGCAGCTGTGAATAAGTTGGGAAAGCAGCCCTTAATAACCGTTTCCAGCAAAAATATCACCCCGTTAAAACCCTTATTGGGGAAAATGGGTTTTCATTTATCAAGGACGAAAAAAAGCGCGTATAATCCAAAAGACACAGAATTTTATTTTAATGATGAAAAATCGGAGGCCATTCAGCAGAAACTCATCCCTCTGTTGATAAACAGAGCAAAGCAATTATCAAAATAACAGGTGAATCCCCCCCCAAAAAAAATTTCCCCTAATTTTCCATCAAAAAAATCCCCCGTCTTACGACGAGGGATTCCTTTTAAACTATCAAAAGTTATTTGATAATCTTGGACACTGTACCAGCACCGACTGTGTGGCCGCCTTCACGAATAGCGAAGCGCAAACCTTCAGCCATAGCCACAGGCACAATCAATTTCACGGTCATCTTGGTGTTATCACCAGGCATGATCATTTCCGTACCGGCAGGCAATTCAATTGTCCCCGTCACGTCAGTTGTACGGAAGTAGAATTGAGGACGATAGTTCGTAAAGAACGGTGTATGACGTCCACCTTCTTCTTTTGTCAGAACGTAGCATTGAGCTTCAAATTCTGTATGCGGTGTAATGGTGCCAGGGGCAGCCAAAACTTGACCACGTTCCACTTCTTCACGTTTTGTTCCACGGAGCAACACACCGATGTTATCGCCGGCTTCCCCTTGGTCCAACAGTTTACGGAACATTTCAACGCCAGTGACAGTCGTTTTTTGTGTCGGACGCAATCCAACGATTTCAACTTCTTCACCCACTTTGATGACACCTTGTTCCACACGACCGGTCACCACTGTTCCACGGCCGGAAATGGAGAACACGTCTTCAATCGGCATCAAGAAAGGTTTGTCCACAGGACGTTGCGGTTGAGGAATGTAAGAATCCACGGCATCCATCAAAGCCAAAATGGAATCACGTCCCATCTTCGGATCGCCACCGTCCAAAGCAACTTTGGCAGAACCCTTGATGATAGGAATTTCATCCCCAGGGAATTGATAAGAGGACAACAAATCACGGACTTCTTGTTCCACCAATTCCAACAATTCAGGAT
>JBJEXE010000037.1:0-2373 GCA_051885475.1 Alphaproteobacteria bacterium | reverse complement strand
GGATCATCCACCATATCCATTTTGTTCAAATAAACAACGATGGCAGGCACACCCACTTGACGAGCCAACAAGATGTGTTCACGAGTTTGAGGCATAGGACCATCAGCAGCGGACACCACCAAAATAGCACCGTCCATTTGAGCAGCACCGGTAATCATGTTCTTCACATAGTCGGCGTGTCCCGGGCAGTCAACGTGTGCATAGTGACGTTTGTCCGTTTCGTATTCCACGTGAGAAGTGTTAATGGTAATACCACGTGCACGTTCTTCAGGGGCTTTATCAATGTTTGCGTAATCAACGAAAGAGGCAGCGCCTTTTTCGGACAACACTTTTGTAATGGCCGCTGTCAATGTGGTTTTACCGTGGTCCACGTGACCAATGGTACCGATATTGCAGTGCGGTTTTGTTCTTTGGAATGTTTCTTTACTCATTTTTATTTCACCTTTTTCATTTACTGATCAGTCAATGAAACCCTTTCGGATTTCGGTTAGTTGTTTATTGGGATGTTTTCTCATCCAACAAAGCCTCAAATGGAAATTGAAAGCCTTGTTATTTTGGAGCGGGCGATGGGAATCGGACCCACGTATTCAGCTTGGAAGGCTGCTGCACTACCATTGTGCTACGCCCGCATCTTTCCAGTAAGAAAGCTTTGGCATTATACACCAGTTTTTTCACTTTGTCAAGCGCGTTTTATTCAAGGTGTCTTTTCCCGGTTAAAAACAGAAAGGGATTGGACCTTTTTTATCCGATTGTTTTTCGGTGTCAAAGGGGGAATAGCCCGAAGCAAAGGCCGGGGGCTTACCACCCGAACAGCCGGTAAATCAAAGTATTCACGCCCTTGCCCCGGCATCAAAGGAATGCTCCAGCCTTTGCCCCGAACCGGCTGAGTAAAGTCAAAGCACCCATAAACAGGGGGACCGATTTTCCCATCGGCGCGGGCCCCATCATACACCTTTTGAACCTGTCCCAACAAGGCATGAATATGCGGCGGCAATGCGTCAATGAAAACGTCAAATGGGTTGGTGCACAGGTATCTGAAAGCGCCGTCCGACTGCCAAGAAAGCTCTGGCTTTTGCGCTATATCCCGAATATCGTGATTGGGTTTCCAACGAATTCCCAAATAATCCAAGGGACGTATTTTGTTATCCGGATATATCGGATAAAGCCGTGCGTGGTATTGACGTAAATCCGCCAAAACCATCGGCGCGTCATTTTGTTCTTTAAAACGAATCTGACCTTTTGACGCTTTCGCCATTTGGCGCTTTGTTTCGCCTGCCGCCCCATTCGGCCAATAAATCGGCGCCACCTGACAAATGGCCGCCATATAGACCAAACCGTTTTCCATTTGAACCCAAAGGGTATAAGGTTTGGCCTCCAAAGCGTTGGTATGCCGGGCCGGATGATTCCCCCCCACTTCAGCGATAAATTCTTTCATCAAAGAGCGTTCTTGGTCCCCGGTTAAAGAGCAAGGACAGATTTTACGAACAGCGCACGGGGTTTTCACTTGACGCGCCAAACGGGCCATTTCAGCTTCCTCAAAAGCCTTTTTGTGTTCTGCCCGGGAAAAGGATTTTTGCTGATGTCCTTGCTGCCGATTTTGGGTATATAATCGGGTCAAAGCCTTGGCAATCTCATCTTCAGCGACATCAGCCATAAACCTTCCTTTTATTTTAATCCGCGGGCCGCCATCAATTCTTTCGCGCGTTGTTTCCATGCTTCATACGCATCCCAATCGGCCTGAATATCCTCTTTTAATTCAGGATGCGCTTTATAAAAAGCTTTCATTTGTTTTTTGACCAAATCAGTATCCCCTTCCGGCGCCGGTGTGTCCCACGAACAAACGGAGCTTTCCACCGTCCCATTTTGCGGATTATAATATACCATTCCAATGGAGGACACATTTGCAAATGGGATAGCCTTTTGACGCAAATAATCACGATGAGAACATTCCCGAGTCATATTGTGTTTCTGCTCTATTCTATGTTGGTTTTTGGACCAAATATGAACAACATGTTCCGATTCTTTTATCACCAAATAACGCATATAAAACTCCTTATTAAGATATCTTCCTTTGAAAATATACCAGATATTTTGTTTTAAATCAAGACACCTTCACAAATTCTGTTGTTCTGGGGTAGTGGAAAGCCTACATAGCAGGGAAACACACACTTTCTGCCATAGATTTCTTAAATTTTCTATGATTGTATGCTCAATCACCAAATTCCTAATCAGGTCAAGAAGAGGTCTTGTCATAAAAAAACGCCCGTAAAAGGGCGTGTTTAAAACCTGGTGGAGAGGGGTGGATTCGAACCACCGAACTCATAAGAGGGCAGATTTACAGTCTGCTGCCATTAACCACTCGGCCACCTCTCC
>JBJEXE010000036.1:0-10281 GCA_051885475.1 Alphaproteobacteria bacterium | reverse complement strand
CGTCGGCATCGTCGATCGTAACGACGCCTACTACGCTTTGTGTAAGTAGTCCGGCATTTTAAGTAAAATCATCTTGTTCCCAATTTTAATTCCTTACGTCATGCCCGACTTGACCCAGCATCCAGCAGAACTTAAAGCCTTATTTCCATCCTCTGGGAAAAGGCAGCTGCTTTTTTATCTTCTTTGCCCACTTTTTCCCGTTTAGTTTTCGGGTAATTGGCTGGCCGTTTCGTGCATCAAATTATCACTGGCAGAGGTGGGCAAGCTTTCCACTTTTTCCAAGCGCCGCCGCACGGCCCGTGTCCGGGTTTCCGCGGCATCCAAGGCTTTATGTGTTTGCTCAATCTTTTTTTTCACCTCTTCCACCCAATCGGCATACTTTAAAAATTCGGTTTTGACTTCGTTTAAAACTTGCCATACTTCGCCTGATTTTTTCTGAATAGCCAAAGTTTTAAAGCCCATTTGCAGACTGTTTAAAAAGGCGCCCAACGTGCTGGGTCCTGCAATGCAAATGCGGTTTTTATTTTGAATATCAGCGGCTAATCCGGGCCGTCTCATCACCTCGGCATACAAACTTTCCGTTGGTAAAAACAAAATCCCAAAATCAGTTGTCTTGGGGGGATAAACATATTTTTCCTGAATTTTTTTGGCTTCACTTCTCAGGCGTTTTTCCAACTCTGACGCAGCGCGTTCAACAGCCTCACTATCCCCGGAATCACTGGCTGCCAACAACCGTTCATAATCTTCAATGGGGAACTTGGCATCAATCGGAACCAACACATCCCCTGCCGGCAATTTAATGGCATATTCCACCACTTCTCCATTTTCTTTTATATGCGCATTTTTGATGAATTGGTCCGGACTTAAAATCTGCTCCAACAAAGCCCCCAGTTGAACTTCGCCCCACGTACCGCGGGATTTCACATTGCTTAAAACGCGTTTCAATCCGCCCACATCGGTGGCCAAATTTTGCATTTCCCCCAAGCCTTTATAGACTTGCTCCAGCCGTTCAGAGACCTGCGTAAAAGACGAGTTGATGCGTTGATCCAGCGTGTTTTGCAGCTTTTCATCCACAGTGGCCCGCATTGTTTCCAGCCGCTCTTCCAGTACTTTACGCACCGCTTCATTAAAGCTCATTAAATTTTGCCCCAATTCTTGGCGTAAATCTTTGGCATCGCCATGCATCATGCGTTCCAAACGCTCCAAGTCGTTGTTTGAGGTGGATTTTGAAAACTGTGCCAATTTAATCAAGACCACAGTGCATAAGATTAAAACGAATATCAACAATCCCAAAACAATCCACAACATAAAAAATCCTTTCTTTTTTTTAAAATTTCCGCTATGATTTATACCATAAAAGGGAACAAAATGCAAAATTTTATGAATACGCTTTTAAAGTATATCAAATGGCCGCTGGCACTGTTATGTGCTTTTTGTTTTTACCCTTTGTCAGAAGCTTTGGTGCAAATGATTGGCCAAACTTTTACGACAAGTCTTTTTATTTATTTTTTGCTCCCTATCGGTGGTGTTATGTTGTTATGGGGGCTTGTGCCGGGGTTGAGTGGCAATGCTTTGACGATTTTTGCCCACGAATTGACGCATATGCTGGCAGCCCTTTTGACGGGACATAAACCCAAGTCAATGAGTATTCGTCCGGATGAAGGGGGCTCTTTTACCTATTTGGGTAAAGGCAATTGGTTGATTACAATTGCGCCTTATTTTTTCCCGACTTTTCCATTTTTGTGGATGCTGGGGGGGCTATGGTTTGACTTCCAAGGGCAAGCTTTTCCCACATGGTATGTTATGACATTTGGTTTTTTGGTCGGGTATTATATTGTTTCTAATTTTTACCAAATTCACTCAGAGCAAACCGATTTTAAAAAAGCAGGTTTTTTATTTTCCGTGATGTTTATTCCGGGGGCAAATCTGCTTTTAATTGGGTATTTATGGAGCTTTGCCTTAAAGGGGTGGAAAGGGCTGAGCGCTTGGCAAAATTTTGCTTGGGACAAATGTATCCAATTTATCCAAGAGATCATAAAAAGCTTGCAAAACTTTTTTTAAACCATTTTATTCAAGCGCTCTATGCGTTCTTGAATGGGGGGATGCGTATCCAACAAGCCGCCGATTTTTTTCATCGGATTATAAATACAGGCGCACGCCATTTGGCTGGATGAATCCAAAGATTTGACACGCGGATTGACGGCGATTTTTTTTAAAGCGTCGGCAAGTGCTGTCGGATGGCGTGTCAAATACGCGCCCGTTGCGTCGGCCTGAAATTCTTGTGATCGGGAAAGGGCCATGTGGATAAACGGTGCCACCAAATAACGAAATAATAACAGTGCCAAACCCACCATAATAAAAAGGCCACCCGCATTTTCTTTTTTATTTGAAGAACGGTTATTGGATGCAGAACGGATTAAAATTTCCCCCAAGATACCAATCACACCGATGCCCGTGATGATAAACATATTCAGGCGAATATCACGATTGATAATATGTCCCATTTCATGGGAAATGACGGCTTCCAATTCAATCGGTTCCAGTTTTTTTACAATACCGGTTGTCAGGGCAATGGAGGCATTTTTCGGGGAATAGCCCGTGGCAAAAGCATTCAGGGATTCATCTGGAATTAAATAAACTTTTGGTGTTGGAATGCCGGCTTTAAGGGCTAAATTTTCCACGGCACGATACACTTGCAAATGCTCCTTGTTGTCGGGGCAAATTTTGGCCCCTGCAAACCCCAACATCATTTTATCGCCAAAGCCAAAGGAAAGTAATGTTAAAATTGCGCACAGGCCCAACACAATCGGCACAACACAGATAAAGATTTCGTTGGATTCTTGAAGCGCTTGTTCAAATGGGGTTTCACCTATCACAGCCAACAGGAAAAAGAAAGCATAAATAAAAAGAGCCAACGCCACCGGAAACAGCAGGACAAGTCCTGCTATTTTCCGATTGTTATTGGCAATATGACCATAAATATCTGTGGGCTTCATTTTAATCAAACTTTACCGCGGGTGCTTTACGGGCAGCCTTTGCTTCGGCTTCATCCATTTCAAAGAAGGAGGCTTTTTCAAAATGGAACAAATGAGCAAAAATATTGCTGGGGAACATTTCAATTTTCGTGTTCAAGGTCAGCACCACCGTATTGTAAAATTGTCGCGTGGCCTGAATTTTGTCCTCTGTATCTGTCAGCTCCCGTTGCAGTTCCAAAAAGTTGGTATTGGCTTTTAAATCAGGATAGCTTTCCCCCAGGGCAAAAATGGATTTTAACGTTCCGGATAAAGCTTCTTCGGCCTTTCCTTTTTTATCGGCGGACGTTGTTTTCATTGCCGTATTACGGGCCTCAATGACGGCTTGTAAAGTTTGCTTTTCGTGCTTGGCATAGGCTTTCACCGTTTCCAATAAATTGGGGATTAAATCATACCGGCGTTTCAGTTGGGTATCAATGGTGCTCCACGCTTCTTTAACACGTTGACGTGCGACTACCAACGCATTATAAACCCCAATCACATACAGCACCAAAACGGCTACAATTATTAAAGTTAAAATCATTTCTTCTCCTTTTGTTGAAAGACACCGCTTCACCCTAGCATACCTTTTAATGAAAGGCAAGTATAAATTTTTTGGGGATAGGAATACTTCTTTTTATTTTTCCAAAACGGCAAAAGCGATAACCACTTCTTTTTCATCACTTAAAGAAATAAATGGAAAAATTTTTTTGGCCTTGTATTTTTTTTCTAAAAAGCAAATTGCCTTTGGGGACAGATTGACGATGGGGGCTCCATCGGCATTATTTAAAATTTCTAAATCCAGCCAACCGATAGCACTTCCGATACCGGTTCCGCAGGCTTTAGACAATGCTTCTTTTGCCGCATACCTTTTGGCATAATAGGCTATTTTTCTGTCCCCGGAAAGCTTTTGGGCATTTTCTTGTTCTTTGGGAGTAAAAAGGCGCTGGATACAAACGGGTGTTTTTTGGAGCACGCCTTTAAAATGTTTCATCTCAACAATATCTGTTCCCACGCCTAAAATCACAGTCCGCTTTCCCTTTCTGCCGTAATAATTTTGGATTGGCGTTTTAAAACAGCCAGTATTTTATTTAAATGGCGCTGATCTTTCACTTGGATGTCGGCCATTATTTCAGTTGCTTTATCGTTTTGGGCCAAAGTATTCATATGAAGGACATCTGCTTTTTCTCGGTTCAACAAATTCAAAACAGCGCCCATGGTGGCTGGTCCGGTTTTCCAAATAATTTTTAAACGAGCCGGTTGAGGATTGTGGTTATTGTCGGATAAATTCCATTCCACAGCTACCCATTTGTCCGGAAAACGTTTATATTTGCTTAAAGTGGCACATTCGCGTGTATGAATGGTATAGGCATTCTTTTTTTGACGAATAGCCACAATGGATTCGCCCACAACGGGATGGCAGCAAGTTGCCAAAGTGAATTTGTCCTGTGCTTTCAATCCCAAAATAGGCGCCGTTTGGGGGCGCTGTGTCCATTTGCGAAACAGATGAAGGGTGCGTTGATAAAGCGATGATTTGATTTCCGGATGCATTGTTTGTAAAACGTGGCGATAACTTTGCTTTTTGGCATCCAAATCATTCAGTAAATCGGATAAGTTTTGATACCCCATCTGGTGGGCCGTTCTGACTAAATCACTTTGCTCAAAAGTAAAATGATATTCATCCGCTTGTTGTGTCAATTCACGTATGATTTTCGCTTCTTTTTTGGTTTGTTCTTGTTGCGTCAGATAAGCACTGATTAAGGCTTTGGCGTTGGCGGTTTTGACCTCATTCAGGGTTTGCTTATTAGGGGCGATATTCTTTTCCAACTTCAAAGAAACAAATTCCCCATCGGCCAATATGTCTTGAGGTCTTTTTTTGTTCCCGTTGACAATCGCTCCAATGCAATTATTACCGACTTCGGTTCCAAACAGATAGGCAAAATCCCGAACCGTGGCGCCTTTGGGTAAAGAATAAACGGCTCCTTTGTTTGAAAAGCAAAAGATTTTGTCCTGATACAAGGATATTTTTGTGCGTTCCAAGAATTCTTTCGGATTTTTGGAAGACTTAATCAGTTCCAATAATTCCCGCATCCAAGCATATTTTTTGGCATCCCGTTTGATTCCTTCTTTATATTCCCAATGTGCGGCGATTCCGAATTCAGCTTCTTCATTCATCTCGTGGGTGCGAATTTGAATTTCCAGCCGCTGATTGTCGGGGCCGATAACGCTGGTATGCAAGGACTGATAGCCACTGTCTTTTGGGGTGGAAATGTAATCTTTAAAACGTCCACCGGGAATCATTTTATAATGTGTGTGGATAATCCCCAAGGCCTGATAACATTCAGGGACGGATTGAACCAAAATTCTGAGCCCCGTTAAATCAAAAATTTCCTCCAAAGAATTATGATGCGTCTTTAACTTTTTCCAAATGGAATAGGGCATTTTTTTTCGCCCGATGATTTCAGACTTTAAATGGTTTTTGGATAAAAGCGTTTTTATTTGACGTTTTATTTTTTCCAGTTTTAACTGTCCCTTTGCATTTACTTCTTTTAATTTTCCTTGAATATTTTGATATGTTTCGGGATACAAGTTTTGAAAGGCTAAATCTTCCATTTCTGATTGGATTTTATGCATACCGATACGTTCTGCCAAAGGGGCATAAATTTCCAATGTTTCTGTGGCAACACGTTTTCTTTTGTCCGGACTTTTACAACAATAAAGGGTGCGCATATTATGTAATCTGTCCGCCATTTTGATCATCAAGATACGAATATCTTTGCTGGTTGCCAAGACCAACTCTTGAAAATTCTGCGCTTGTTTGGAATCTTCATTGACTAATTGAATTTTGGAAAGTTTAGTCACTCCTTCCACCAACTGAGCGATATCCTTTCCGAACAGCATTTCAATGTCTTCATAAGCTGTGGGGGTATCTTCCACGGTATCGTGCAACAAAGCAGCAATAATCGTGTCTGCATCCATTTTGTATTCGGTTAAAATTTGGGCAACAGAGGTCGGATGATAAAAATAAGGTTCCCCCGATTCGCGCTTTTGGTCGTGATGTACCTTGCTGGCCAAAACATACGCCCGCGCCAAGGCTTCTTCGTCTGCGTTTTTGTCGTAAGATTTTACTTTTTCAATTAATTCATATTGACGCATCCCTTCCCCCTTGGTTGCGTTTTTTTAATTTTCAGACCTCTACCTGGTCATCATGTACCACTTGGAAAGCATCGGATTCAACAAATTCAGTATCTGCATACATTGGGGATTCCTTGGACAATTCGGCATCCACTTCTTTCAAATCTTCAGCTTCTAACCCTTCCTCTTGGGAAACGGCAAATTTTTGCATATTGGCAATGACATTTTCATTTAAAGCTTTCGGGTCCACCGTTCCGGCTTCAATTTCGCGCAAAGCCAAGACCGTATTTTTATCATCTTCCCGTGGTAAAGTAGGGGCAATCCCGGCTTCCAAAGATTTGGTCCGACCGGCTGCCAATAAAACCAAATTAAAGTGATTGGGAACTTTTTTAATACATTCTTCAACGGTAACGCGTGCCATTTAATGATCCTTTCCAGAAAGTTTTTAATGTTTAAACAAAGTGCATTATACGCTTTTTGAAAGAAAAAATCAAGACTTTTTATAAAACATTGCTTGCACTTTCTTTTTGTTTTGGTTAAAATGAACGAAAAAGGAGTTTTAGAATGACAAAAAAATATTTGATTACCAGTGCTTTGACTTATATCAACGGGGCTCCCCATATCGGCCATTTGGCTGGTGCCATGTTAAATGCTGATTTTTATGCCAGGTACCTGCGGGCTACGGGTAAGGACGTTCTGTTTGTGGGGGGGACGGATGTCCACGGAACGAAAATTGAAGTGGGAGCCGCTCAAGAAGGGCTTTCTTTAAAAGAGTATATCCAAAAGTACCATAATGAACATAAAAAAGTGTATGACGGTTTTGAGCTGTCCTTTGATGCCTTTGGAAATACTGATTCCGAACAAAATAAGGAAATGACTTGGCGCATTTATGAAGGGCTTAATAAAAACGGTTACATCAGCGAAAAGAAAACCAAGCAGGCTTATTGTGCTGATGATGCTCAATTTTTGGCGGACAGCCAAGTGGGTGGAACTTGTCCTTATTGCGGGTATGAAAAGGCCAAAGGCGATCAATGCGAAAATTGCACCAAGTTGTTGGAACCAGAAGAGCTGAAAAATCCATACAGTACTATTTCCGGCAGTCATAACATTACCTTTAAGGAAACACAAAATCTCTATATTGATATGGATAAAATGCAACCTTATTTGGAAAATTGGGTGGAAAGTAAAAAGGGGCTTTGGCCGGATATTGCCTATACGACGGCCAAAAAATGGTTGAAGGAAGGATTGCAACCCCGTGGCATTACGCGTGATTTGAAAAACGGTTTTTCTGTGCCGCGTGCTGGTTATGAAGATAAAGTTTTCTATGTGTGGTTTGATGCCCCCATTGGGTATATCGGTATTACAAAAGAATGGGCGGATAAGGACCCTCAAAATCGGCATTGGGAGGATTGGTGGAAAAATCCCGAAAATGTTATTCATACTGAATTTATGGGAAAAGATAACATTCCGTTTCATTCTCTTTTCTTTCCGGGAATGCTTTACGGTTCCGGTGAAAATTGGACTCAAGTTTCTTGTTTAAAGGGAACCAGTTGGTTGAATTTTGCTGGTGGTAAAATTTCCAAATCCGAACACCGTGGTGTGTTTTTGGATGGTGCTTTGGCGGAATTTCCGGCTGATTATTGGCGTTATTGGATTTTGGCAAATTCCCCTGAATCAGATGATGCCGTGTTTTCATTTGAAAATTTTGCAGCAGTTGTCAATAAAGATTTGAATGACGTCTTGGGAAACTTTATCAACCGCGTTACGAAAATGACGGTGAAGGATTTTGGGACAATGGTTCCGGCGTTAGGGCAGATTACCGAAGCTGAAAAGGAGCTTTTTGCCACTTTGGATACGTTGATTCAAAATTATACCGATTATGTAAATGCCTTGGAAATCAGAAAAGCTTTGGCCGCTTTGCGTGAAATTTGGGTCAGTGGTAATAATTACATTGCCAAAACGGAACCTTGGAAAGCGGTTAAAACAGATAAGGCCAGAGCTGCTACCATTTTAAACATTGGTCTGAATCTGATTCATTTATTCGGCGTTTTATCTGCGCCCGTTATGCCGGCGAAAGCGGGGGAAATGCTGGCTTTGTTTAAAAAGCAAGACTTTTCTTGGCCGACAGATAAAGCAGAAAATCTGTTAAAAACTTTAAAAGAAGGGGACATCTTCACTGCGCCCGAACCGTTATTCCAAAAAATAACGCCTGAGCGCAAAGAGGAATTGAAAGTGAAATACAAAGAGGGGGTATAAAATGGCAGAGGAGTCAAAGTCTGTTTCTGGAAATATTTTGTTTAAACTTTTTTGGTGGATTGCCTTACATTTGAATCCGCAGTGGGCGAATCGGTTGATGTATTTTGGATTAAGAGACGGTTCCTTTGGAAAATCGGTCATGCGTGATTCCGCTTTGAAAATTCAGGTTTGGGGCCATACGTTCAATACGCCTATCGGTATTGCAGGCGGGGTGGATAAAAGGGGAAATGTGATTGACCGGTTGATGCAAATCGGATACGGATTTGGCACTTTTGGGCCCTACACTTTGGAAAAAGAAATGCCGATGAAGCAAACCCACTATTTGAAAAAAGAAAAGTCCATTTTGGCGCAAAGTTTGGGTTTTCGGAATCCGGGGCTGTTAAAGATGTTGCCGTGGTTTGTCAAGCGCCGTTATCTGCCTCATTTTGTCGGGGTGGATTTGGCAATTCCGGCTGAATCCGAAGATCAAAATATTAAACAAGGACGCCATTTTACCTATCAGGAAGAATTTGTTTTGATGAGTCAAAAGATTGCTCCTTATTGTGATTTCGTCACGTTGGATTTATCTCATCCGAATTCGGAACTCTCTATGTTGGTGGTGGATTCTTCCACGATGGTGCCGATGATAAAGGCAGTTAAAGAGGCCGTTCGTGTGGCGGCCCCCATTCAAACGCCGCCCATTTTGGTTAAAATTCCTTTGGATTTAAATACCAAAGAAGTGCCGTTGGTGGCGCGGAATTTGATGGATTCCGGTGTGGACGGTGTTATTGTGGCAGGCCCCTTATCTATGTCCAAAAATAATTTGTTGCAATTACCGGGGTTAAAAGATGAACATGTCGGGATGTTGACCGGTGCTTTAGTGAAAGAGCAAACCGTCAATTTGATTCGTCAAATTTATGAAAAAACAAAAGGTCAGTTGGTGATTGTGGGATGCGGTGGTGTTTTTACGGCAGAAGATGCCTTGGCACAAATTCAAGCCGGCGCTTCTTTGATTCAGTTGGATATGGCCTCTTTGACTTTTGCCGGTCCAGCCTGTGTTTCTGAAATTCATACCGACCTGTTGCGTTTGTTAAAAGAGAAAAATTTTGCAAGTGTTTCAAATGCAGTTGGTTTTGCAGCCAAGGCTGAAATGGCAGCGCAAGCGGCGGAAGCTGCCCCTGAAACGGTTGTCAATGCGCCTGAAGCAATGAGCCAAGCTCAAAATGTTGTGCCGCCGTCTCAACCGGCTCTTCAACCTCAACAGCCCGTGGCGCAGACGATTCAACCCGAGGTTCAACCGTCGGCCCCTGCTATGCCGGCTTTACAACCTGAGGTCCAAGCACAAACGCCGGCGCCAGAGGTGCAAACTCAAATACCGGCGCCTGTTCCGCCAGTCGCTCCGACGTCAACACCGACCCCTGTCCCCCCTGTTGCTCCCCCCATGTCGCAGCCGGTGACGGCCCCTGTTGTGCCTTCTTCGGCTCCTGCTGCGCAAACACAAGGAGAGCCCCATGTCTAAAGTTGCCGTTTTAATTCCGACACGTTTAAAATCCACGCGTTTGCCGAATAAACCTTTGGCACTTATCAATAAAAAGCCGTTGATTCAGCACGTCTATGAACATGCCATTCAGGTGCATCCAAAGGAAGATGTTTATATTGCTGCCGGAGATAAAGAAATTGTGGATTTAGCTAAAACTTTCGGGGCAAAAGCTATTTTAACGGATGCTTCTCTTCCTTCAGGGACAGACCGGATTGTGGCCGCCATGAACGATATTGACCCTGATGGACAAAAGTATGATACCGTGGTCAATTTCCAAGGGGATGGGATTAACGTGAATCCGGCTTTGAATCTGCGCTTGGTGGAATTATTGGAAAAGACGGGGGCCGATTGGATGACGGT
>JBJEXE010000035.1:0-10489 GCA_051885475.1 Alphaproteobacteria bacterium | reverse complement strand
CAACAGCTATTGGAAAAAGTACGGGAAGCCGAACAAAAAGGCGAAGAACCCCCTTATCATTTTATTGAAGTGATGGCTTGCCAAGGCGGTTGTGTCGGCGGCGGCGGCCAACCTTTGAATGTCACAAATGAAATCCGCAAGGCCCGTATGGAAGGCTTGGTAAAGGACGACCGTAAGGCCAAACAACGCTGTTCGCATTTGAATCCGGATGTCAAAAAGCTGTATGATGAATTTTTGGGTAAGCCCTTATCCGAACGTTGCCATCACCTGCTGCATACCAGTTATCAAAAGCGAGAGCTGTATAAAAAATAACCTTCCAAAGCCCCGATTATTCGGGGCTTTAATATGAAAAAGGTAAGGAGAAAAAGAGCCGATCAAAGTCCGAAAAGGAAAAAAGAACACACGCAAAAGCCCCCCCTTCAGAGAAACAATTAAAAAACTTGATTTTTGCCCCATTTTATGCTAGAGTTCTTTCATTGAGTCAAAATAAAAAGAAAGGATTTTAAATGCGTCGTCAATTGATTGCCGGAAATTGGAAAATGAATGGCTTGAAGGCAGAAGCCAAAACCTTGGCAAGTGCTGTTTTCGCCAAAGCCGGCCCGAATATGCCCTTTGATATGTTGGTTTGCCCCCCGATGAATGTGTTGGGATTTGTGGCAGAACTGCCCCACGACAACGTTTTTGTGGGGGCTCAGGATGTGGCCGAAACCGTCAAAGAAAGTGGCGCTTTCACAGGTGATGTGTCAGCCGCTATGGTCAAAGATTTGGGAGCCACTTGGACGTTGGTCGGCCATTCCGAACGGCGTCAATATCACGGGGAAACAAATACTGTTGTAAAACAAAAAGCCGTCAATGCGATTGGGGCCGGACTCACGACCGTGATTTGTATTGGGGAAACATTGGCTGAACGGGAAGCTGGACAGGCCGTAGAAATTGTGCGTCAACAAACACGTGAATGTGTCCCGGCTGAAGCAACAGCCCAAAATTGCGTCATTGCCTATGAACCCGTTTGGGCCATTGGGACGGGAAAAGTCCCTACCCCCCAAGATGTTGCCGAAATTCATGCTGCAATTCGCGATGAACTTGCCAAAGTTTTGGATACAGAAAAAGCCGATGCGATGCGTATTCTTTACGGTGGTTCCGTGAAACCCGAAAACGCCAAAGAGCTTTTGAATGTGGAAAATGTGGATGGGGCTTTGATTGGCGGCGCCAGTTTAAAAGCCGATTCGTTTTGGGCGATTGCCGAAGCCGTCCAATAAGGAAAAAAGATGCGTCCTTTAACTGAAGCGCTTTTTAGGGAAAATGAAGAAAATCTGGCCCAAAAAGGTTGGAAGCCGAGTGAACAACGCCGTTGTTTTAAAAAAGCAGATGCGTTATTGGATTATATGAGCCAAATGCCGGAAAAAGACTATCAAAAAAGCCCGTTTCACAGTCGTATTTCCCCCGCCCATATTGCCGCTATGGAATACCTGCTGCAAAAGGATATGCCTTCCCACAAAATGCAAGTTCAAAGTTTGGACGCTTTATCAATGCTTTTATCAATCGGGGAAGAGATGTTATGGAGGTCCGCTTGGTTGTTCAAAAAGTATCCGGCCTTATTCAAAGCGAAATATGCTCTTTCCCCTCAAGCATTTGCCAAAGATATTCATGGCTTTTTTATCAGAGGACGTTTGGTTCCCGAAAACAGTTTTTCCCCCTTTAAAACAGGGGAAAATCCGGCTTTTTCAAACGATAGAAGTTTTATAAATAGATGTATCAAAATGTATAAAGACCCCATTTTTGAAACAGCTGAATTTAAAATGTATCGGGAAAAGGATAAGTCGGATAAAGATCCTTATCTTTTGTGGAAAAAACAAAAAAAAGCGGGACAAAAATTTTCCGATAAAAAGGCGGCGTGGGAATTAGCACTGGTAGAGATAGAAACAAAAGCAAAATCAAGATTACAAACAGATAAGATCAGATTAGCTTTTCATCTTATCAAGAAAAAACAAAAAAACAGTTAACAACAGAAAGGAAAAAAATGAATTCATTTATTTTGGTTATTCATATTTTATTGGCAGCCGGTATTACGGTGCTGGTTTTATTACAACGTTCCGAAGGCGGACTGGGCGGATTGGGCGGCAACAACAGTGCAGCCAATTTTTTGACCAGTCGTCAAACGGGCAATTTATTGTCAAAGCTTACAAAATACTTTTTTACAGCTTTTGTTTGCACCAGTTTAGCCTTGGTTATTATGGCCAAAAAAGCAACTCAACCGGAAGTCGTTTCTTTGATTCCTGCCACTGAGTCCCCTGCTGAAACACCCGCTGGGGAATAAAAAATGACCGATGTGAAAGTTAAAGAAATCGTTTTTTCAAACGAATCGCCTTTCGTTTTGATTGCAGGCCCTTGCCAAATGGAATCAGCTCAACACGGGTTGGAAATGGCGTCTGCCCTGAAAGAATTGACCCAGAAATTGGGGATTCCTTTTGTGTTTAAAGCCTCCTTTGATAAGGCCAACCGGACCAGTGTCAATGGCATTCGCGGAATGGGTTTGAGCGCCGGAATTCAGGCTTTTGCCGACATTAAAGAAAAAGTGGGCTGTGCCTGTTTAACCGATGTGCACGAACCTTATCAATGTGCAGTGGCCGGCGAAGTGGTGGATGTTTTACAAATTCCCGCTTTTTTGTGTCGTCAGACGGATTTATTGTTGGCGGCCGGCAAAACAGGACGCGCCATCAATGTGAAAAAGGGGCAATTTCTGGCCCCTTGGGATATGAAAAATGTGGTGAGCAAAATTGAAAGCACTGGGAATAATAAAATTTTACTGACCGAGCGGGGAACTTCCTTTGGATATAACACATTAGTGGTGGATATGCGTTCCCTGCCACAGATGAAACAAACGGGCTATCCCGTCATTTTTGATGCAACACATTCCGTTCAACAACCGGGGGGATTAGGCGGGGCCAGCGGTGGTCAACGCGAATTTGCCCCTGTTTTGGCAAACGCCGCCATCACCACAGGCATCGCGGGCATCTTTATTGAAACACACGAAACGCCCGACACAGCCCCCAGTGATGGCCCCAATATGATTCCCTTAAAAGAAATGGAAGCCGTTTTGACACGTTTACGGGCTTTGGATACCCTGATCAAAAAAGGGTAAGGCTTAAGCCTGAAATCCGAAAGAAGAACGAAAAAACACTTGCAATTTTAAATAAAAAGGTGCAGAATCAACCCTATTAACATTTGCTTAAAAAAACAAAACAGAAAGGAACAAAAATGAGCAAAATTAAATCAGTCAAAGCACGTGAAATCTTGGATTCCCGTGGCACCCCCACCGTTGAAGTGGATGTCGTCTTGGAAGATGGATCTTTTGGACGGGCTGCCGTGCCGTCGGGTGCTTCCACCGGTGTCCATGAAGCTGTGGAATTACGTGACGGAGATGCCTCTCGCTTTAATGGAAAAGGCGTGTTAAAAGCTGTCAATGCGGCCAACACCGAATTGGCTCAGGCCGTCGTCGGAATGGAAGCCACAGAACAAACCGCCATTGATGAAAAAATGATTGCTGTTGACGGAACACCCAACAAAGGGCGCTGCGGAGCAAATGCTATTTTAGGTATTTCTTTGGCAGTGGCCAAGGCTGCGGCTGTCAGTGCCAAATTGCCGCTTTATCGGTATCTGGGCGGCGAAGAAGCACACATTTTGCCCGTGCCGATGATGAACATTTTGAATGGTGGTAAGCATGCAGATAACCCCATTGATATTCAAGAATTTATGATCATGCCTGTGGGGGCCAAAACCTGCCGTGATGCCATTCGGATGGGTGCCGAGGTTTTCCAAGCATTGAAAAAGAACTTGAAGGCAGCCGGTATGAACACCAACGTGGGCGATGAAGGTGGCTTTGCCCCCAATATTGCTTCTGCCAAAGAAGCCTTGGCTTTCATCGTGAAATCCATTGAATCTGCCGGCTATAAGCCTGGGGAAGACGTCTGTATCGCTTTGGATGCCGCTTCCAGTGAATTTTATGAAGACGGCAAATACAATATGAAGGGTGAAGGCAAAGTCTTTACCAACGCTGAATTGGTGAGCTATTACGAAGAATTGGCCAACGAATTCCCGATTGTGTCTTTGGAAGACGGTATGGCTGAAGATGATTGGGAAGGCTGGAAAATGCTGACCGACCGTTTGGGCGGCAAGATTCAATTGGTGGGCGACGATTTGTTCGTGACCAATACAGAACGCCTGAAAATGGGAATTGAAAAGAAAATTGCCAATTCCATTTTGATTAAAGTAAACCAAATCGGTTCTTTGACAGAAACCTTGAACGCTATTGATATGGCTCATAAAGCAGGTTATACCGCCGTTGTGTCCCATCGTTCCGGCGAAACGGAAGATGCGACCATTGCCGATATCGTGGTAGCAACTGGGGCCGGTCAAATCAAGACAGGATCTCTGTCCCGCTCTGACCGTTTGGCCAAATACAATCAATTGATTCGTATTGAAGAAGAATTGGGCGAACGTGCCGTTTATCCCGGCAAAAAAGCCCTGAAACAATTGGCCTAACAGTTGATTGAATCAGATAAGCCCCGGGGGATTTCCCGGGGCTTATTATTATTTCATTTTTCAGTGTTTTTCTTTTTCTAAAATCCTTTTAACAGGGGCATAAGAAAGGCGGTGCTGGGGGGTAATACCGTATTTTTCCAACCCTGCCTGATGGGCTTTCGTCCCATAGCCTGCATTTTTTTCCCAACCATAGCCGGAATATTTTTCCGCCAATTTTATCATGATCCGATCACGCGTCACCTTGGCCAAAATACTGGCCGCTGCGATGGACAGACTTTTGGCATCCCCACCAATCAAAGCGTATTTTTCCATTTCCCAATCCGGCAACCGATTCCCGTCAATCAAGGCCACTTGAGGGGAAAAGCCTTTTTGAATAACCTCCTCCATTGCCCGATGCATTGCCAAAAAAGAAGCCTGTAAAATATTGATCGCATCAATTTCTTGGGCAGAGGCTTGACCTATTCCATAAATCGGTGTTGCCTGAATAATTTTTTCATAAAGCTCCTCACGCTTTTTGGCATTGAGTTTTTTAGAATCGTTGATTTGATTGGCCAATTCCGGCGGACAGTGTAAATCCTGCCAACCGACACAGGCGGCTACCACCGGCCCGCACCAAGGACCACGTCCAGCTTCATCCAAGCCAACAATCAATCCAGATTGTTTTAAATTTTTTTCAAAGATAAAATCGGGCATTTCAATCTTTCAAACGCTGACAAACTTCCCCATACGGCATCAAATGCGAAATGGGACCCAAGGCAGCAAGAGTGGGTTTTTGACGGAATAATTTATCTGCGCATTGAGCCAAATCGGCCACAGAAACTTTTTTAACGGCGGACAAAATTTCCCGTTCTGCGACAACGCGATTAAAGTGCAACATCATCCGTGCATTTTTATCGGCGTGGCTTGAAGGATTTTCATCTTGCATCAAAAGGCGCGCTTTGATTTGCGTTTGAGCGCGTTCCAGCTCTGTTTGTGTCAAGGTCCCGGCGAACTTTTTAATTTCATCACACAAAACAGGCATCAATTCTGCCACTTGTTTTTCCCCCGTTCCGGCATAAATGCTGAACATTCCCGTATCTGCATCAGAATCGGCAGAGGCGTGAATGGAATAAACAAGTCCCCGCTTTTCACGAATTTCCTGGAAAAGACGCGACGTCATACCACCCCCCAAAACAACGGCCAACACTTTCATTGTCCAATAATCCTTGGCTTCATAGGGAACTCCTTCAAAGCCCAACAACAAGTTCACTTGTTCATTTGCCTTTGTTTCATAGCTGGCTCCGCCAACATAATGCGCCGGTTCAGTGGCCTGAGCAGAATGTGTATTCACATCCCGAAACAGCCGATCGCATTCGGCCACAAAATCATCGTGATTCACTGCCCCCGAGGCACTGATAACAACCCTGTCAGCAGTATATTGACGGTGCATATATTCCAACATTTTTTCGGGGGTCATCCCTTGAATCACCGCTGCATCGCCCCCGATATCACGTCCGAACGGTTGATCGGGATAAGCTGTTAAATTAAAATTTTGTTCCACAACTGCTTCCGGCTGGTCTTTATACATATTCAATTCTTGAATAATAACACCCTTTTCGGTATTTAATTCCTCGGGATCCATAGAGGCGTGTTGGAAAATATCCGCAATAATTGCCAACCCCGTGGCCATATCTTCCTTTAAAAGGCGCACATAATAACCGGTCATATCTTTACCGGTATAGGCATTCATATACCCCCCCACGTTTTCAATAGCAAGGGCGATATCCAAGGCTGAACGCGTTGTTGTGCCCTTGAAAGCCATATGCTCCAAAAAGTGCGAGATACCGTTTTCTTCACGCGTTTCATTGCGCGAACCAACACCAACCCACACCCCCAACGAAACAGTTTTGACACGCGGCAAATTTTCGGTGATCACACGGATACCGTTTTTTAATGTGCTGATTTTAATCATCTATAGGCTCCAAATAAATAACTTTAAGTGCTTTTTCTTTAAAATGAGTCCACTTTTCTTTGATATTATCCCAGTCCCAATCCACCATTTTTCCGGCAGAAGAAGAGGGTGAATCATCAGAAAAATCCGATCGGAAATGGCCAGGATAATTACCTGTGGTTTCAAGGCTGTCAACAGGTTGGCGCCGTTTCAGCTGAATCGTGCGTTCGGCAGATACCTGCATCATCACATAACCGCTTCCTTGGCCCAAAACATCGCCGGAACTGCTGACTTTATAGCGCCCCCCCAACCAACCTGTTTCAAAATTGATATAATCAATCTTGAACTGAAAAGCCAAAAAAGTATTTCCAAGCTCGGTCGCATGGCATTCAAAAGAAGGAGACGTGAGTTCAATTTCCCCCTTTGGAAACAAAGTGAAATGACTGACCGAAGCCGAACAAAGCGGATACTTTTCATTGGCTTTCACCTGATAATTCAATGTCAACACCAAAGCATTTTCTAAACGTTCTTTTTGAAGAACACGGACAAAGGGCACTTGAAAATCAACATGCATCAAATTCGTTTGCCCTTGAAATGTTAAAGGCTGATTCAAACAGCGTTTTTGGAAAGGATCGGCCGCACATATCAAAATCTGATTTGTCTTATTTTGAAACATCGCCACCAACTTTTCCATCACTTGCTGTTGTTCAAAAGAGGTGATCGGCTGGCAGATTTCTTCGTTGCAAATTTGAACCGCAGCCGCATGAGCTGTTATTCCCGTCATTAAAAGGGCAACAAAGAGGATTTTGATTTTGAATTGATTAAAAAGCATTTTTATCCTTTTTTTTCTTATACTAGCGATAAAAAAACTAAAATGCAAGCGTTTTTATCTCGTCTTTAAATTGCCACAAAGCAAGGGCTGTCATCGCTGCCGTTTCTGCCCGTAAAATCGTATTGCCCAAATGCCAAGAAAAAGCATTTGATTTTTCAAAAAGGGCCTGCTCTTTTGGGCTCCATCCCCCTTCTGGTCCGATAAAAAAAGCCGGCGGCAGTTGGGCCGCTTTCCCCGAAGTCGTTCCACGTTCAGAAAGCCAAATCAGCTGCCTTTTAAGGGAAAGTTTATCAATCACTTTCAAAAGGGACTCCGGCGCGTAAATTTCAGGAATATCATTTCTTTCACATTGTTCACAAGCTTCCGATACAATAGCGCGAAGTCGGTCCATATTCACCCGTTCATTGTTAGAGCGTTCTGCCTGAATCAGATAAATTTCCGTTACGCCTAATTCCGTTGCCTTTTGAAGGGCATAGGTCAAAGGTTCCCGCTTGATAAGGGCCAAACACAAGGTACATGCAGAGCGTTTTTGTTGAGGAATAACTTGCGTTTTTAAAATTAAAAAATATTCTTTTTTTTGTTTTTGTAAGACCGCTTCCCAATCCCCTTCTTGGCCATTAAAACAGATCACGTTGTCCCCTTCTGACAAACGCATCACATGGGTCAAATAATGACTTTGCGGCGCCGAAAGAACAATTCGGGTATTTTCCTTGAAATCAGCCTCAACATAGATTCGGATCATTTTTTAACCTTGATTAAAACAGCAGTAATATCATCATCGGGCGGATTCGGCGCAAATTTAAAAAAGGTGTTCATCAGTTCTTTTAACGCCGTACCGGCATCCGCTTTTTTTAAAACCGGAAGAGCAATTTTTTTAAGCCCTTTCAACCCCAGACGCTGCCCGTCCGGATTCGGAATTTCCGTCAGGGCATCACTATAAAGCAACAAACCGTCCTCTGGATGCAATTTCACTTTATAGTTTTTATAAAGGGGACTTTTGGCAATTCCCAAAGGCATTCCTTCCGTGCGTAAAATAAGCTCTTTCCCCTTGGAAATCACCAACGGATTAGGGGCCCCTGCCCCTGCATAAGTCAACGTCATTTTTGCCTTATCCCACACCCCCATAAAAAGGGTCGCAAATTGTCCACGCGGCAGTAAATCTTTTAATTGAGTATTTAAATTTTTCAAAAATTGAGCCGGATTTAAATCCTCTTTATTTTGTTGGGAAATCAACGCGTGCAAACGAAAGGTATTCAAAGCCGCCGCCACACCGTGTCCCGAAAAATCACAAATATAAATGCCCAACTGCGTGTCGGAAATAGGGAACATTTGCCAAAAATCCCCACCCAAAACCGAAGAGGGAAAAAAGTATTGTCCGATATCCAATTTATATTTAGAAAGAGCCCGGTCCAAACGTTCTCGTGTGGGCAACAAACCCACCTGCATTTTTTGGGCTGCCAAGAGTTCTTCTTCAATTTGTGCCAGTTGCGTTTCCAAGTGCTGAATCAAAAGATGATTTTCCAAATGCACCCGTACACGGGCAAAAAATTCCAACGGATTCACAGGCTTTGTAATAAAATCCGTGGCCCCCGAACTGAAGGTCTTTTCGCGCGTTTCACGACTATCCACAGCAGTTTGAATCAAAACCGGAATATTACGTGTTTTAGAATCCACCTTTAATTGGTGCAGCACCTCATAGCCATTCATCCGTGGCATAGCGATATCCAAAATAATCAAGTCTGGTGTAAAAAGGTCAATTTTTTTGAGGCCTTCCACACCGTCCCCTGCCACTTCAATTTTCGTAATACCCATCACGTTCAACAAACGACTTAAAACCGTCTGATTGCTGAGGTTATCTTCCATAATTAAAACAGAGCAACTGGATAAATCCGGACTGACGGAATTATCTCCGCCAGATGGGTCTTGGTTGGCATCTGCGTAATGTTCCAACCAACGGGAAGCCTGCGAATCTTCCAATAAAAAGGAAAGAGTGATTTCCCGGCCGAAATCATCTATCGTACACGAATCGGCCGTTCCAGCGATAATCCGAAGACCTCGGCCGGATTTATCACAGGATTTTTCTTTTTTGAGTTGCTTCATCGGCCCAAAGCCAGCCCCTTCATCACGGATTTTAATTTCCAATTTCTTTTTATCCCAACTGGCAATAATACTGATGGATTTATGGGCATATTCGGGGTCTTTTAAACGATTATGCAACAAGCGTGCATATTCCACAAAGTCTCGTGTAGATTGACGCATAGAACTGTTCACCCGCAAATTCCCGTGAATCAAACCGTTCACAATAGATTCGTGCAAAGCAAAATGAATGCCTTCAAATTGGGATTTGGAAAAATGAAGCCGACGATTCAAGGCTCGGGTAAAAATTTCGGCAATGTTTGTGGAATAAATAACCGAACAAGTCAAAAGAAAGCTTAAAGAATTCGGCAACGTAATCTTTCCCATTTTTTTGATAAAAGACAACACAGATTCATTTTTGGCTTTCACATCAATCAAAGCAGCAATGGGCATAAAAAAATGTTCGCTTAATTTATCTTCGGTAAAACGCCCAGCCAAAACCGCCAAGTTTTTTGGAAAACGTTGTTGTAAACCGTTTTTAAAAAGAGGCTCCCCTGCCCCGGGCCACGTTTTAATATGGGCTCGTTCCGCCAAACGATATACAGATTTACTGGGCACTTTGTCTCCGGTTAAATAAATCATCTGTATCCCCCCTTTATTTTAAAACAAGAACTTTTGTGCTTCAGCCAATTCTTCTGGCGTATTGATATCAGCCGGTGCTTCTTCAATCAATTTAATAGAGGGCATAATCAACGCATAAATACTTTGACCTTGTTCCAAGGCGCGCAACTGCTCCAGCTTTTCGGTATTTTCCAAAACGCCCACGGGACTTTTGACAAACGCTTCCAAAGCCTTACGTTTATAAACATAAATGCCAATGTGCCAATAGGCAAAATTAAGCTCCGGTTTTTCATCACGATTAAAAGGAAGGACGGAACGCGAAAAATAAAGAGCGCGACCGTAGTCTTGCCCGGGGCGCAACCCCATTGCAATTTTTACCGTCGCCGGATTTTTAATTTGTTCAGGGTCAGTAATTTTCTTGCCCACCGTCATCAAATCGGCCCCCGTCTTTTCCAATAATTCCACCAAGCGCAGATTCAAAGCCGGAT
>JBJEXE010000034.1:0-10525 GCA_051885475.1 Alphaproteobacteria bacterium | reverse complement strand
GACGCTCTGGTGTGGTGACTTTAAAGCGTTTTATAAATTGATAAACTGAAGCTCTTCTAACCCCAAGTTTTTGGGCTATTTCATCATAGCTGTCTCCTTGCAAGAAAAGTTCTTGAATTTTATCCTTTTGATTATTCATATAACTATTTTTTAAAACAATTTTTTGGGAACGATTAAAGTGATTATTTTTAATAAAACGTGCAACACTGCTTGCAGAACACTTTAATTTAGCAGCGATTTCTTCTAAGCTCTTGCCTTCATAAAACGATTGTTTAATAAATTGTTCATGTCCATCCAGTATTCTTTTGACAGGGGCTTGAATTCCATATAAATTAATAAAATTAAATACAGTTGATCTGGAGACACCATATTTTTTGGCAATTTCTGTTCGAAGTGTTCCTTGTTTCAATAGGGCAATAACTTCGTCAAAATGTTTTTCTAAAATATTTGAAGCGCAAGAGGGAATTGGCCTTCCTCCAGTTTTTTTGTAATATTCACGATTACCGAATCCCTTTTTCCCTTTTAAAACTTTGCCTTCATCTTCTAAATATATCCCTAACTCTTTTTTGCATCTTACCAAAACAATGCGACCAATATGTAATTTTTCTTGGATTTTTTTATCTGAAAGTCCCAAACTTAATAATTCTTTTAATTTATTAATATTGACTGACTTTTTCTGATAACAAGGTTTTCTTTTCCAACCTAACTCTTTTATTTTCTGCTCCAAAGTACTTTTGCTAACCTTTAAATCTTTAGCAATTTCAACCAAAGTCATATCTGATTCATATAACTTTTTTAGTTTTTTCATCTTTTTTTCCAAAAGATGGTATTGCTTTTGTTTTAAGGGAGCTCGCATTGATTAGGTTCCTTTTGTATATAAAGCTTTTTTACATCTTCTTTTGTGAATAAAATTTCCTCTTTATCCATCAGTAATTGTGCAGGCGATACCCCCAAAATCCCAGAGATTTTATACAAGGTCTTTAAGGTCGTTCCGGCTTTTCCTTGTTCTATTAAGCCATAAGTAATTGTTGCCATGGAAAGTTTTTCTGCCATCTGTTTTTGGGTCAAAGATTTGTTCTTACGATAATACCTTAGGTTTTCCCCAACCTGTTTTAAAAAACATACACTTTCATCAATCTTATCAGATAGTTGCATTTTCTTTAGACCTTTTCGTAAAAAACGAACAATTTTTACGAAACTATTTTATCAATAATTATTTGTTTAGTCAAGCATAAATTTTCTTTAGAAAGTAACGTTCGTCTAAAACGAGAAAATTTAAGCAAAATTATTATATTTAACGTATTTATTCACTGTAAAAAAACTTGTTTTTAATTTTTTGGCGATTTTATTACGCGTCAATCCAGAGGCTAAAAGCGCTTTGATTGTTGCTTCTTTTCCTTCTAATTTATGATGCTTGTTTTTAGTGCCTGGTTTTCGTCCCAATTTTTTCCCTTCGGCTTTAATCCGGGCAAGCGCTTCTTTTGTGCGCTGGCTAATCAACTGTCGTTCAATCTCCGCTGAAAGCCCAAAAGCAAAAGCCAACACTTTACTTTGAATATCCGCCCCCAAACGATAATTTTCTTTGATAGTCCATATTTGACAATCCTTTTGAAGACACGTTTGTAAAATACTCATCACTTCCAGTAAATTACGTCCCAATCGCGACAACTCACAGGTAATTAAAATATCTCCTTTCTGCATTTTTTTGAGTCTGCGTCCCAGCGCCCTTTTTTCCAATGCTTTACATGAAGAAATGGTCTCTTCCAACCACTCATCTATTTGGATAGTATTTTTAAGTGTAAAATTTTCCAATTCATGATGCTGATTTGCTATATTTTGTTTTTCGGTGCTTACACGCACATAGGCAATAACAGTCATTTTTTCTCCTTTCGATATTGAATTTGACGATATTGAACATATACTTTTTGTTTTAAAAATTGATTGATGTAACATTTAAACATTTGGGGCATGGCAAGGTTCCGTTTAAAAATATAAGCAAGCCATCCCCCCGCATACCACATCCTTTTTATTTTAACCGAGTGATTATTAATGGTGCTTTGCCGATAATTTTTCCCAAGGAATGTCCGTTTTAAAGCTGTTTTTAACTTCTCTTTATCTAAATTGGGTTGAATAATACCGTGCAGGTGGCCATTTTGTGCTAAATCCTCCAGAATAAAACTGTATTGTGGGACAACCCCTAAATATCGTTTCAAATTAGCGTTGAGCCGACGGCGTGTAAAGTCTTCCGGATAATGTTGATTCCTTAGTTTTTTACAAAATACATTGGAAAAATCCACTGTAATTGCCAAAAAACCCATTTTCCTGTCCATACTGAAAAATAAAAAATGCTTTTGCCAGCTTATCTAAATCTTTCCATCGTGGATGTTTAGTAAAATTATTATATATATTATTAAAAAAAACTAAAGTCTCAGATTTTAAAGGGTAATTTTGAAAGTGATGAATAAAAGCGCTGGCCTGCTTTTCTACATTTTCAAAGCTTTCAAAAATACTTTCCTTTTTGCCATCTGATGCTTGAAGAATAAAATTGGGCATAGTTCCTCCAGTTGAGGAAAACACGTTCTGCTTTCCCCGTTAATGAAAAAGTTTCTGTTTTTTGTGGTTATTATTCTGTTAGTTCAGGCTGTTTCTTTTTAAAAAGATGAGCCCTTTGCTTTTCGCTGAGCGGATGTTGCCCAAGATAAGGATTTTTGCCCAATCGAAAAGGATGCAAAGAGCATCTAATTATAGTACATCTCGTGGGAGAATCATCTCCACAACATTCTTTACAATAAGCCTTTATAGCTTGAAGTGGTGTCAATTTATCGCTCATTTTACCCCCTTATTTCGCTAGAATGAGCATAAGGTTGACTAAGACGAGATTTCGCCCAATCATCCAAAAATTGTTGTTGATAAACAACTCGGCGACCAAATTTTTGAAAATTTGGCCCCCCCCACCCATTGTTATGTATTTTGATAATGTTTTTTCTGATAATGGTAATCCCAATGTTTGGCTTAAGTATTCACTGGCCTGTCTTTTTGTGAAATATTTACTATCTGACATTTTCTTTCCTTTCATTCTAATTCAATCGCACCATTGCTATTGATAAGGAAAGAATAACATTCATTTTTCTTTTAGTCCTGAGTCTGCTAGTTGTTGCGTTTTTTTAAACACCCATCCGTTTCTAATAACTTTTTTGCCCAACGCAAAGCTGTGTCATCTGATATAGGCGCCTTAATCTTTGCAACTAACATCTTTTTAAGAACTGTAATAGGTTTGTTCGGTTTCCTTTTCTTTTGGCATTGATTGTATAACGTCAGCAATTCTAGGTTTTCTTTTTTATACTCAAAATATATCTTTTCTGCTTCCTCTTTTTGAGGTTCATAGATACTTGTCGTACTTAGCCCACCTCTCCGTAAGTTATTTTCCCTGATTCTATTAGCTGTAAAGCATCCAATATTTGCTAGTTGCAAACGACATCTCATTATTTGATAACCTAGACTAAACAAATTTAAAAGTTCAGATTCCGTATATTTCTTCTTTTTTATAAAAATATCTAGCGCTTCCAAAAAATCTCGAATATATTTTTTCCCTTTTTGTAAAACATCTGATGGTATCTGAATAGAATATTCTGGTATAATCTGATTTTTTTGAATCTGATTTACTATTTTGCAATATTTTTGAGGGGACCAGCGTACTTCTCTGGGTTCAGCATATAACCACACCAAAAGCGCTTTTATATCTGGAACAGATTGTGCATTGACAATCTCCCTATCAGACCAATGATATAAAAGCAATAAAAGGTTGAAACAATCAGTATATATTTGGATAAGCCGTTCTTTATACTCTGCCAAGAGCAGTTCTTCTAATTTATTATATGCAGTAGTAAAAAATTCTTCCGTAATCATTTTTAAAATAACCTACTTAATTCTTGGTAACAAGCCAACGCATCTTCAAAAGAAATGTTCTCAGCTTCTGTTGCATAAGACATAGAATCCACAAATCTTTCATATCCTTGATGATATTTTTTGTCATTTAAAAGTTTCTGGTTTGTTTCTACCACAAGTATTTTAAATGAAATACCAGGTACACGTGCCTTATCTTTCTTTTCAAAATTTTCCAAGACGCGCTTTTTAAACTGTACTTCTTCAAAAAAGCGCTTTTTGATTGCGCAAAGGTCGTGTAGGTGGCGCATCACAGTATAATCAAAATCTTCACCTGCATCAAAAATCCGCCAAGTAATAGCATTAAATTTATCTGCCATAATGTTTTTTGGGTGATTACATAGAATTTCAGCATCCACCATCTGAGGGGATGTATAAGCCGTAATAAATGAGCGAATAGGTCTTTTTTCCGTCGTAATAGTGCTGGGGGCCAAAAATAATTCCACTTTTAAATTGTCCCGCAAATGCCCCGCAATTTCGAATTGGTGAGGATATTTTAATAAAAGAGTTTGTTTGTGCCCTTCATTTTCTGCAAATGTTTTAACAATCTCAATTTCTGGGATAGATTGAATAAGCTCAACAAAACTATGTCTGATTTGGCGCCGTTGCCCTTCTGTTAAGTGTTCAGAAGCATCAATTTCAAAATCTAAATCTTCAGAAAAACGCTGAATTAGATTATATCCTTTGGAAAGACTTGTTCCCCCGGTAAAAATAATGGTGCGTCCTAATACATTAAAATCTGCTACTTTTATCAAAACAAAAGTTGCCCAATAATCCTTTTCAATATAAGAAGGAAGAACCCCCAGTTCATTAGCAATGGAAATAATTATTTGTTTATCCAGTAATTCGTTCATATTTAATCCTCCGTCCGTTATAGGATAAAATGCGTGAAATACGTCCTTTGACACCTATCATCAAGCCCGTGGGCACCTGTGTAGATAGCCCCGCATTATATTCTTGTTCAGCAAGGGTCGGAAAAGTTTTCACTTTTAATTTAGCCAGTGCTTCTTTAGCTACCTCCTGAAAAGAATCTGCCAAGATAATTTTTTGTGAGATGGGAGAACGTATAGCCTTTGCAAAGACACCTTGACCAATTTTAATCAAGATACCTTCTTTAACTAAATAACGCAAAATACGGCTTACTTGGTCACGGTCAGATAAGTCAAAAAACTCTGGCAAAATAAAAGCATTTTTATTACTTTTATTCAGACGTACCATTATTTTTTCCTTTAATGTTCTTTTCTTTAGCATTTTCTTTCCTTTTTACAAAAATACGACATTTTATACTTACAATTATACGACATTTTTAATATTTTGTCAATAAAAATAATCTTTATTATTAAAAGAGTTAAATAAACATAAAAGAATAAAAATCTTAAAATTATCTAGGCTATTTTTGTGATATCAATTACCTCAGCTTTTTCCTCTTTAATTCCTTTCAACGCCTGCTCAATCTTAAGACTGATAGTATCGGCAATTCGAACTAAATCTTTACTAACACTGTGCATATACTGACTTGTGATTGTCCTTTGCTTATGACCTACAATTCCCCCTATAACAAAATCAGAATACCCTATAGAGGCTCCAACGGAAGCAAAACTATGTCTAAGTCCGTGGAGAGTAATTTTGGGATTGATAATAAAATTCCCATTTTCATCTTTTGTTTTCCTAATTTTATCAAAAATTCGATTTGCTCCACGATAAAAACTATCCGTTTCTTCCGAAGGAAATACCCATCCTTGTTTTTGACCTTGCCATATTTCCTTTAAAAGATGAAGAGCCCCCAATCCAAAAATACGCTTTTGTCTTCCTGTTTTAGTATCAGGAAAGTCAAAGTACTGTTCTTTCCAGTTGATATACTCCCAGCGCAAAGTAGCTATTTCATCCCGACGACATCCCGTCAAAATCAATAGTTTTATCAGATTAACCCCTTTACCATATAGCGTTTTCAATTCTGGTTTTTCCAGAATCTGCCCTAAACTATATATTTCATCAAGAGATAAAAATTCTTCTCTCCTATTATCAGCCTGACGTTTTATCCCACGCGCTGGATTTAGTGCAATTACGTTACGAGAAACGGCAAATTCTAAAATAGCCCCTAACAATCCGTGTATACGCCTAGCCACCCCTTTTCCACCTGTTGCAAAATGACCGTGTCTTTTTTCTCCAGAATGCCTAGGAACTTTTGAACCGGATGAAACATCGTGTAAAAACTTTTCTATATCTCCCCGCGTTAAATTTTTTACAATGTACCTTCCCAACAGAGGTCTAATGTGATTATTCATTCGTCCAATATCATCGGAGATTGTCCGAGGCTTTTTATGGTCAACCCCTTCTTGCAGATACCGGTCACATAATTCGTTTACAGTCATTTCTTTCTTGGCCATTCTTTTGTTTTGCGCTGGCTCATTTCCTTGAGCAAGACTAAATAACTGAGCCTTAGCATTTTCCCTAGCCTGTTCAGGTGTTAAAACATTGACTTTTCCAATAGTCATTTTCCGTTGTTGGCCAGCGGTATTGCGATAATAGACTATATAAGACCTACTTTTACCTTGAACACGAAGTCCAAAACCTATCAGTTTCTCATCCCAATGCGTCTTTTCTTTTGGATAATCAATTTCAGCAATACTATCAACAAACTTTTTCGTTAAAAGTAGGCATCTTTTTTCCTTTCTTTTTCCCTTTTCAGGTAGCAAACAGGTAGCAAATTTCGGTAAAAATAATAACATAAAAGAAAATATAAAATTGTGTAAACTGGCCCTTACTCATAAAATAAGAACAAAAAAAGTATAAACACATCTTTGTATCTTGTTTCAAAAATAACAAAAGTTCTCTGTTAAAAATCTTGAACAGGTTTGGGAATAAGGATGAATTCTTTGGGGTTGACCCCCAGTCAAAAAGCCATGGCATTTGATAAACAAGGATATTCATCTTACTTACTTGAAATGAAAAACTTTTCTGAAATTCATCTATGGGGATTTGATACAGAGGCCGGCCCAAATGACATCTTTCTTCAATAGTAAAAAAATACTAGACAAATAGCGAATTTGTGGTATAATACATATATATTCATTCAAAAGGAGACCAAATGAGTCGTAAACAAAAAGTTTCAGAATTGATTGAAAACGTCAAAAGTTTGATGGAGTCGGATACAAATTTAAGAAAGTCCCAAATAAAAGCCTTGCATCAATTTACGGACAGGGAAGAAGCCCCTGAGCGCGGGATATTTAACCTGGCAACGGGGGTGGGGAAAACGCGTGTGATGTCCATGTTGGCGTTGGCTTATTTACAAAACAATCCAGATTCACAGATTGTTGTTGGCATTCCCAGTTTGGAACTCTTTCAACAGGAAATGGATGCTTTTCAAGAGTATAAGAGCTTTCAAGATGAACAGCGCGAAAAATTGAACAAGACTGCCTTAAATATTCCTGAACATTTAGACATGGGGGTTTTTAATCGATTTGATAAAAATACAACCAGCCAAATTATTTTTACCAGTTATCATTCTTTGGAAAAATTGGCAAAGCAAATGGATACAAGCAAAGTGGGCTTATTGTTATTGGATGAAGCGCATCACGTTGTTTCGGAAAAAAGAAGTCAGGCCGTAAATTCTTTTACAAATGCGCTCCATTATGGGATGTCGGCAACACCGTGGTATAGTCCTGAACGAGATGCCCGAAATGTTTTGGGGGATGTGATTGCTAAAATCAGTATCAAGGAAGCCATTCAAGAAGGGGCTTTGGCAGAATACAAAAACGTTTTAATGGTTTCTGATATTGATGTGGATCTTTCTAATGTTAAAAAGGATACTACGGGGGATTACGATAAAAAAGAATATTGGGAAGCTATTTCGCATGCTATACGTGGAAATTCTGTCACTTCTGGAAATGTGGATAACTGGCAAGAAGCCCATCACTTTATCGCAAAAGAGGTGGCTAGGAACTACCATGATTGTGTGGATGAGCACATAGGTCCATGGAATGGGAAAAAGTGTTTAATTAACTGTCGTTCCCAGGAAGAGGCTCGTATTCAAGTTCAAGAGTTAAACAAACTCTTTGGGCGCATGGTAGCGCGTGTCCATACTTCAGAGGAATGTGAATCACAAACAATTCAAGATTTTAAAAATGGGGACTTACTCATCGTTTGTCAGGTTGGGAAACTAACAGAAGGGTTTGATATGCCCAATTTGGATATGACCATCAACTATCCGACGGCATCGTTGGTTCATGAAGCCCAAGGGGCGGCCCGTTGTATCCGATTACCAAAAATGGATTCAAAAACACCCCAAATACCTCTCCCCAAAATGGGATTGGTGGTGGATATTGCCTTTAAAAACCCAAATTATGATAACATTGTTGATGCCATTCGTGAAAATGGCCAAAAATTATTTCAAGATGTGGATGGTGTTAAAAGTCCAATTATACAACATACAGATGAAATGTCACGTGTAGAACAAATTGATAAAGATAAACTAGAAGAGTTAAGGAATAAAACCCAAGAAAATGAAAAAACTCCAAAACCACTTCCTCCGGTTGTAACTCCTCCCCCAACACATCCAGAACCAAAAGCACATCCAGAGAAATATGAACGCATGGGATTTAAAATTATTTCCGATATGCAAGAATTACAACGTCTAACACGCAAAGCGAATGAATTGAAAGAAAAACGAGCCCAAGAAGAAATAGGATTAAGGGAAGGAGTAACTTCTACTATTGCTGCCCAAATAATTGGGTGTGATGTCTCTACAGCTATACGCTTAATAAAACTCTATGAAGGTAAAACTGTTCTCAATCCAGAAACAGGGATAGAGGAACCTTGTACTAAGATAGTGAAAGATGGTAGAGGTAAACCCTGTTTAGGATTTTCAAAACTTGGATTTGAAAAGGTTCAAAGAGAATACCAGGAAGAACGAGAAGGATACACTTCTAGTATTACGGCAGAAGTGCTTGGATGCAATTTATCTACAGCCATACGTTTAATAAAACGCTATGAAGGCAAGACTGTTCTCAATCCCAAAACAGGTTTAGAGACACCTTGTACAAAAAAGATAAAAAACCGTTTTGGTAGCGTTTGTACAGGATTAACTAAACTTGGTTTGGAAGAAGCAATCAAAGAACGTAAAGAAAAAGAGAAAAATTCATCAAAAACCTCCCCTACTTTACGACCAAGATTGAAGGCTGGTTCCACCCAAGGCAAACCAAAAGCCCCTGCCCCACGCAAACCCGCTACACCCGAAATGTAATTCAAAAGGAAACCTTGAATATATAAGGAAAGTCAAATGGAAGACCTTTTAAAAGAAAACAGCTTACTGGGAATTTTTCGCCTAAATGGCCCCCCTGACGAACAAGAAGTTTTGAACAAACTCTTGCAGGAAGTGTTAAATACTAAATCAGGAAAACAATTGGTGGAAGATGTCTCAGCTTGCGATTTTGTCCCCAAACCAATCCAATTAGAATTTGTTTCTCAAGAAAAACTGGGGAGAAAGGGGACTCATGGAAATGCACATTCTGCAACAGGAAAAATTAACTTGCTTAAAATAAATCCTGATATTCACCTAGATTTTTTAGAAAGAGTATGCACTTTGGCACATGAACTATACCATTTAAGAAATGGGGGAACTTTTACACCACTTTTGAGAAAATCTTCTATCGCACAACAGGTATACAATCATTTAACAAACGAGGCCTGTACTTATGCTTTTCAAGCATGTGTTTTTGAAAAAGAACTGACTGCTATGCATCCCGAGTTTAAGTCAAACTGTAAATTTTCACAAAAAGAGTTTATTGAATTATGGATGCATGGAAGAATTAATTCACTCGCACAAGATTATGTGAACAGCTATGCAGAAACATTTAAGCCATGGTGTCCCCCAGTTAAAAAACGTGAATTTATGGCCCAAATGGCCCCTTTTCAACAAAGAGAGACAGCTCTGCCCTTAGAATCATTTCCTTGGTATAAAATAAGCAAATCTGGGGGATACTATATTATTGGTACAAAAGCTGTGCTGGAGATAGATAAACAAGAAGCTCCTATTTTTCGCTGCATCTATGTGGGAAATAGAAAATTTAAATCTACTGTTTATTCTAGGAAGAAAAGAAAAACAGCAGAAGGGGCATTTGTTCCCGTCTATTCCTTAACAACCATAGCCGAACGTCCAGCTTTACCAGAAGAATGTGCCCAAGCTCAAGATTATATGGCTGGGAAGATTTCAGCAAAAGATTTAAAAGAGATGGAAGAAATAAAACTTCCCAAAGAAGTTAAGTGTATGATAGATATAGTTGCTTGGCGCGAAAGTTTTGTGTCTGATAAACCTTTGCCTGCTCCCCCACGGATAAAAACAAATACCTACGAATAATTAAATCACCACATTCTCCACGGCATTTGAGGACATTGTTTCGTTGAAGTTAAATAGCGTTGGGGTGTGCCGATGTTGCGATGATTGGCAAGTTTATCTAAATCCTTCCATCGTGGATGTTTAATAAAATTATTGTTTTATATAATTACATTATAACTCATTGAAGAATATGGATTTTTAGGAATATTTTCCTTGACTTTTGAAAGGATTTATGATATGATGCCTCTC
>JBJEXE010000033.1:0-10887 GCA_051885475.1 Alphaproteobacteria bacterium | reverse complement strand
CGTAAAATTACCTAATGAGCTTTTGAAATATGAAAAACGTTTTGGGGCGGATGAGCCAGACAAAATCTCGGTATGCTTAGAGAAAACATTTCTAGGGCGTAGCCGAGCTATTTCAGTTTTAACCGAACCTGTCAAATGGCAGGGAAATGACCCCATGTTAAAAGAATGGGTGGATCAAAAAGAATTGTTAGTTATTGATTTTGATGGACTTATAAAAGATGGGCTTATTGAATCCATTTGGTGTAAAAATGGTTCAAAGGCAGATGGAACAGATGAAAAAATTTTTCAAATTGAACCTTCTCAAATTGATTTTTTGCCACTTCCTTGGCATTTGTGTTCTAAAGAAAAGGGGCTTTTTTTCGCCGTTGTTCGTCATTACTTTTTAGTTATGAAAGACGGTATTATTCCGCCAAAGTATATTAGAAAAATTTAATAATCTGTTTTCATAAAATAAAGGCCGGTGGCGGGGGCTGTTTCGGCGCCTTTTGTGCGGTCGCAGGCTTCAAAAGATTTTTTAAAATCAGCCACGGACCACTTGCCAATACCCACCTTGACCAAAGCACCGGCAAAATTACGGACTTGATGGTAAAGAAAAGATTTTGCCGAAACGGTAATACGAACTTCTTCGCCGACCCGTTTGACCTGAATACGATCCAAAGTTTTGAGGGGACTTTTTGCCTGACAACCTGCTGCCCGGAAAGTGGAAAAATCGTGCTTGCCGATTAAAAGTTTGGCAGCTTCATTCATTTTTTTGACGTCCAATTTTTGATTCACATGCCATACCCGTCCGGTATTCAGAGCAGGGGGAAAACTTGTATTTTGAATTCGGTATAAATAGGTGCGTTGTTTGGCCGAAAAACGCGCGTGAAAAGTATCTTCAACAGCTTCCATTTTACGAATCACAACGGGGTGAGGGCGCATGAGTGCGTTCAGGGAATACTGTGTTTTTCTTGGGTTTAATTTTTGATTCACATCAAAGTGGATGACTTGCCCCAAGGCATGAACCCCTGTATCGGTGCGCCCGCTGGCAAAAACTTTAACCTTTTGGCGCAGGTAAATTGCCAAAGCGTGTTCCACCACGGATTGAACAGAAAGCTGCCCTTGTTGTTCTTGCCAACCGACGAAGGGCCTCCCGTCATATTCAATGGTCAGTTTGTAGCGCATAAGCGACTGCCTTTCGCCACTTTTGTTCCCAATAAAAAGTCGTGTTTAGACATAGGATTTTTCCCTTCTTTTTGCAGGATTTCTAAATCCAAAATGCCTTGACCACAGGCCACTTTTAAATCCTCGTCAACAGTTGTGCCGGCAATGCCACTTCCTTCATAAATCTTGGCTTTTAAGACCTTAACACGTTTACCGTTTAAAATAAAATAACATTTGCCAAAAGCGCGAATGTTGCGTTAAATTTGTTTGGCGGGTAAAGTCCAATCAATCAGAAATTCCGTCTTTTCCAGTTTGGGTGCATAGCAAGCTCCTTTTTCGCTTTGAGGTGTCGGTTCTTGGAAATTATCCAGTAAAGTCATCAGCATATCCGTGGCCAAAGGATTTAATTTATCCCGTAAAGTTTCGGGGGTTTCCTCATCAGAAATAGCTACTTTTTTTTGTGCAAAAAGAGGACCTGTATCCCAACCTTCGTTTAAACGCATTAAACTGACACCGGTTTCAGTATCACCTGCCTGAATGGCGCGCAACATCGGTGCAGCCCCCCGCCAACGTGGCAATAACGATGGATGAATGTTGATGCATCCCTTTGAAGTGCACTTTAAAACAGCCGGCGGAATCATCATTGCGTAAGCGTAAACAATAATGGCTTCTGCCCCAAAAGCGGCAATTTGTTTTTGAACTTGTTCGTCTTTTAAAGTGGTTGGTGTATAAACGGGAATCTGATGATTTTCACCCCATTCGTGGACGGCTGATTTTGTCAGCTTCATTCCGTGGCCGGCCGGTTTCGGGGCACGCGTATAAAGTGCCGCAATTTCGTGTTTTTGTGAAAGGGCTTCCAACACGGGTAAAGTAAAAGCCGGTGTTCCCATAAAAATCAGCTTCATTTAATCCTCCTTGGCTTCTTTTTTACGCCGTTTTTCCAAATGATGCAATAATCTTTTACGCTTTAAAGCAGAGAGATAGTCAATAAATAAAATGCCGTCCAAATGGTCCAATTCGTGTTGAATAGCCATTCCCAATAATCCATCGGCTGTTCGTGTTTTCTTTTCGCCCTTTTTATCCAAATACTCCACGGTGACGACGGCAAATCTGTCTACATCGGCATATTCGCGGGGAACGGAAAGGCAACCTTCATTGCGACATAAAATTTCTTCGGAATGGGCTACAATTTTAGGGTTAACCATTTGCAGGACATCCGGTTCTTCCCCTTCATGGGCACAGTCAATGACAACCAGACGTTCCAATAAGCCTACCTGGTTAGCGGCCAAACCCACACCGTTTGATGCATACATTGTTTCCAACATATCGTCCAACAGTTTCGCAATACGAGCGTCCACCCGATCAACGGGTTTTGCTTTTTCACGCAAAATCGGATGAGGAATTTCCAAAACTTTCATTTTTGCCATTTTTTTCTTTCCTTTTTCTATAAAATATATTATACACTAAAAATACCAAAAAGCAAAGGAGATTTTATGAAACGATTGTTTATAGGACTTCAAATTCCGGAAAATGTCATCAAAACCTTACAGCAATTGCCGACGGAGTTGACGGGCGCTTTGTGGAAAACACCAGAAAAGTATCATTTAACTTTACACTTTGTTGGGAATGTGGAAGAGCCTTTGGCTGATGAAATTGAACGGGAATTGAAATATATTCGCTTTCCGGCTTTTCAGTTGGCATTAAAAGAAATCGGTTATTTTGCAAATGGCGATATTCCCCATCATCTGTGGGCTGGAGTGACGCCGGATAAAGCCTTGCGTGAGCTGCAGGAAAAAGTGGAAAATACCGTTAAAAAGGTTCAAGAAAAATCTCAAGACAGGTTTAAATTTCATCCGCATGTCACGTTGGCAAAATTGATGGGAACTTCCATAGAGGATGTCTTTGGTTATATTGCCCAAAATAATCTGTATCATTCCCCCGAATGGCAAGTGAGTTCCTTTTGTTTATTTGAAAGTTATTCAAAAGAGAACGGGGAAGGGAAATATTACACGGTGCGAGCAGAATATCCTCTTTCACTTATTTAAGAAAAAATGGAAAAATTAACGAATTATTTACTATTTTGTTATATGATACCCTCATAAGGAGTCAAAAAGGGATGAAGCGCGTTGTATTTTTGATGCTTTTAGGAAGTCTGGCAATAATTGACTTGCCGGCGGTTTCGGCGCCTTTGGGGGCTTATCATCAGGTGATGCAGGCCGTTTATGCGCGCGACGAGGCTGCTCTTAAATATCTAGTTTCTGTTGGGGTCAACGTCAACGCAACGAATATGCAAGGAAAGACTCCTCTTTGTACGGCGGTTGAAAATCAAGATTATGAAGGATATGAACTCTTGTTGAGTCAAGGGGCAACAACGCGCACCCCTTGTATGCGTGAGATGAATCCTGAAGTTTTGGAACGTTTTCAGGCGGAGCAACCACCCCTTGGAACTTATTATAAGGGTGCTGTTTTAACGGCTTCCAGAAATGGTGCTTTAACAAGGGGAGGGCAGAAAGTTGCTTCCGCGATTGCTGGTATTCCTTATCCGCATCTGGGTGAAATTTTACTGGGGGGAGTTGCTGTGGGAACAGCTTTTGCCATTGGTGTCCATGGCAGCAGTGGCGGTGAGAGTGATGGCTCTGTCAATAACTATGTGTATACGGCTCCTTTGAATTTGGATCCTTCTTCTTTTGAAAATACCGAGTATAGCGGTGGAAGTTGGGATACGTCTATCAATCATATCAGTTTCTTGGAAAAAATAAATGCTTCTGATGCCTATGCGCGTGGGTATACTGGGTATAAGGTAAGTCGCGATACTTCTGGAAATTTAGTTTCTTTAACAGATGAAGAATCGGCAACGGCCGCCCAAAAATATATTACCGATACAAAAGTTAAAGTGGCTGTGATGGATAATGGGCAGTATTACAATACGGATTTATATAATGCCGCTCAAACGGAATCTTCTGTCAAGGGACTCAATTATACATATGGTGTCAAATCGGAAAATAATACATCCTCTTATTGGGATTGGAACAATACGTCTGGAAAGGCTGTTTTATATGAAAACGGTGAAATGACTGCTTCTATCGCAATGACACAGGATGAATGGACACGGTATCAGGGGCAGTTTGCACCGGTATGTGCTAATACGGGGGATACAAATTGCTTAATGGCGGGTACTGCTGATTCAAGCGGAAACGTTCCTGTCTATTATGTTGCCAATTATAATTCTGATGATACGCAGCCTGCCGAAACAAATGTAAAGGCCACTTATTCTAGCTATTCTTATCTATGGGATTTATATAAGTCAAAATATGGGGAAACAGGCTATGTGTATGATGCCACCGATGCTTTTGGAAAATTTTTCAAAATTTCCGAGGACGAAGCAATCTCTCATGGGACGCATGTTGCCGGGATAGTGGCAGCTTTGCGTAATGGAACGGGAATGCAAGGGGTGGCCTATAACGCCGAAGTGATTCCTGTTAAGGCAGATTTGAAAATGGGTCAATCTTTGAATCATATCGCCGATGTGATTGCGGCTTATCCGAATTTAAAAATTATCAATTTAAGTGTTGGTCCTTCTGGGGAGGAAGAACAAAATTACACAAATAATAATGCCGAAAAGAATCAGAGTTATTGGGATAGCTGGGGCGGGGAAAATTATCTGGCCACGGCTTATGAGGCTGCCAAAACCAACAATGTGGCGCTTGTTTTTTCTGCCGGAAATGGCGATTCAAACCTCGAAGGTCTTTCTCAATCATCCATTTTTTCTGCAGCCCCTTTGGTAGATTCAGCTTATAAAAATTTACTTATCAATGTGGTAGCGCTGGGAAACGACAATAAAATCGCCAGTTATTCCAATCGGTGTGGGGCAACCGCTGGTTATTGTTTGGCGGCACCTGGGGGAGATGGTGATGATTGGATCATCTCTACCGCCTTGGGCAAAAATTTAGAAAGTGGTTACACCGGGATGCAAGGAACTTCGCAAGCAGCACCGGTGGTGTCCGGTTCTTTGGCTGTCTTGATGGGGGCTTTTCCGTTTTTGACGACGCAGCAAGCCGTTCAAATTTTATTTGATACGGCGGATTATATTACGCCAACAGAGGATGAAATTACGGCTTATAATACTTTGGCCGCGGATACAAATGCATACACAACCAATACTCAAGAAGGGAAGTATAACGCGATTTACGGACACGGCTTAGTGGATTTGGAGGCGGCCACCAGTCCGATAGGTCTTCCCAAAATTGCTTTTGAGACGACAACTTCCGGTGCTTCTGCGGTTGCAGCACTTTCTTCGGTAACGGTTTCTCCGATGGTTGCAAAGGCCGTCCGTTCTTTGCCGGAAAATCTGATTGTTTTGGATGATTATTCAAGGGCTTATCAAAGGCCAACAAAGGGGTTTGTGCGCACGGAAAAAAGAGGCGATGGGTTGCGCCGTTCCTTCCGTTCCTTTATGGCACATGATGAAAAAGAGGTTGTTTCTTCCGACTCCCTTTCATTTGCCTTTTCAAAAGCACCTACTGATAAAAAAAGTGTTCAAACTGGTTCTATGTCCATGCTTATGCGTCCGAATAAAAACATCCAAATGCGTTTGGGATTTACCGAAGATACGGTCTCTTTCGGGGGATCTTATGTGGGACGCAGTCTTCAAAATCCGTTTATGAATATGCGTCAAGCCTTTGGGGCGGATGCGCGGATTGCGTTTGCTAAAAATTGGGCTTTGACGGGGAGCTGGTATTCCGGTAAAAATGGTTTTGTGGATGAGGATGTTTTTGATAAAATGGCTAAGCAATCCCGTATGCAACTGATTGAAAGTGGTGTGGCTTATCAAGGGATTCAAGATGTCAGTTTCGGTGTTTTTGGTGGTTTGATGAATGAAGAAGATTCTTTATTCGGAACGCGTGGGGCAGGGGCTTTTAAAACGGATGGCGCCCAAACGCGTTTTGTGCGGGTGATGGCCAATTATCAACCCAGTCAGAAATTCCGTTTAAGCGGTTCTTATACCTATGGTATGACCGAGGCAAATAAAGGGACAGCTTTGATGCAATTTTCGCGTTTGACTTCTGATGCTTTTGCCTTGGCGGCGGAATACACACCTGATGAAAAGCAAACTTTTGGTTTCAAATTGGTTTCCCCTTTGCGTGTTCGTTCCGGAAAGGCTGCATTTAATTTGCCTGTGGCGCGTGATTTATATGAAGATCGTATTTATCGGGAAACATATACAACTGCTTTAAAACCCGAAGCCAGAGAATATGATTTATCCGTTTTTTATGCAAATGAAATTTCTTCGGATTTGTCGTGGGCCGGTGAAACTGGGCTTCGTTTGAACCCAGATCATCAAGCCCAAGAACCGGATTATCGTGCTTTATTTAAACTGAATTGGACGTGGTAGTATGAAAAAAATTCTTTTAAATCTTCTTCTTTGTCTTATTTCTTTGCCTGTTTTTGCAGCCGATTTGGCCGGTTATATTTATGGCAAAGCGATGATTGGGGATGTAGAGGGCTTGCGCAACCTGGCTGCCAGGGGCTATTCATTGGAGGCGAGGGATGAAGACGGAAATACCGCTTATTGCTTGGCGGTGTTCAGACGCAATCAAACGGCCATTCGGACATTGGAACAAGCCGGCGCCAATATTAAACCCAGATGTATGAAAAGGGTGCCGGTTGTAACCGAAGCGATGATTTATGAAGCGGCCCATAATCGGAATGTGAAGCAAATTACACTGTGGCAAGAATACGGTGTTCCTGTGGATTTAGTCAATGTGTCGGATGGTAATACGGCTTTGTGTCAGGCGGTCTATGAAAAAGATTGTGAAGCAATTGATATTCTTTTGAAAGCAGGGGCCAGTGAATACCATACGTGTATGCGTCGGGTTCCCCCAAAAGTGCGCCAGGAATTGGATTGCAAGCCGGTTATCATTGATTGGGAACGTGTTGGTTTGACGGCTTTGGGGGTCGGTTTGGTTGCCGGTGGGGTAGCTGTGGCTTTAAGCGGCGGTGGATCTTCCGGTGAATCGTGTGCTGTCAATCAACATTGGGATGGTGAAAAATGTGTCACGTGTCCCGCTATGCAATGTTGGGATGGGACAACGTGTCGGGTTGCCTATAAAGGGGAATACACAGATCCGGTGACAAACAGATGTTTTCAGATTGCACCGCCCCCTTATACAGATGGGACATATACACCGGCTTCTTTTGAAACAGCTGAGTATAAGGCAGGTGGATTTTTAGGGGCGATTAATGCCTCTGATGCGTATGCCCGTGGATACACAGGATATATTGTTTCACGTTGGCCTTTGGGGGATAAAAGTCCTTTCGGTGCCCTGACAAACGGCCAATCTTCTGAACAAGGAGGGGCCAAAGATATTACCGATAATCGTTTTACCGTTGCGGTTTTATCCACGGGGACGGCAATTGCGAATACCCCCAAAAAAGACAGTAATGGGAACGTTGTGACAGATGGCAATGGGAATACGGTCTATACGAATTATGTCAACGGGGATTTGGCTTATGAAGTTGAACAGAAAACCAATGAAGAAACAGGAGAAGTAACCGAGACCCCCAAACACGGGACTGGCATTTGGCGGGGAAATTTAGCGACAAATTCTGAAGGGAAGTTGTTTGGTTATAATTTTGATTACGGCTATATAGGATATAAGGATAAAGCCGAAACGGCAACAGGATATTCGGGCAGTCAATCTTGGTCAATCACTTCCGATAACAAAATTTCAATTGCTGAGGAACACCAAAATGATCGCTTTGATTCTTCTGCGGCACCTGACAAAAGTTATTATTCCGGTTCCGTTTATTATTTTACGGGGGAATCTGATAAAAAAACGGTCTATTTGGTGTTAAAAAGCGAAGGATGTGCTTCGGGTTATTGTGGGATTGCTTCGGCCGATGGTTCCTCTCCTTTACCCTATAAGCTGGTGGATTTAAAGGAATGTGGTACAAATGAATATTGTTTGGCTCCTCCATTGGATATTGATGGGTATATATATGATACGGATTATGTTTATGATAAAGATAATCCGGCTCCTCACTATCATTTAAATGAAGATCCGACACGTTCCAAACAACAAGGGACAATGCTGGCAGGAATTATTGCAGCCCTTAAAAATGGTCAGGGGATGCACGGGGTGGCCTATAATACTGAAGTCATTCCGGCAGTTGCTGATATTTTCAGACCAATTACCTATAACACTATTGAAACCTTGGTGAATGCGGGTGCCGATGTGATTTTACAGGATGTCGTTTTTACTTCAAGCGCCGGTTATCCGGGGGCTGATTATGTGAAGGATAAAACAATGCTTAGTGTTTTTGGGGAAGATACCACCAAAGCTTATCAACATTTAGTGAGCACAGGAACTATTTTTATTGTGGGAACAGGGACAAACGGGAATAACGATATTTCTTCCGGGATAGTCAAGTATGCCGACACGGCAGAAAGTTATCAAAAGGATGCCACTATTTCGGCCGGCGCTCCTTTGGCCAGCGATGGAGATAAGCTGAAAGAACTCTTTTTATCGGTGGCCGCCGTGCAAGAAAATGAAAATGCTTCGGCTTATGGGGGGTATACGTTAACGAAATATTCGCAACCTTGTGGTTCTACGGGGGGCTTTTGTTTGTCAGCTCCGGGTGGGACCGGAGTGGCTGGGGATAAAGGCAGCAACGGAAATTTATATACAACTGTTTCAACAGATCCATCTAATCCGGAATATAATTGGGGGGAAGATTATGGAACCTCTGCAGCAGCGGCTGTTGTGGCCGGCGGGGTGAGCCTGTTAAAAGGGGCTTATCCTCACTTAACCAATCAAGAAATTGTCAGCCTGTTGAAACAAACGGCAACGCCTTTGGGGGCTTGTGCCGGTGCAACAAGTGATATTGATACTTGTACTTCTGTGACAGATACTTCAGGGCAGGTGATTGGTAAGTATTCCACGCTTTATGGTTGGGGGCTTATTAATTTGGATGCAGCCACGAAGCCTGTCGGGGCGTTGTGGGTGCATAACGGTTCTTCAACGGCGATCAATCCTTATATCGGCGTGTATTCCATTTCAGGCTCTGGTTTATCCACTTCTTCAGTAATGAGCCAAAGTTTATTGAATGCTTTGCCGTCTTCTTTTGCTGCTTTTGATAGTTTTGACAGACCTTTTGTTATGGACACGTCTTCTTTTGTGTCGGCGCGTTCCACGCGTAAAGAATTTGATGAAGATTTTAAGGCCTTTATGCACGGGCGTGATGTGAAAAAAGTAAAAGCAAATGATCAATTTTCAATGACCTATGCGCCCAGAACTTCTGACCGTTCTTCCGAAATGAAAACGGGGCTGATGGAAATGAATGTAGATTTGGGGCGCTCTAACTTCGGATTCTATTATACTGAAGATACTTTAAATTCCAGGGGGAATTATTTTGAACGTCCCTTGAACAATCCGTTTATCCAAATTCAAGAAGCTTATGGAGCCGAAGCAAAATATAATTTAACGCCCAAATTATCCGTTGGGATGAGCTTTGCAACCGGTAAAAACGGTTTCTTGGGGGATGGTGATACCCATTATAAGGCCCCCGAAAACCGCATTTCTATGGTGGCAACTGAAACGACTTATCAGGCCACAAAGTCTGTTATGTTCAAGGCTTCTTATGGTGTGATGAAAGAACAAGATTCCGTTTTGGGAATGACGGGGGCTGGGGCCTTTAAAACGGCCGGGGCCAATACCAATTTTGCCAGTGCCGGTGTGGAAATCAAACCGACTGATAAGTTCAAACTTAATTTGGTTTATACTTATGGTTGGACAACGCCGGAAAAATCGGATGGTCTGATGAATCTTTCCCGTTTAACGGCGGATGGTTTTGCTGCAGTGGCGCAGTATGATTTGGGGTCCGAAAATATGCTGGGGTTGTCGGTATCATCGCCGCTGCGTGTACGTTCTGGGAAAGTGGCGTTTGATTTACCGGTGGGACGCTCTGAAACAGATGATACGATTTATCGTGAAACTTTTACGGGCTCTATGAAGCCGACGGCCAGAGAATTGGATTTTGCTTTGTTTTATCGGGATGCTTTGACAGACGCCTTGACAATTCAAAGCGAAGTGGGGGTGCGTTTGCATCCGGATCATCAAAAAGAGGCCGCCCCTGATTACCGCGCTTTGTTTGGTCTTAAATGGGATTATTAAAATAGTCCTTGACAAAGGCAAATAAAAGCGCTAAAATAACCTTCGTTGCCCGTGGGGATATAGCTCAGTTGGTAGAGCGACGCGTTCGCAATGCGTAGGCCAGGAGTTCGAATCTCCTTATCTCCACCAAAATTTAAATCCTCTGGCAGGGGATTTTTTTATTTTATCTCTTGCACTTTTTATTTTTTTAGGCTAAGCTAAACTCTGGATGGGTTGGCGTCCATCCAAAGGGGTCAGATCCTTATCAAATAGGCGCCGATAAAAGCGATATTTTATCGCCGACAACCTTGTTTTGGTTGGATGGCGGTGGAATAAAAAGCCGTTCGCGGAAGAATATACCGCGCTATTTCCTATTTGATAGTTTCTGAACATCCAGCCACTTAAACGCCAAAGTGGTTTTTTAAATACAAAAAGGGAAGAATGACGATGGAAAAAGGTCGTACTTTAACAGAAACATTAGCCATGCTGGCGATAGTTGGTATCTTATCGGTAGTTGGGATGAGAGGATACACTTCTGCCATGGATAAATCCAAAGCCAATACCCTTTTGGATGAGGCCCAAAAACGGGCAG
>JBJEXE010000032.1:0-11773 GCA_051885475.1 Alphaproteobacteria bacterium | reverse complement strand
TTGTATTTTATCAGTGCGATAATGAATGCCTTCGCTTCCCAATTTCCATGTCGGACGTTGCCAACCGACATCATTTTGAATTTGTGCTTCAATTTCATCGGGGGAAAGGCCCTTTAAAAAATCCCAGTTTTTATTATATTCGGCCACGTGCTTTTGACAAAACCAATAATAAGAATTGAGAGTTCTGTCCTTTGGGGCGCGATATTCCCCTGCTTCCGGACATCCGGGAAAGTCGCAATCGTGTAATCTTTTTTTGGGTGGTTGTTTTCGTTTCATTTTTTAGTCTCGAGATACAATTTTAAATTGTTTTTAATAAAGTTTACTATTTTAGGTTGAAAATTACCCAAACAGCACCCATAAGTATAATGTATCTTTAATCAAAATGAAAGGGGAAAAAGATGCTTGTTTGTAGAAATGTGATTGTCAATGGGCGCAGAACCAGTATGCGTTTGGATCGGGAAACGTGGATTTCTTTGGCCGATATTTGTGAACGGGAAAATATGACGATTCATCAATTGTGCTCCAAAATTGATTCAGCCAAAGGAAATTCGGGTCTTTCTTCGGCGACACGGTTGTTTGTGCTTACGTATTTTCGCTTTGTTTTAAATCAATATGAACACGCAAACGAAAGCAACAACACTTTGTTCAATCCGAATTTGATTTTACAACACGCCTAGTTTGTTTGTCCAAGCAGCATTTTTTGCTGGCACTTTTGTTCTTTTTCGTGTATAATAAAGACAAATCAAAGCAGGTGAAAGATGCGACTACAAAATTCAAAGCGTAGCTTGTTTATCGGAGCGATTGTTTGGCTGCTGTTCTTCGGATGGTGGTTTCGCGGGTTTTTATTCAAAAATTGGCACTTTCGTTTGTTTTCGTTTAAATCATGGAAACATTTGATTGATGAATTCAAGGCCGGCTGGCAAATTTCCAGTAAAAGCGATTGGATTTTTATTTTTTCGTTTATTTTAGCGCCGGTTATCTTTGGCCTTTTATGGTATTGGGCGCAAAAAGTGAAATGGCACAGAGTTGGGGATAAAATATGGAAAGCGCTGCGTGGGCTGTTTTTGATTCCCAAAAAGAAAAAGTTAAAAAAAGCGGTTTCGGTTTATGAGCCCAAGGCCCCTATTGAACCTGTCGGTTATCGTCCGCAGGCAATGCCTCGTTCGCCGGGACGTTTGCAGCAACCGACAGAGATTCTCACTCCTGCTTTTTTAAATAATTCAACGGCAATGCCGAATTTTGGTTCCCCGCCCTCTGAGTCTTTTATCCAGCCTAAGGAAGAGTTTTCTTTTTCGCAAAAGCCCGTGGCCCCTCAAGTGGAGCCCTTTACCAATGAAGCCTTTGCCGAAATGGCAAATACGCCGCTTTCGGACATTCAAATTCCCAAAATGGAGCCGGTTTCAGAAGATGTGGGGGCTGTGTTGGAAGGGGCCGGTTATACGCTTTTACCCCCTGTTCCGGTGGGGGGGCAGGCGGCAGATTTTGTGGCGGCTTCTGCCCAAGAAATATTGCTGATTTTGTATGATAAGGAAAAGGGCGATTGGTTAGCTGATGAAGAATCCTTTAATGACGAAGATCCTTTATGGTTTTCCGAAACAGATCATCGTATTTCGCCTGTGTTTCAATTAAAGGGGGCGGCGGCTAAACTGCAACAAAAATTGGGTGAATTGATGCCGGTGCACCCTGTTTTGATTGAACGGGACGGCACCATTATCAACGCGGAAGATATGATGAAAACGTGGAATGATTTAGGGGTTGTTGTGTGTCGGACGGGGGAAGGGGGCTCGGTGGAATTACCGACGTGCACGGAAGTGTTTCATAAAACACAAGAAAAAGTAAGTCCTGAAACCCTTGAAAAAATAAAAGAAATATTATAGAATAAATCGGGGAGGATGCGATGGCAGACGAAGCATACGAAGAGCAACAAAAATTTATCAAACGCATTTTTTTATCTGTTTTTTTGGCGTTATTGGCAGGCTATGTGTGTGCCTTTTTGATTTTTCCGATAGAATCGTGGGTGCGTCTTGGGCTGGATATGGAAACGTTGAGTAAAGCGGTGAGCTTTTGGAAAAAAGCAGCCCTTCATCCGTCGGTTTTGATGCAAGGGTATGTCCGGTGGTGGAAAGGCTTTACGTCAGCTTCTGCTGTTCCGTTCAGTTTTTATTTGCCGTGGTTGCCCTTATTCGTGATGGTGGGGATTTTCCTGTTTGGTATTATCACCAATCCGTATCGTTATATGCCGAATATTTTCGGGGCAGGGCGTTTGGCCACAATGGCGGATGTCAAACAAATGGGGCTTTTGAATGGCTTTGTATGTGTGTTGGGGCGCTTCCACGGGAAGTTGTTAAAGTTGCCTGAAACATTATCGGTGTTGGTGACGGCACCGCCGGGAACCGGTAAAACAGTCGGTGTGGTGGTCCCCACCATTTTGGAAGCCGATGATTTAAGTATTATTGTCAATGACGTGAAACCCGAATTGAATGATATGACATCGGGGTATCGCGCCAAAAAAGGCCCCGTTTTTATTATCAACTGGGGGGCGCAGGATGACCCCGAACGCGGGATTTATTATCCCAGCTGGAATCCCCTTTCCCCCAGCTGTTTGCCGCCGTTGGGGCCAGCACGGGATATGTATATTGATTCCATGGTGGCAGTGTTGGTGGAAGATGCCAAGGGGGGGCAAGACCCGCACTGGTCCAAATCGGGCCGCAATGCGATGAGTGGTTTTTTACACTTTATTACCAGTAAGTGTGAACGGGCCCGGGCCAACGATTACTTTATCAATAAATTGCAGGAAGGGTCCTTTGATGCGGAAGACGCCAAAATTTTGGCTACCTATTACGCGGATATGTCGGATAACAGCGCCTTGTTGGCGTTGGATGCCCTGCAAAAGGGGCAGTTGACTTTAAGTAATTATGCGCCCGTTGGGACGTGGGAAGGATTGCCCCAGGATTGGTATGGTCATGAACCTTGTATTGCGATGATTTTGGAATGGTTGACGGCCACCCAGATGATGGTGGCTGCCGACATCAAACGTCGGACGGATGAAGGGGACCAAATGGCAATGATGGCTGATCCCATGAAAGAAGTGTTGGATGCCGCCGTAAATGAAAGTAATCGGTTTGCTTATTCACACCGGGCCATTACCGAATTGAATCAGTTGGCGTCCACCCCGGATAAAGAACGCGGCTCCATTTTGTCCGTTGCTTTAACGGGAATCAGTATTTTTAAAAATGCTGCCGTGCGTGAACGCACTAAATTCAGCGATTTAACTTTCCGTGATATCCGGGGATTGCCGGATCCGGTCACGCGGGAAATGAAACCTATTTCCGTTTATTTGTCCATCAACCAGGTGGATGCCCAAGCCTTGAATGTTATTACGGGTATTTTCGTGGAATTGATGAGTTCGTATTTGATTGCGAACAAGCCCGGTCAAGTGGGGGCTGACGGGAAAAAAGCAGGGCCTTATCCCGTGTTATTTGTGTTGGATGAATTTCCGCAGATGCCCAAATTGAGTGCTGTGATTAACGGGCCTGCAGTGGGACGTGGACAAAAGGTATCTTACCTGTTGATTGGGCAGGATTTGGGCCAAATTTCGGGAAAATATGGCAAAGATGATTTGGAAACAATTATCACCACGACCGCTGTCAAGGTGGTGTTGGCGCAAAATAACGAACAAACTGCTGAACGTTTTTCCAAGATGATCGGCACCAAAACGATTGAAGTTAAAAGTACCTCTAAACAAGAAGGGATGAACACCGATATCAATCAGCGCTTTTCACAAAACGTCTCACGTTCTTTCCAACAATCCAATGTGGTGAGTATTGCAAATATTATGAGTTTGGATAAAACAAAACAATATGTGATTGTCCAAAACTTTACAGAACACCCTATTTTGGCGGATGCTCCGCGCTATTTCTTGGACAGGAAGTTTTTAAAGCGCACGCAAATTCCACCGGCGCCGAATGTGCCGGCTTGGATTGTGGCCCGGCGTGAAGAGGTCAATAAATTGTCTCAAGTGGCCCCCGAACAAATAGAGCCAACCGCTGATACCGGTTTGGATGAGCCCCCTTTAAAAGAGCTTCCGCCACCCGTATAAAGGATTGAAATGACTGATGAATTAGAAGGCGCAGATATTTTTGAAAATTGGGACCAACTGGTTCAATCGCCGGCTGCGACTCAGTCTGCACCTTCTGAAGAATTGGATTTGTCCGACTTGATGGGGGGGGGCGAAAAGGGTGTTGATTACTGGGAAAAATTATTTCAAGAATCCAATTTTGGCGGTATGAATTTAATGGAGCTTTCGTATTACCCGATAACGATTCTTGAGGAAGATTTTTTAAAAAAATACACTGCGGCTAAAAGGGTCTTTTTGGTTGATGTTTTGGCGCACAATTTAAATGATTTGCGTTCGGCAGGTATTTCCGAAGAAAACATTTTTTATTTAAGCAAGGGCATTTTGCCGGCTAATTGGACGGTGCATTTGAAATATCCGCCGCTGTATGGCGCTTTGCCGGAACCAGACAATATGGTTTTGATTCCCTGTCAGCCTTTTCACGAATTGATTCATGCCTTTATTGACCGGCAAATTTTAACATCAGCCGGTGTGGGGCATCCCAAAAAATTATATGTGCCGACGCCCGTCGGCAAGGTTTATATTCCGGGGAGCGCTTGGACTGGTTCAGACGGTAAAGCCAATCGTTCTGTGGCACAAGGGTTATCCCCGCTTTCAACCAAAACAGGGAGGCCATAATGGCAGGGACATTGAACACTGTTTTAAATAATATGTATCAAGCCTATGCCTTGGTTTTTCCACCGGCCTCAATTATGGAAATTCAACGCACTTCTATTCAATTGGTGAAGCAGGGGCTGATTCAAATTCCGGCCGATTACATTCAATTTTTATCATTGACGGATGGGTTGAATTGGAACGGATTGGAACTTTTTTCCATTGGTCAGCACGAACGCAAAGATTGTGTTTTTCCGAATTTACAATTACTGCCGTATCAAAAAACGCAAGAGCTCAAACCTCTTTTCCCGAAATCCTTGATTTTGGGGATTGGACCGGAGCACTTTATTTTATATGAAGCCCCCAAAAAAGAATACGTTTTGCTGAGCAGGTATACTTTTGTCCCCGTTGTGCGTCTTCCCCGTTTTGCGGACGTGCTTTATTTTTATTGGTCTTCTTTTTCCAACGCGTCATAGGCTTTGCGGACTTCTTGAATATCCTGCCACATCAACCATTTGGGGGACCCGACGGCTTTGGATTGATTGCGCAGCAAATAAGACGGGTGAAAAATGGGCATCATTTTGGCGCCAAAGGGCCCGTCAAACCACCGACCGCGCAGCTTGCTGATTCCTTCTTTTGTGTCCAAAAAACTGGTGAGCGCTACTTTGCCGCACAGTAAAATAATCTTGGGTTTCAATAAAGCCAACTGGCGGTTCAGATAATCACGACAGGCCAATTTTTCTTCGGGCAGCGGATCGCGATTATTGGGCGGCCGACACTTGATGGTGTTGCAAATATAGATGTTTTCTTTGCGCGAAAAACCGACAGATTCCAAAATTTTATCCAACAACTGACCGGCGCGTCCCACAAAAGGTTCCCCCGTCATATCTTCGTTAAAGCCTGGGGCTTCCCCGATTAAAACGATTTTATTGTTGGGCACACCGCCCGAAAAAACCACCTTGGTGCGTGTGGCTGCCAACGGGCAACGTTGACAGTTTAAACATTCTGATTTTATTTTTTCCAATTCTTCAAACATAAAAATCTCCTTTTTTGATTTCTTCCAACGCCTCTTTGGCAATTTCATAGGAAAAACCGGCTCGGGCCAGGCGTGCTAAATCGCGCTTAAAATCTTGCCCCAAATGCTTTTTTTGAACCATTAAACGGGCAGCGGCTAAATCATTTATTTCAGATAAAACGTTGTCCGCTTGTTCATCGTTGATACCGGCCAACTTTAATTTGGTGCGGATATAGGTGCGTGATTTGCCGGCTTCAGAACAACGCCGCACCAGATTTTCGGCAAAGCGGGTATCATTGATATAGCCCAAATGCTGCATTTGGTCAATCACGTCCTCTATCCACTGACCGGCTTCCATCGGAACCTCTTGCTCCAAGCGTGCCTTGTTCAAGCGTCGCTCTAATACCTCACGCAGTTTTTGGCGGCTGGCATCATATCTTTCCAGATAATAAAGAGCACTGTTTTTCAAGCGTTCGGGTGTGATTTTTTTCATTCTTGACAAGACCTTTCTCTTCTTGCATAATAAGCAAGAGAGAGGGAAAAATCAAATGAAAAAAATATTTTTTGTGTTCTTTTTGTTGGCAGGGTGTATGGGGGCTCCCCAAAAATCTTTTCAGGTGGACCCCGATACTGGGGTTTATACCCTTGCAGTGGGGCAGATAGAGGTTGTGCCAATGGCGGCCCATTTTGATATGTTGCCTCACGTGGAAAACAAAATGCCGACCTCGCCTGAAGAAGCTGTTCAGGAGTGGGCCCAAAATCATTTGCAGGCCACAGGAGGCACCCATAAAAAATTGTGGATTATTGTGAATCAGGCAGAAATGTTAAAAACAAATTTACCCAGCAACGGCTTTTTTAAACTGGACGAAGAAAGCTATACCCTGAATTACCGTCTGTCGGTGCAAGTGCGTGAAGGTGATGCGATTATTCAGGATTTTCCCGTGGACGGCAAAGGCTTTGTGACGCTTAAGAAAAAGGCTGCACTTGCCAGTAAAGAAAAAGGCTGGGCATGGTTAATTCAAAAAATGCTGACCCATTTAAAAACAAAAATGCAAACAGAATTAAAAGAGGTTTTTGTTGAATAAGTTTTTGACTTGGTTTCAAAGTGAAAGCACCGAGCGGATGCCCTGGGCTTTGTTGGCATATATGGCAGGTATTTTAGGGGCCCTTTCCTTGACAGTCAATCCTTTTGTCGGGTTGGGGCTGATATGTTTTTGTGGGATAGCGTTTTGGCGGTTGCGCTTTCACGTCCTGTTATCGTGGATAATGTTGGTAGGATTTTGTTTTTTCTTGGGGCTTTTAAATATGCAGTTTCATTTTTATTTAAGCCGGCATTCTTCCTTGAAACAAGCGCTTTATCAAACGCCCCTTACGGCAACGGTTTTGGAAAGTCAACCTTTGGCTGAAAAACAAATTTTAACTTTAGGGGACATTCACTGGGAAAGTCCCGATTTAAAAATGCCTCAAAAAATAAAGGTGCATTTTAAGCAAATGACACCTCTTTTGGAAAAAGGGGATCGGATTTCTGCTTTGGTTTCGGTGTATCCGCCCAACAATACTTTTTCCAGGGCTTATGCCTATCAGCTGTGGTTTTCTCGCATTGGGGCGACCGGCGTTGTGGATGAATTGCGTTTGGTGATACCGGCCCCGCAAAACTTGAGTTTGTTTCAAACACGCCATTTTATCAATCAGCATTTGTTTCATATTTTGCCCCGGTTTCAGGCGGAAGTGGCAGCCCCTTTAATGACGGGTGAGCAAAAATTGATTTCACCTGAAACCTATCAAATTTATCGGCGTGCAGGGATTGCGCATGTGCTTTCCGTTTCCGGTTTTCATATGGCGTTATTGGCGACTTTTTTATTTTTTGTGATTCGGTCTTTGTGCGCTCTTTTCCCGCGAATTGTACTTTATTATAATACCAAAAAATTGGCTGCTGTTGTTGCCCTTTTGGGAACCTTTTTGTATTTGGGCCTCTCTGGCTTTCAGGTACCAGCCATTCGTGCGTTTATTATGGTCGCTTTTGTGTTTTTAGGCGTGCTGATTGAACGGCGGGTGATTTCTATGCGGTCCGTGATGTTAGCAGCATGGATGCTTTTATTGCTAGCCCCTTATATGCTTTTGTCCATCAGCTTTCAACTTTCCTTTATAGCCGTGGCTGTTTTGGTTGTTGTCTGTCGTTCTTTATCACATCAAGCGTGGCCTTCTTGGGTCAAAACAGGTGTCGGATTTTTGGCGTTGAATTTGTTGGTATCCGGCGCGTTGACCCCGTTTATTTTGTATCATTTTCATCAATGGATGCCCTATGGTATCTTGGGCAATATGCTGTTCAGTGCTTTGTTTTCCTTTTTCGTGATGCCATTGTTATTCTTTGGGACCTTGCTGATTCCTTTGGGGTGGGATCGGCCTTTCTTCATCTTGGCCGGTATGGGATTGGAAGGCGTTCGTTGGGGCGCGGGGAAGCTGGCCCATCTTCCCTATGCCGAAATCAGTGTGCCGACTTTTTCCGCTGAGGCTCTTCTTTTATTGTCTTTTGGAACACTTCTTCTTTTTTGGATGAAAACCCCTTTCAGAGTCATTGGCCTTTTCCCCATTTTATCGGGTATTGTTTTGGGAATTTGGTCTTGACCTTTTTTGGCGGGCGTGATATAATGCCCCCCGTGGCCTCGTAGCTCAGCTGGATAGAGCAACTGCCTTCTAAGCAGTAGGTCGAGCGTTCGAATCGCCCCGAGGTCACCATACTTATGACTCTCTGGCAATGATGCCTTGAAGGTCTTATATGGAAAGAGTCTTATATAAAGGAGGAGAAATGAAAAAATTATTTTTAATGGGTGCGCTCTGTCTTTTAACAGCCGGTGTGGCGCAAGCCGAAACCATTTCCGGTAAAGTGCTGGATGTGCGTAAAAACACAATCACACTCCGGACGGAGGATGGTAAAAAGATGACTTTGCATACCACAGACGATACAGGCTATCGTGAAAAGAAAGTGACACGCAAAGGTAAAATGCACAAAGGAAAAATGAATCCAGCGGAAACTTATTATCGTCCGATGGTGGATGAAGATGATTGGGTGGAAATCACCTATACGCCCGCAACGAATGAGCTGCAAAGTGATGAAGTTCAAGCGGTTGTCGTTTATGATGATTAAAGCTGTTTCCTTATGAAAATCCGGGACAATCCTTTTGGGGTTGTCCTTTTTTAAGAGTGGATGCTTACCGAATATATTGAATAGGTAAGACTATAAGGTTTTTGTAGTGATTAACTCCACTCACTTTTAAATACGCGCAACGGCATCATCCGAAAGGGATTATTTTAAATATAAATCAGGATTGACGGGTTTGGTTTTATAGCGCACTTCAAAGTGTAATTGAGGCGTTTTAACGCCGCCCGTTTTGCCGACGGTTCCGATGGCCTGTTTGGCTTTGACCACAGCGCCTTTTTTGACCTTTATTTTATCGGCGTGGGCATAGGCCGTGAACCAACTGTTGTCGTGTTTTAATAAAATCAGGTTGCCATAGCCTTTTAAATCGCTGCCGGCATAGGCCACCGTTCCTTTATCGGCGGCCAAAATGAGAGTGCCGGCTTTGGCGGAAATGTTGATGCCGTCGTTGTGAACACCGCTGCTGGTTGCGCCGAATTTTTCAATGACTTTCCCCGAAACAGGGCGATAAAAACGTTTCCCTTGGGCGGATTTTGGCACTTTGATGGCTGACTTAGTGGGGGTATTTTTGGCTTTGGGTTCCGGTGGATTCAAGGCCGTTTTTCCCTTTGTTTTTCGGGTGGAGCCGGTTGTTGTTGGCGATTTTGTGGTCAGGGTTGTGCCGGCATCCTCCCACGATTTGACCACCAACTTTTGTCCCGGTTTCAACGCATAAGGCGCCTTCAGATGATTTTGACGCGCGACTTCTGTCACATTAGAATCAAACTTTCGGGCGATGGAATACAAGGTGTCGCCTTTACGCACGGTATAGGTTTTCTTTTCGGGGATTTTTAACACCTGGCCGACTTTGATTGTATAAGGCGCCGGCAAATGATTTTCCTGAATTAAAGCGCGCAGGGGGACATTTTTGCGTTTGGCAATGGAATACAGCGTATCACCCCGCCGCACGCGCACCGTTGAGCTGCAGCCGGCCAATAAAAGCACAAAAGCCAAAACCAAAATCCCCTTTTGCATAAGGGCAATTTAACACGTTTTACTTTAAAAGACAAGAAAAAACCGAGAGCTTGAACTCTCGGTTTCCCCCTTTTTAGGATTTCAAGCCCTTATTTTTTGGCTTGAGAAGCCTGAACGGCTTTTTCCAGATTTTCGCCCAACAAGGCACCCGGATTGATTTTACCGTCCACAATCAACATCGGCACGCCATTGATATTTAACTTTTGGGCATACACTTTGTTGGCTTCCAATTTACCGCGAATTTTATCGCCATTGGCATCAGCCTTTAATTTTTTGGTGTCTAACTTCAAGCCTTCACCCAGCTTCACCAAAGCGTCTTCGTCCAAACGACCTTGAGCATTGCCCACGGCTTCGTGCATTTGTGCGTATTTGCCTTGTTCACCGGCAGCCAGCACATAACGTGCAATGGTTTCAGAAGCGTCCCCGAAAATTGGTGTATCAATCGGAATCCAGCGAATGTTTTTGGCACGTTTAACGGCTTCACGCATTTCTTTGTTGGTCCGTTTGCACCAACCGCAGTTGTGATCAAAAAATTCAATAATCACGAACTTACCCTTGGGATTGCCCAAAGAATAGTTGGTTTTATCGTTGACGATTTCGGCCACCAATTCGGCAGGTGCTGTTGCTTGAGCAGGGGCAGCTTCTTCCCCGCCTCTGCGGTCAGCTTCCAATTTTTTGTAATAATTTTCAACGGAAGCAATAATTTCCTTCGGGTGAGATTGAACATATTCGTTCAATTTCTTTTCGCAGCAGCCGCCAAAACGGGCACCGGCATAGCCAACCAATCCGGCCACCACCAAAGCGCCGACCAAAACGACGGCTTTCTTTTTACCGCAGCAGCAACCACATCCGCATTTGCAATCCCCGTCGCAACCGCATCCGCAGCTACAAGCGTCTTTTTTTTCGGCAGGAGCCGCTTTTTCTTTATGTAAAGCTTTTTTCAATTTTTTAATCATTTAATTTCTCCTTATATTTTGTTGAAAGAACCTTTTTTTTCTAGCATATATTTTTTAAAATTGCAAGAGATAAAAATAAAAAATTCGGGGCCGTTGCCGACCCCGCTTTTTTGTTAAAATTTATATTGCAATCCCATCCCGAAGATGTTTGATTGAATATGATATTTGGCATTAAAGGATCCTGCTCCATCAGAAACACCCTCTGCGTGAGAGCTGTGAATGAACAAGTGTGAATACCCCACATCAAATTGCCAATTGTTTTTGGTATAACTGGCCCCGATGGAGGTCCAAATCCGGCGTTCATCCGGAATCCGGGCCGTGCGGTATTGGGGCGAACGAATGGCCGTGTTATCCCAAGCCGTTCCAAAACGGAAGGTCAGATTTTTGCAATATTTATAATCGGCACCGACACCCACCAACCACGTATTTTTCCAATTTTCTGTGGTGGAGCTGACGACCCCGCCATTTTGAATAATATCTAATTGGTCAAAACGGCTCCAACGGGTATAACGGGCAATACCGGACAGGGTCCATTTATCGCCCACTTCTTGTGCCGCAGAAAACAACAGTGTTTCCGGTGTCGTGATTTTGGCATGCGGTTTATACATCATATCGTTGCCCAAAACAGTTATACGATTTTTTCCTTGCAGTTTATGATCCACTTTGCTGCGATAAGAAACGCCCAAACGGGTTGTCTTTGTCGGGGTCCAAACCACACCCACATTGTATCCGACGCCAATGTCATCCGCATCGTGCATATCTGTGCGACCGGTGATAGTGGGGGCAACGGGATACGCGGCTGTTAAATGGGCTACGGCATATTGGAAATTGATACCAGCCCCCACAGCCAAGGTATCCAAAATTTTATAGGAAACAGACGGGGTTAAATTGACAACGGTGAT
>JBJEXE010000031.1:0-2835 GCA_051885475.1 Alphaproteobacteria bacterium | reverse complement strand
GGGGAAAAACGATTGTTTCTTTGATTGGACAAGAACTTATTTATGATAAACGCGACAGTAAAATTGATCCGACAACTGGATATTATACCTCATTTGGTGTCAATTTAGCGGGTCTTGGGGGCGACAGTAAATATGTCAATGTCAATTTAATGGGGATTAAGTATTTCTCGGTGACAGATGATGTTGTGTTCTCGTTGCGTGGGGATGCCGGCCGCGTCTGGGGCTGGGGTGGTCAAAAGGTACGTATCAACGACCGCTATTTCTTGGGTGATGCCTCGCTTCGCGGGTTTGAATATGGCGGTGTCAGTGCGCGTGATATTCGTTCTGATGACGCTTTGGGGGGCAACTGGTATACGACGGCCAGTGCGGAACTTTCTTTCCCGTTGGGACTCCCCAAGGAAATGGGCATTAAAGGAAAACTCTTTACGGATGCTGGTTATATCGGTAAGCCGGATGAATATGATCGGTCTGAAACCTATTATTCGGATAAAATTCGTGTAGGTGTCGGTACCGGTATTTTGTGGACATCGCCGATGGGGGTTATCAATCTGGACTTCACGTACCCCTTGGTGAAAGAAAAATTTGATAAGACACGTGTGTTCAGACTTAACTTTGGGAAAGGATTCTAAAATGAAAAAATTAACAAAAGTAAAAACTGTTTGTGCGAATAAAAAAGTGCGTTTGGCAGCAGGTCTTTTGGCCGGCGTGGCTGTTTTATCTTGGGCTTGGTGCGTGACAACACGCGCCGATGTCGGTGTGATTGATTTTACCGCGGCGCAAACCAAAGCCAAAGTCTATCAATCCGTGATTGCTGAACAAAAAAAATATGAAGAACAAATTCGCCTTCGGATTGCTGCAGATTCCGTTGATTTGGAAAAAGAAGCTGGGGAATTGGAAAAGAAAAAAGCCACGATGAAACCCGAAGAATATCAAAAAAAGGCACAATCTTTACAACGTCGTTTTATGGTAATTCAGGATAAATATCGTCCGGCCGTGGAACGCATTGTGGCGGCCAGCCAAATTGCCTTAAAAGGGGCAGAAAAGGAAATTGCTCAGGCGGTGGAACAAACGGCCCGTCAAAAAGGGGTAAAAGTCTTACTGCCCGTCAATACTGTTTTATATGCAGATAAAAAGGCAGATATGACGGATACTTTCGTTAAAAATTTGGATAAATTAGTGGTGTCGGTGCCTTATCCGGATCCGGCTAAATTGGGAGGTTAAAATGGCAGATACCCGTTTTTTTCATAAAATAGAAGGGGGCTTAACTTTGGCAAAAATGGCCGAGGTGGGGGAAGTTGTTTTACCCGAAGGTGTGGATGCGAATAAGCTCTTTCAAGATGTGGCTGATTTGGAAAAGGCGACCCCTGAGGATATTTCGTGGGCGTTTATTCCCTCTGTGCGTGAGGCTTTAAAAAATACCAAAGCCGGGGCAGTGATTGTGCCTGAAAAGTTCAAAGAATTTGTGCCGGCCGGCACAATCGCTCTTGTGTCGCAGGATGCGCACCGTTCCTATGGATTGGTGGCTTCGGCCTTTTATCCCAGAACCTTTGAAGCCGGAATTTCCCCTGCTGCCTTTGTGGATCCGACGGCCAAAATCGGTAATGGGTGCCGAATTGCAGCCGGTGCTGTGATTGAAAAAAATGTTGTGTTGGGGGATGGCTGTGATATTCATGCCAACGCGGTGATTGAAGAAGGCGTCCAAATGGGGATGCTTTGCACAGTGGGGGCAAATGCGACGGTTTCCCATTGTATTGCAGGACATAAAGTGTATATTTACCCAGGGGCTCAAGTGGGACAGGATGGATTTGGCTTTGCAATGAGCCCCACCAAAGGGCCACAAAAGTGTCCGCAACTGGGGCGCGTTATTATCGGGGACGATGTGGAAATCGGTTCTTGCACAACGGTGGACAGAGGCGCGATGGGCGACACTGAAATCGGCTCAGGATGCCGTATTGATAACTTGTGTCAAATTGCACATAATGTGAAATTGGGCCGGTGCTGTGTGATTGTAGCGCAAAACGGTATTGCCGGCAGTTGCGAATTTGGCGATGGTGTTGTTTCAGGTGGTCAAGCCGGATATGCCGGACACCTTAAAATCGGTTCGGGTGCGCAAATTGCCGCTCAATCTGGTGTCATTGCCAATGTGGAGCCTATGAAAAAAATGATGGGGGCTCCGGCGCAGGAAGGGCACGAATTTATGCGCCAGGTGGTGGCTTTGCGTGGACTGACCAAAAAGAAAACAACTCAGGTGGCCGCCGACACTAAAATTTGGTTTTGGAAAAAGTTTTTGAAGAAAGGCTAATTGATGACAAAAATTCATCCTTCAAGTATCGTGGATAAAAAGGCCGAGTTGGCAGATGATGTGGAAATTGGTCCTTTTTGTACGGTGGGGCCCGAAGTTAAAATCGGTGCCGGTACACGCCTTATTTCCCACAATGTGATTGCAGGGGATACCATTTTGGGGGCACGAAATACTTTGTTTCCGTTTGCTTCCTTGGGACTTCCTTGCCAACATAAGCGTAATAAAGCAACGGATTTGAAGTTGCGTATTGGGGATGAAAATATTTTTCGGGAACACTTTACGGCACATACGGGATCGGATGTGGATCAAAAAATTACCACGATTGGATCGCGCAACTGGTTTTTGGTGGGCTCTCACGTTGCTCATGATTGCGTGGTGGGGGATGATATTGTGATGAGCAATAACGCAGGTCTTGCCGGACATGTTATTGTCGGAAATCGTGCGATTATCGGGGCCATGGCGGGTGTCTTGCAATTCACCCATATCGGTGAAGGGGCCATGATTGGTGGTATGGTGGGTGTCGGACGGGATGT
>JBJEXE010000030.1:0-2841 GCA_051885475.1 Alphaproteobacteria bacterium | reverse complement strand
ACCGCCTTTGTCAGTAATAACAGAGGTGTATTTTTTGGTAATTTCGGCAACCTTCGCAGGTGTTAAATCAGGACGGACTACGAATAAAGTTTCGTATAAGGACATTCCTTTTTCTCCTTTTGGATTATCTCGTTTCGGTTTATGCACCCATAATCACCCGACTGTGGGGCCTGAAACATAGCCCTTATTTTGAAAATAAGAGCAAGGATTTTTATGAATCCGGGCTTATTATAGCAAAAATAAATTCAAAATGCAAGAGATTTTCACTCTAAAGTTACCCTTTTTCTTTCTTTAACCTGTTCCTGTATTTGCTGTGCAGCAACACTTTTCGTCAAGACTGATTTTACTTTCGTTTGCTTTTTGGGCTTTGGAGAAGCTTTTTTATTTTCATCCACAACCGCCAAAGCAACTCTACCTGCTAAAGCTTGATGCTCATGGTTATATTGTTCCAAACGCAACAATGCTAAATCAACGGCCCACCCACCAAGATTTCCAGGTAAGGAATTTAAGAATTTCAATCCTTGCTGATTATTTTTTTTATCCGTCATCATTTCGTGATATGATTGCAATAAATCTAATGCTTTTTCATAGGTCATATCCTGATACATTTTATTTAAGGTCGCAGCATCAGTCCCCAAGGATATTCCTTCGGCCCTATCCACAAAAGGCCGTCCTATTGATGGTGGTTGTAAACCAGCTTTCAGACGTTCTCCTTCAATTTTCCATAAACTGTTCAGTTCCTTCATTCCCTTTTGATAAACAGCCCCACCATGATCAAAATTTTTCATCAATTCTTTATTTCTTTGAACTTCGGGTGTATCACGTTTCACTGGAATAACTACTTCTTCAATTTTTTCCATTTTATTTTACCTTTCATTTTCCTTATGCTTACTCAATTTCAAAGAAGCTGTTTTTGTGGCATCAAATAAAACCTTCCCATTTCGTACTAATTTTTTCCAAGCTCCTTTATCTGAAACCCTTTGTTCAATCAGTTGATGATTTTCATCAAACATTTGACGATCACGAATTCCATTTACATCTTCAGCCACTCGTTCGCACAAAAAATACTTTCCGTTTTCTCCACGAACAAACATCTCTTGTACTTTTTTGGCAGGAGAATACAAAATAGTTTCATAAGAACCTTTATCTGTTTCCGTTACGTTGAATAAATCCTTTCCCACAAGAGTCAACTCTACCTTTTCGGGATGTCCGTTTGTTTTTACCTCCCAAGTTCCATTTTCCTTATTCAGATGAAATTGACGTGTTTGGCCGAACTCATTTGTTTCTTCAATTGTTGTTTCATCAATCTGATGAAAACGATTATGAAATCCTTTTTTATCGGTTTTTTCGTTCTTTTTATTTATTTTTTCTCCTGCTTCATACATCCAAGAGTAGTGTTCCTTCAACCATTCATCAAGGGGACGGCCTTTTTTAAGCATTTCCCGAATTGACTTTGGAGTATCTTTTTCTTCTCCTGAAATTTGATTTAATCTATTATTCAAGCTCATTTTATTTTCCTTTCATTTGATTATAAAAAAAGACTGCGGTTGGGTGAATTCCCAAACACACAGTGCCCGTTAAGATTTATGTTGACGTTATGGATTAAGGCTTGGCAATACCCCCCCCCCCATGCGCAAAAAGTCCTTGTTTTTCAAAGACTTATTTTGAATGACTGAAGTGATAATATATTGCATTTCTCTCCTTTCCCATTCTGATTTTAACACATTCCAAAACATATATCAAGCACTTTTTTCCAAAGCAGCGACGATTTCAATGTGGTTGGAATAGGTAAATTGATCCACTGGGGTGATTTCGGTTAAATGCCAGCCGGCATCCATCAAGATTTTGATATCTCTGGCCCCTGTTTTGGGGGCGCAGGAAACCATAATAATACGCGGAATTTTTGTTTCAGTCAGCTGTAAGACCTGCTCTTTTGCCCCTGCCCGCGGCGGATCCAAGACCGCCAAATCAAACTCTGTCAGTTCTGAGGCGGTTAAAGGATTTCTGAATAAGTCGCGCTGAATGCCCATAGGACCCAAAGTGGACACACTGCGCGCATCAGCATCATAACCAACAACGGAAATTCCCGCCCCGACCAAAGGACGCGTAAAAGTGCCATAGCCGCAGAATAAATCCACAGCCCGTTTGGCTGGCCCCACATTTTTTAAAACCAAATCCACCAAAGCCTTTTCACCTTCGGCGCTGGGTTGCAAAAAGGTATCTGCTTGATAAATAAGCGGCATTTTTTCAAAAATAGGGGTATTATTATACATCAAGCGAACAACGTCCGGATTTACCGCTAAAGTGCCCAAAATTTCCAAACGCTTTAAATCGGGCAAACCTTTGCCATCTTTGATATGAACATCCACCCCGGCATCTGTTTTTAAAACGAAGCAATCCCCTGCTCCGCCCAACTGTTGAACCAAAGTCCGCAGCTTAGGAATTAAGGCATTGATTTTTGGCACCAACAAAGGACAGGCATCCACTTCAACAATTTTATGGCTGCGGGCTTCATTAAAGCCAAAGTGGCCTTGGTAAAAAGCAAACGAGGCACGGCGACGAATACCCGTTGGTAGTAAAATAATGGGCTTTAGGGGGATTTCTGTCAGGCCGGCATCTGCAAAGGCGCGGCGGATAAAGATTTCTTTTTTGCTCAGGTATTCTGCTTCGGGTAAGCCCTGCCAAAGGCAACCGCCACAAAGACCGAAAAAGGGACATTTTTGTTTTAACATAAAGGTATTTTAACATAAAATTTCCCTTTTGTCCAAAAAAAATTTTTTTGTCATCCTCGTTTTCTTTTTTTTCTTCTGTCATCCTCGGGCTTGACCCCAAGGATCCAGC
>JBJEXE010000029.1:0-12666 GCA_051885475.1 Alphaproteobacteria bacterium | reverse complement strand
ATAAATCAAAAGCAAATACGCTGATAAACGAAGCACAAAAGCGCGCGGTCGTTATTGCTGGACAAATTGGTTTTAATAATCAAACACCCAACTTGTCTGAGTTTTCTCCTTATGACAAGGGCGTGTTTGATAGTTCTCATGTTTATTATGAAGCGGATGGATTATCAAAACAATTTGGAATAAAGATCTTGGATGTTAAAAAATCTGTTTGTCAAAACATTTTGAACACCATTGGCGAAAAAACACCCATCAGGCGGATAAGCAAAGAAAATACCCTTAAATCACCCATCAAAAATTGTGATGAAGCAGGAAATTATATCCTTATTTACAACAACGATATGACAGCGAATAGTGATACTGAATATTGTAAAACAAATACTGATTGTGGCGAATGTGGTACTTGTCAAATTGCAGATGGTGAAGAAGTGGGTATTTGTGTCGGTGAATGTGATACAGCCTGTCAAGAAGGCGATACCTGCGGTGAAAATGATTGTGTTGGTTGTGATTCTGAAACAAAAACCTGTCAAAACAAATGTGTAGAAGTGGAATATCTGGAAAGTAATGGAACACAGTGTATTGATACAGGTGTTGTTGGAAAATCCGGATTAGAAACGGATATTGATATGGAATGGGTGGTTGTTCCATTGGATGGAACTTTTTTAGGAGCCCGCAAGAAAGATATCCGCATATATCCGCTTCATTATTTTAATAATAACTGGACACTTGGATATAATAAATATACTAATACAGGAGGTTTGGCAGAGACAAATAAAAAATACCATATTCATACCGTTTTAGAAGCAGGTACTCAAACTTTGAGTGTAGATGGAACAACAGTAATAAACCAAAGCGATGGTTCTTCATATGATACAGGTTTAAATATGTATATATTTGCTCTAAATTATGATGGCAGTGTGGAGTATCCAGTAAAGGCAAAAGCATACAAAATTGTTATAAAGAAAAACGGAAGTTTAGTTCGTGATTTTATCCCTGTCCTGTCGCCTATTGAATCCGAATACGAAGGAAAACCTTGCCTGTTTGACAAAGTCAGTAAAAAACTGTTTTGCGATGAAAATGGTGGCACATTTGATTATGGTGCTTAAACTACTTTAAATCGGTCAAAGGCCAGCGCGGGCGTGCGCGAAAGCCAAAGTCATCCGTCAGGCCGGCCTGCAAACGTTCCATCCCTGCCCACGCAATCATCACGCCGTTATCTGTGCACAATTTCACCGGCGGAGCATAAAAGTTCATTTGATGTTGCTGGGCCACCCCTTCCAACATTTCACGCAAAGCTGTGTTCGCCGCTACCCCGCCCCCGACCACTAAATCAGTAGCACTCGGAAAATCCGCCTTAAAAAGGGCTATCCCGTGTTTCAGGCGGTCCTGTATTTCAGCCACAACGGCTGCTTGAAAGCTGGCGCACATATCGTTTTTATAGGCATCAGTCAGTTCGCCTTGCTTATCAACCGCCACACGCACAGCCGTTTTAAGTCCCGAAAATGAAAAATCACACCCTGCTCTGCCCCGCATCGGCACCGGCAAATGAAAGGCCTTGGGATTCCCGAGTTTTGCCCGCTTTTCCAAATTAGGTCCCCCAGGATAACCAATTTCCAACATCTTGGCCACTTTATCAAAGGCTTCGCCGGCGGAATCATCAATTGTTCCCCCCAAGCGTTTATAGCGCCCAACACCCATTACTTCCAACAGCTGACAATGACCACCTGAGGTTAAAAGCAGTAAATAAGGAAATTGAACGGGTTCGCTGAGGCGAGCGGTCAAAGCGTGGCCTTCCAAATGATTGACCGCAATAAAGGGTAAGTTATGGCAAAGAGCAATGGCTTTGGCCGTCATCACCCCCACCAAAACACCCCCGATCAGCCCAGGGCCACCGGCCACGGCCACAGCAGACAAATCAGTGAACTTTAAATTCGCCTTTTCCATACACTCACGAATCAACAAATCGCATTTTTCCAAGTGAGCTCGCGCGGCAATTTCAGGGACAACGCCCCCAAACCGCCGATGCTCATCATATTGCGACCACACAACTGAGGAAAGGATACGTTTGTCCTCACCAACCACAGCGCAGGCGGTTTCATCACAACTGGATTCAATACCTAAAACAAGTTTTGTCATGGGGGTATTATACACCAAATCCAACAAAAGGTCAATTTTTTATTCTGATTTTTCTTGACTTTTAAAGCATAAAAAGATAGGATATTCCTTAAAAAAACAGGACCCTTTTTCCAAAGCGGAAAGAGGTCTTTATTGAAAAGGAAGAAAAAAATGCAACAAAAACAAAGAGTTTTTTTATCGGATAATGATGGCACTTTAACGGTGGGACGTAAGCCTATTCGCGGGGAAATGGCCGAAACTTTGGTGGAATTTTCCAAGCACTTTAAATTTGCTATCGTAACTGGTTCCCCCTATAAAGACATGGTGGAGCAAATGCCCGAAGAAGTTTTGAACAATCCGAATATTGATTATTGGTGCTGTATGGGAAACATTCTTTATCGCGAAGGAAAAGAGCTTTATAATTCGCACAACACGATTGACTTTGACTTTTTTAATCCTTTCTTGCAGGATATTTTAAAAACCTGTCCCATGCAATACAAAAAGTCCTTTCCGCGCCATCACGAAATCAATGCGAATTGCGCCATCAACTTTACGATGCTGGGACGCCCCGAAGTGGGAGAACCTTCCGCTGAAGACAGGGCTGATTATGTGGCATGGGATGCCGAAAAAGGCCAGCGCAAGTGGGTGATTGAAACTTTACAGGCAAAACATCCCGAGTATAATATGACCTATGGCGGTCAAATTTCCGTGGATATTGTTAAAAAAGGGTGTGATAAGGCCCAAGTTGTCAATTATTATAAAGACAAGTACCATATCACTTATTTCGGTGATCGCATTTATAAAATGGGAAATGATAACGCTATCGCCCATGAAGTCGTGGATTGTGGCGGCAGCATTTATTCCGTTTCTGGCCCCACGGAAACCATGCATATTATGCAAAAGCTGATTGAAGAAGCCAAGAAAAGCGCTTAAGATTTCTTTTTTTTAAGGTTGATTTTGACGGCCCCACCCTTATTTTTCCATTGATACATACGAATATGAGGTTGGAATTCGGGGTGTTCCAACCAGCCGTCAAATTCGTTTTTAATCATCGCTTTGCCTGTTGTCCCGCGCCCCGTAATAATCGTGATTTCTTTTAGCCCCACGCGATGGGCTTTTTGAATGAATTTTTGTGTGCTCTCAAAAGCTTCTTGCACCGTCAAGCCATGTAAATCCAAAACTGTTTGAGGGGCTTTTGGAACACTTCGCACAACACGCAAACGCTTTGGAAGCGTCTTCTTAACCCGACGCTTCACCGGTTTTAAAGTCGCCTTAATTTCTTCCCACAAATCTTCATCCAGAATAAAATACATTTTTTATTCCTTTGGCAACAAAACATAATAAGAGCCCGCCTGATTCATTCGGCCAGCATTTTCAAAGGCTTGTTCACCATGCCCCCAAAAATAATCTGCCCGGATGCCCCCTTTAATGGCTGCACCGGTATCTTGCGCTACCACCATTTTTTGAATTGGCATCCCATCCGGCGTTGTGGTTTTTAAAAACATCAGTGTATGCATCGGAATATAACTGGTATCCACGGCAACAGACCGTTCCGGTGTCAGGACGACATCAGCCGTCCCATAGGGGGTTTCGCCTTGAATTTCACGAAAGTAAATATAACGTTTATTTTGACGCATCAATTTTTGTGCTTCCTGTGGATGAGCCTGCAACCAATCCCGAATGGCCGGCATAGAACGTGCTCCCCCAATATCAATTCCTTCATCTATTAAAATTTGGCCTATCCCCGTAAAAGTGTAGCCGTTATTTCCGGCATAGCCCAAATGAATCACCTCCCCCGTCGGCGTTGTCAAACGGCCGGAGCCTTGCACTTGTGCGATAAAAAGTTCCACCGGATCATCTGCCCAAGCAATAATCGGGGCTTCAATGCCAAAGAGTTCTATCTTTTCACGCGGATAAGTTTTTTGATTGGCTTGATAATCATACGGTTGGCCATAGATGGGAACTTGTGCCCCGTTCGTGCGTTCACGCGATCCTGTCAGCTCTGCTTCATAATACCCCGTTATTCGCCCTATGGAAGAGCCCCGAGAGGTAACCAAATACGGCCGCAGGCTCTTTTCAAAATAAAGACGTAAACCCGTTGAATCATCCCCTATATGAGCATTTAATCCCTGACAAAAACGAACCATTTTCGGGGGCGCTTTTGTGCAAGATTTTAAAACAGCCGGCAAAACCGCACGAAAATCATCCGTCTGCCATCCGGGAATTTGCCCCCAAGAAACAGGTTGTGTGTGAAAGGAACGCCCTTTATCCAAAGGACCAGATGAACAAGCCGCCAATAACAAAAAAGAAGTCCAAAGTAAACTCTTACACCACATTTTCAATCCCTTTTTTGGTCGCAGATAAGACCCAAGAATGGTCGGATTGTTGTTCAAAAGTCCAAATCTCACTGACAGTTGTTACATACATCGGATCGCCTGAAATCACATTCCCTTTATCATCTTTCAATAAACTGATTTGTTCAGTCGTAAAAGCCACCTGACGCGTTTTTTCAGAGGCCGGCTTCAACAATTTAACATCCTTAAAATCCACCAAAGTAAAGTCCATATGCTGATTTTTTTGTTGCCGATTTTCAACCGCAGTTTTAAAAGCCGTCAACACCTTTGGTGTCATAAGGGTTTTAATTTTTTCCAAATGACCCGTTGTAAAACCTTGCACAATACGGGCAAACATATCTTTGGCAATTACGATGAAAGCTTCATCCGAATTAAGAGGGTGCAAAACAGGTTGCCCTTTATCATCCAATAAATTTAATTCTATCACTTGCCCCGTTTTTTTTGAAATCAGACGAATTTTTCCCATATTTTTTTCTTGATGAACAAGCTCATAAAAACGCCAACCCAAATAAAACACCAAAAAAATCAACAAAATCTTATCCAAGTTCATTTTCTCCTTTACATTCTTTTCAATTTTTTGTAGAGTAGCCAAGAGCTATTAAAGGCTTATTTTTAACTTTTTTCAAGGAAATTTTATAAAATGACAGAAAATAATCAAAAACCCGCTCTTCCCGCCTTGCAAATCAATGCGCAATATATCAAGGATTTTTCCTTTGAAGCACCGAATATGCCATTTGCTTTAATGGAAATGAAATCAGCCCCAGAAATCAGCATCAATATTGACTTAAAGGCCGATAAAACAAAAAATGAAAAAGTATTTACGGTGGATTTGACTTTACGCTTGAATGCCAAAATAAAAGAAACAGATAAGACTTTGTTTTTGTGTGAATTGGTTTATGGGGCTTTGGTGACCACAGATGTGCCCGATGACACACGGCAAGCCCTTTTGATGGTGGAAGTTCCTCATTTGATTTTCCCGTATGCCAGAGCCATCATCGCCAATGCCATTCGCGAAGCCGGATTACCCAGCTTACAAATCAATCCCATTGATTTTGCAGGACTTTATCAAGCAAAATTAGCAGAAAAAGAAAAGGCAAACGCTTGATGAAATACCTTTCCCAAAGTGAACAAGACACTGTTTCTTTTGCAAAAAAGTTTGCAAAAACTTTAAAAGGGGATGAAATTATCGCCCTTGAGGGAACTTTGGGAATGGGTAAAACCGTTTTTGCCAAAGCCATTATTCAAGAACTGACAGGCCGAAAAGAAGAGGTACCCAGTCCGACTTTTACACTTCTTCAGACTTATGATACCCCCTTAGCGGAAATCTTCCACTTTGATTTTTACCGCTTAAAAAGTCCGGAAGAAGCCTATGAAATTGGGATAGAAGAAGCTTTTGAAAGCGGCATTTCGTTGATAGAATGGCCGGAAAAAATCGGCAATTTACTTCCCAAACGGGCTATTCATATCTGTTTTGAAATGACACCAAACGGACGACTGATAGAGATAAAGGGGGCAAAATGATTTTAACGGAACGTGAATATAAAATACGGGATTTTATCAAAAAAGCACGATTGGGAAAGACCAGCGTGGCGTGGTTGGCTAATGATGCTTCGGGGCGCAGGTATGCCAGGTTGACCTGCCCACATAAAACATATATTTTAATGGATTCCCCACAAAATGAAAAACCCGAAGAATTTTATCAAATTGACCAATTTTTGGCCGAAAACGGCTTTCCTGTCCCCAAAATTATCAAGGCGGATATTGCCAACGGTTTGATGATTATGGAAGATTTCGGTCCCAAAAAAATGGCAGATTGCCTGACAACCCCAGAAAAAACAAGCATCCTTTATAAAAAGGCTTTAGAAATTTTAAAAAACATCAATCAAATTTCAAAAAGACCTGAGTTTATCCCAGAGTATTCACTTCCTTATTGGCGCTTTGAATGCAATTTATTGACGGATTGGTATTATCCGGCTTTGACAGGTCAAAGATTGCCGGAAAAGGCGCTGAAAGAATTTCAAAAAATCTGGGGAAAACTCATCAAAAAAATCTTGAAAATGCCTGCTGCGTTGACCTTATTGGATTACCACGCAGAAAACATTATGGTTCGTCCAAAAGGCCTGGGATTATTGGATTTTCAAGATGCCAGATGGGGAAATATTTTTTATGATGCTGTTTCTTTGATTGAAGATGAACGGCGAATTTTGCCCGATTTTATGCAGCAGGAATTATGGGATTTTTATTGGGAAAGTTTTTCAAAAAAAGAAAAGAAAAAATATGCGCCGATGGCTGAATTGGTTGCCGTTCAACGCCATACAAAAGTCATTGGGATTTTTGCACGCTTGGCGGTTCGCGATAAAAAGGAAAAATACCTGAAGTGGATTCCGGATTCTTGGAAATTATTGGAAAAGCATTTAAATCATCCAGCCTTAAAAGCCTATAAAAAATGGTTGGATAAATATATTCCGATTGAGTTGCGCCATCAACCCTTAATCCCCAAGCATTTCCCCTATATGAAAACGGCTTTTGTGTTGGCGGCCGGGCGTGGCACACGGATGCGTGAGCTGACAGACCATTGCCCCAAACCCTTGATTCAAGTCGGGGGTAAAACCTTATTGGAACGCACTTTTGATAAATTAGGATGGCTTGGCACAAAAGTGGTCAACACTTGTTATTGCGGGCAAATGATTCACGAAGCCTTGAAGGGACAAAAGGTTTTGTTTTCCGATGAAAAAGAAGCCATGGAAACAGGGGGCGGTGTTCAAAAAGCCTTACCTTTGATTTTACCCACAGGGGGAGATGGTTTTTTTGTTTTAAATGCAGATACTTTTTGGTTGGATAAAAAGGGAGCCCCATTGGCAAAGCAGCTTTTAAAACGGATGGAATATCTTTGGAATCCGACCCAGATGGATATTTTGTTGGCCTTGGTGCCAAAATCGCACGCCTATGGCGATGTTCCCAAAGGGGATTATTTTATCAAAAAAGGGCACCCCGTTCGCCGTCATCCACCGAAAACAAAAGCCCCCTATTGCTTTATGGGTGTTCAAATTTTGCACCCCGATATTTTTAAAGGCATTAAATTACATAAGTATAGTTTGGTGGAATTATATGATAAAGCCGAAAAAGAAGGACGATTGGGCTATATCATTTTTGATGGCAAGTGGTTTCATGTCGGAACGCCCGAAGCCGTCAAATCTGTCACAAAGTATTTGAAAAAGAAAAAAAGATGATTTATGGAACAACTTTTTCGGCCAACTTGGCAGAGGTGTTAGCTCGGCACCTGACCCAAAAAAATGAAAAAAATCCGTTAGAGCTGGCCAAAACAAATGTGATTTTGCCGACAAGACGAGCTTGCCAAGCCTTAAAAGAAGCCTTTTTTAATTTGAATCAAAACACTCTTTTACCGCAAATGATTCCGCTTTATGAAGTGGAGAGTATAAATGTGGATTTACCCCCTGCTCTGAACAGGTGGGAAAGACTGTTTTTACTGACAAAACTGTGTCAGGCCAAGCCCAATTTACGGGAAATAACCAAGGCGTTTCAAGTCGCGGTTTCTTTGGCTGAGTTGTTGGATTTATCTTATCAGTATGAAGTGGACTTATCCAAAATCAATGAGCTGATTCCGACTGATTCTTTTGCCGAACATTGGCAAGAAACGGTTCAGTTTTTAGACATCATTCAAAATGTGTGGCCGACCCTTTTAAAAGAGCACGGACAAATTGATGCCGGTAAAAGGCTGCAGCTTCTGATTCATTCTTACGCAAACAAAATAACATCCCAAACACCTGTTGTTATTGCGGGATTGACCGGCGATTGGCCAGCAGTGGCCGACTTGATGAAAGTTATTTTAAACAAGGGAGGCGATGTTTTTTTAGATGGTGTAGATAAAACCTTTTTAGAAAACGCAAAAAAATGCGCCCCCTCACATCCCCAATTTTTAATTTATAAAACCTTAAAAAGGTTGGAAATAAAGCCAAATGAGATTCAACTGATTTCAGGCAATATCCCCCATGAAGAGTTTGTGGAACAGGCTTTTCGGCAAGATACTTGGGAAAAATCAGACCTTTTTCAAAAGGACATTCAAAACATTTCTTATATCCAATGTGAAGGAGCGGAAATTGAAGCCCTAACGATTGCTTTAAAATTACGTGAAGTTTTGGAGACACCCAATAAAACGGCCTGTTTAATTACCCCTGACAGAACCTTGGCACGTCGTGTCATTTGCCAAATGAGACGCTGGGGAGTTGAATTGGATGATTCAGCGGGGCTCCCCCTAAACCATACACCCACAGGAAGTTTTTTATTGTTAATCAATGCATTGGCACAAAATCCGGAGGATGCCGGGGCCACACTTGCGCTTTACAAACACCCTTTATTTGCGGATGGAAAAAATACCGGAAACTTTCATATTCAAGTTAAAAATGCCGAAAAATATGCTCGTAAAAAAGATGAAAAAATAGCGTTGGAGCTGTCCGAATCCGGAAAAAAGTTTTTTGATTTAATTCAAACGCCGCAGATGCTTCCTTTAAAAACTTTATTGGAACAGCATTTAAAATTGGCGGAAACTTGGGCAAAGACAGAAGATGAATCCGGCGAAGAGCGCCTGTGGAATAATGATTTTGGAAAAGAGATTTTTCGATTATTAAATGAAGTTTTGATTTATGCTGACACGCTGGATGAAATAGATTCTTCTGAATATCCCGCTTTGTTTAAAAGCTTTATTTCAGGTGCCAGCGGACATACGAAATACGGAAACCACCCCAGCTTAAAAATTTTGGGGCCGATAGAAGGGCGCTTTCAACATGCTGATGTGTGTATTTTGGGGGGATTAAATGAACAAACTTTTCCACCGGCCGCGGATGTGGGCCCTTGGGTGAATCGCCCAATGCGGCAAAAGTTAGGCTTGCCAGATGGTGATAGCAAAATTACTTTGATGACACACGATTTTATACACGCGTGCTGCAGTCCTGAAGTCATTTTAACACGCGCGGTCAAAGTGGGCGGAACTCCCACAGTGGCATCGCGTTTTATTGAACGCTTGCAGGTATTGGCTGAAATCAATGAAATCAGTTTAAAAACATATCAGGCAAATTTGGCCATTTTAATGGATGCCCCCTTAAAAAAAGAAGAAGTTGTCAGGCCGGCCCCCTGCCCCCCCGTTGAAGTACGCCCAACGGAATTATCGGTCAGCAACATTGAAAATTTAAAACGAAATCCTTACGCTATTTATGCAAAGTATATTTTAAAGTTGCGGCCTTTAAATGACTTGGGCCATCCGAATAAAGCCATTATTTACGGGAATGTTGTGCATAGTGTGTTATCTGAAATTTTGAACAGCACTCCAAACATTGAACAGAAAGAAGAAATTTTAGCGCTTTTTAAAAAGGAAATTCAAAAAACAGTTTTAAGTGAAGCCGATAAATTATTTTATATCAGTCAATTTGAACAAATGCTTCCCTTTTTTATTGCCGAACAAAAAGAAGCCCAAAAATTACGGACAAAATCCAAAACGGAAATCCAGGGGAAAATTGTTTTAAACCAACTGAAACGCCCCTTTACACTGACCGCACGCGCCGACAGAATTGATATTATTCCCAATCAGGGGGCTGTTTTAATTGATTACAAAACAGGTATTCCTCCCAGCTTTACAAAGGTTTTAAAAGGGGATTCCCCACAGCTTTCTTTAGAGGCTTTAATTTTGTCCAAGGGGGGATTTGAAGGACTTTCGGCTAAGCAAATCGCCGATTTACAATATTGGTATTTAGGGCGTCATCCCAAAAAAGTTTCCTTAAAGAAGAGTAAAAATGCACCGGAATTTAACGCTTTTTTACATCAAACAGAAACAGGAGTCGTCAATTTAATTGCGGCTTTTGAAAAAGATTCAACCCCTTATGAAGTGTCTCCTGTTGCAAGTTCCGCCCCCGTATTTAATGATTATGAACATTTGTCCCGCAACCAAGAATGGGCTCACGCAGAAGAAGAAGGAGAAGAAGATGGAACCTGATGTTGCTCAAAAACGTGCCAGCAATCCGTATACTTCCGCCTGGGTATCCGCCTCGGCCGGTTCCGGTAAAACAAAGGTGTTGGCTGATCGCGTTTTAAACCTGATGCTGATGACGGGGGAAACAGATAAAATTTTGTGCCTCACCTTTACAAAAGTTGCTGCTGCCGAAATGGCTAACCGCATCACAGCCAGATTAAAAAATTGGTCTGTGCTATCGGATGAAAAACTGATGCAGGAATTGGAAAATTTAACCGGTGAATTACCGGATAAGGAAATCTTATCACGCGCCAAAGGCTTATTTGCAAAAGCATTGGAAACACCGGGTGGATTAAAAATTATGACCATTCATGCGTTTTGCACAACCCTTTTGGAACGCTTTCCGTTAGAAGCCGGTGTACCACCCAGATTTTCCGTGATAGAAGAACTGACCGCTCAAAAATTACTTTCCGATTCTTTGGATCAGGTTTTGGAGTCCAAAGATATGGAAAAAGACGTCAAATTTTTGGCCCAAAAAATGAGCAAGGATACTTTGTTAAAAGCGCTTCAAAATATCCTGAAAGAAAGAGATATTTTGGAAGGACTTTTAAAACAATTTTCGGGAATAGACACCCTTACTTTTGAATTAAAGAAATACTTCTTAATTGAAAAATATCTGACTGAAAAAGAAATCATTTCCGAAAATTTTGAAGTGGAAAATTGGGAAAACCTTTTATCCACCTATCTGACAAAAGATGGGCAAATCAGAAAAAAACTGATTGGCGATTCCGTGGCCGAGTTGGTTTATGATACCAAAGAAAAAATCAAGGCTTTCCGTTTGATTCAAACAAATGTGGCTTTAGTCAAAATTACCTTTCAGATATTGGAAAAATACAATCATTCAAAAATCAAAAATGCTGTTTTGGATTTTGATGATTTAACAAATAAAACTTTACAATTATTAACCCGTTCCCATATGGCGGCTTGGGTTTTGTTCAAATTGGATGGCGGTATTGATCATATTTTGGTGGATGAGGCCCAAGACACCAACCCCAAACAATGGAAAATTATTGAAGCTTTAGCAGATGATTTTTTTGCCGGCGAAAGTCAATCAGAAAAATTACGGACTCTGTTTGCCGTCGGTGATAAAAAACAATCTATTTACAGCTTTCAAGGCGCACATCCCGATGAATTTGAAAAACGACACGCTTTTTTTGAAAGCAAAATTAAAGCAACTCAAAATGATTTTGATACGGTTCAGTTTAACTTTTCCTTTCGTTCCACCCAGCCAGTATTGGATTTGGTCAACAAGGTTTTGAAAAACCCGAAAGCGGCCAAAGGTGTCATTAAGGATTATGCCAGCTCCATTCACTTATCCAAGCGAGAAGAAGAAGCCGGTCTGGTGGAAATTTGGCCCTTGGAAAATGCTGAAAAAACCGCAGAGCTGCCAGATTGGAATTTGCCGATTAAAAGACAAAATTCCACCTCAGCTTTGACGCGTTGCGCCGAAAAAGTGGCCGATAAAATTGCAAGTCTGATTGCTTCCAAAGAAATTTTAGAATCTCAAAACCGCCCGATTCAGGCCGGAGATTTTTTGATTCTTCTGCAAAAAAGAAGCAAATTGATGCCCGAATTGGTGCGCGCCTTAAAAGAACGAAATGTCCCCGTGGCAGGCGTGGATAGGTTGAATTTAACCGATCACATTGCCATCAAAGATTTAATGGCTTTAATGCGTTTCACACTGCTGCCCGAAGATGATTTAAACTTGGCGTGTTTGTTAAAAAGTCCGTTAGTAGGCCTGAGTGAAGAAGAGCTTTTCACGGCCTGTCAACGCCCCAAAAACACTTCTGTTTGGGAAAATGTCAAAAAAGTTTTTCCGGGTACAGCCCAAAAATTAACTGTTTTATTAAATTTAGCCGATCAAAAACCACCCTTTGAATTTTTTGAAAGCATCTTGGGGGAATTTCAAGGACGGCGTTTATTTAAGGCGCGTTTGGGAAATGAGGTGAATGAGGCCTTAGATGCATTCTTGGATTTAGCTTTGCAATATGAACAAGAAAACGCCCCCTCTTTACAAGGCTTTTTAGCTTGGTTGACACGTCAAGACATTGTTATAAAACGCGATATGGAGCAAAGCGCCAATGCTGTGCGAATTATGACTGTGCACGGTTCCAAAGGATTACAGGGCAATATCGTCTTTTTGCCGGATACCCGCCCCTA
>JBJEXE010000028.1:0-13002 GCA_051885475.1 Alphaproteobacteria bacterium | reverse complement strand
TCAGCGCCAAGAACTTCTGCGCAGCCCTGGGAGGTTCTATGATTTCTTTAAAAGGTTCCGGGATTAATAAATCTGGATTGGGAAGCTATTTTGAGGAGCATGGATACTGTTATGGCTCAGACGATGAAAAATGTGAGGGGGTTGATTGGAGTGTTTATAAAGGTAAACTTGCAAGTACTTATTGGTGGACAAAAGACTTGACAACTGATTCCTGCTACCCGTTCGCCGTGAACACGGGCGGTAGCTACGTCAACGGCTACCTTCGTAACTACGGCTACCACCTCTACGGCCACTACTCCGCTTTGTGTAAGTAGTCCGGCAGTTTAAAATCGCTATACTTCCCCGACCGAAAAGTCGGGGGGATTTTGAAAATTGACTGTCTGAACTTATCACCCCCTGTCATGCCCGACTCGATCGGGCATCCAGCAGGATTTAAGGCCTTATAAGCAAAGGAATATCATGTTGCTGGATCCTCGGGTCAAGCCCGAGGATGACAGAAAAATAAAAAAAGAGACCGAGGATGACAGGCGGGATAAGATGCCGGAATGGTCAAGAAGGGCAAACCACGAGGATTTCCCTGAGGCTTTTTATTTTTTGTGGCTGCATTTTACACAGGTACATTGAATATGCTCAGCTTGGCATTTTTCGTGCTCCAGCCGTTGACATTCTGCGCAATGCGTATGATGAAAACGGATTTTTTTCTTCACCCATTCCCGCGGTTTTTTAAAAAACAGCAATGGGCTTAACAATAAAGCAATCGTTGTACAAAATGGACAAGGACACATTTTTATCTCCTTTCTTGACCTCTTTTGAGAGCTTGACACAAAGGCGATTTTTCAAATTCTTTCGCCCACATTTGACGTAAATTGACCACCGATTGTTGGTGAATCACGCGCAAAGTCCGGTCGCCAGGGGCAACCGTTTCGGAAAAAGAAGTGGCTATTCTGTCTTCAAAAGCAACATGAGCATCCCTTAAAAATTCTTTGGCCTGTTCAATTTCTTCTTCTTTTTCCAGCTCAAGATTGATCCGATACCCTTCATGAATCACTTTTGAACGTGGAGCCGGCGCCATCAAAATTTTATCCCACGCATCGCGACTTTTGATTTTTTGCAGTATTCCAAAATAATCAGCCATTTTATTCCCCTTTGTCCGCACCCGCAGGCATCAATTTTTCCGATGTTTCAGGCGTTGCCAAGTAATCAATTTCAACAGTTTCAATCGTCTTTGGTTTTCGGGACTGCCGAAATTTTCCCGTGTCCAATTGGCCCTTACCTTTTTTTGCCCTTTTTCCTTTTCCCAAACGCGGCTTAGGCTTAAAGGGTTTCGGAAGTGTATTTTTTTCCTTTTCCACGGCCCACACGCGACGCAAATTATTCGCGCTGATTGGATTGGATACCATCAAGACTTTGTCCCCGCGTTGGATGGTTTCGCTGTCAAAGGTCGCCTCCTCCACAAAAGAATCCACCATAAATTCTTGCAGGAATTGTTGAGCCTGCTCTACCTCATGCGGGTCAACACCTTCTATTTTTGTGCGAAAAGCAACACGCGGTTGGCGGTTGACAAATATCAAAACTTCCTCCCATTTTTGCTTTAAGCGAATAAAATCACAAAAAGTTTTGTATTTCGGCAACCAGACATCCAATAATTTTTGAACGGCCTCAAAAGCCGACACGGCAAAAACCAAATCGCCTTTACGTATCGCGCTGTAAAAACCGGCCGCATTTTGCTGAACGCCTTCAATTCGGTTAGCCGCCATTTCATCCAAAAAGGCCTGCAATTCCGACGGTTCTGCCCCTTGTAAGCGAAATAAATAAACGTGTTCTTGATGATTTAAAATCACTTCCCACGCATTTTTATTCCGCCAATCATTCAGCATTTTCATCCCCCGGAATTATTTGTTCCGTTTGCTCTGGATTGTCAAGAGGCGTTTCCTCGGTTTCTTCTTCCATCCCATCAAAACAGGTGGCAGAAACCACTTTTTCATTTTTATCTGTGCGGAAAATAATGACCCCCATTGTGGCCCGACCAGCAATGCGAATTTGATCCACACGCGTGCGAATCAACTGACCACCGTCCGTCACCAACATCAAGTGTTCGTTTTCTTTGACCGGCATAGAGGCAACAACGGTCGCGGCGCGTTTGCCTTCATCCGTTTTAATGTTGATGAAACCCTGCGTGCCACGGGAAGTAATGCGGTATTCATACGCACTGGTGCGTTTACCGTAACCAGCAGAAGTCAGTGTCAAAATGAATTCTTCTTCAGCCGCCATTTTATCAAATTCTTCGGGTGTTAAAGTGATATTGTTGGTGCCTTCGGCTTCCACTTTATCATCTTCGGTGGCCAACCCGGCTGCACGACGACGAGCGGCAGCTTCCTTCAAATACGCATCCCGCTTATCCATATCGGCTTTGGCGTGGCGCAAGACAGACATAGACATCACTTCGTCCCCGTCAGCCAACTTCATCCCCCGCACACCACTGGAAGCGCGCGATTCAAACACGCGGACATCTTCCACCGGGAAGCGCACGCATTTGCCGTTTTTAGCAGAAAGCAAAATATCCTGCTCTGCATCGCAGATAGCCACGCCAATCAAGGTATCACCTTCGTCCAATTTCATCGCGATTTTTCCGTTTTGATTCACGCGCCAAAAATCAGACAAACGATTCCGGCGGACGTTCCCTTGTGCCGTTGCAAACATCACCGTCAGATTTTGACATTCTTCTTCGGTTTCAGGCAACGTCAAGATGGTTGTAATTGTTTCGCCTTGCTGTAAGGGCAATAAATTAATAAGGGCTTTACCCAAACTTTGGGGGCTGCCTTCCGGCAAACGATAGGTCTTCATTTTATACACAATTCCGCGCGTTGAAAAGAACAAGAGCGGACTGTGTGTGCAAGCCACAAATAAATTCGTAACCGTATCTTCTTCACGGGTGGACATACCGGAGCGCCCTTTACCGCCCCGATTTTGAGCCCGATAAGTGGCCAGCGGTACCCGTTTAATATATCCTGTATTTGTGGTTGTTACCACCATTTGTTCACGCGGAATTAAATCTTCCATATCCTGATCAAAGTCGGCATCATCAATAGTGGTGCGCCGTTCTTCGGGGAATTGTTCTTTGACTTTGCACAATTCTTCACGAATAATGGCATCAATTTTTTCTTTGCTGGCCAAAATTGAAAGATAGCCTTTAATGGCCCCCGCCAATTCACCAACTTCCGCGTGAATCTTATCGCGTTCCAAGCCCGTCAAACGGCTGAGTTTCAATTCCAAAATGGCTTTGGCTTGCGCCTCGGACATCATATAGACACCGTTTTCAACCTTGCGATCCGGCTCATCAATCAATTCAATCAAAGCCGCCACATCTTGAGCCAACCATCGTTCTTTCATCAAGTTTTCTTTGGCAGTGCCGGGATCCGGAGCGGTCTTAATCATTTCCACCACTTTATCCAAATTGGCAACAGCCAGCGCCAAACCCACCAATACGTGGGCGCGATCACGGGCTTTATTGAGTTCAAAGGCCGTCCGTCTGCGCACCACTTCTTCACGAAATTCCAAGAAAGCGCCAATGATTTGCTTGAGGTTCATCAACTCCGGACGTCCGTTGTTCAGGGCCAACATATTCATCCCAAAGCTGGATTGCAAGGGCGTATACTTATAAAGTTGATTCAAAATCACATCCGGGAAGGCATCTTTTTTAACTTCCACCACCACGCGAACCCCTTGACGATCAGATTCATCACGTAAATCAGAAATGCCCTCAATGACCTTATCTTTCACCAACTGGGCAATTTTCATAATCATTTCGGCCTTGTTGACCTGATACGGAATTTCGGTAATCACGATTGCCGTTTTGTCTTTACGGATTTCTTCAATGGAACAACGTCCGCGAATCACAATGGACCCGCGCCCCGTTAAATAAGCCTGACGCGCCCCAGAACGGCCCAAAATAATCCCCCCCGTTGGAAAATCCGGCGCCGGAATGTAATTCACCAATTCTTCAATGGTAATGGCCGGATTATCAATCGTGGCAATACAGGCGGATAAGACCTCGGACATATTGTGCGGAGGCATATTGGTGGCCATCCCCACAGCAATTCCGCCTGATCCGTTGATTAAAATATTCGGAAAGCGTGCCGGTAAAACAGCCGGTTCTTGGCATGTTTCATCATAGTTCGGCACAAAATCCACCGTATCTTTATCAATATCTTCCAACAGGTAGTGGGCAGAAGGCGCCAAACGTGCTTCGGTATAACGCATGGCGGCTGCTTTATCCCCATCCATAGACCCAAAGTTTCCTTGAGGGCTAATCAAAGGGACGCGCATGGAAAAATCTTGCGCCATACGCACCATGGCTTCATAAATAGAGCTGTCCCCATGCGGGTGATATTTACCCATGACATCCCCGACGATACGGGCAGACTTACGGAAAGGCTTGTTATAATCATAGCCGTTTTCATACATACTGAACAAAATGCGGCGATGCACGGGTTTTAAACCATCGCGCACATCCGGAAGGGCACGCGCCACAATCACACTCATCGCGTAATCAAGGTAAGATTTACGCATTTCCTCTTCAATGGCGGCCGGCAAAATATCATTTGTTAAAGTGCCTGTCCCCAGGGCTGTTTGTTCATTTAATTCTTCTGTCATTTTAACCTCACTTTTTGGTGTTTCTTATAATAGGTTTACCCTAGCATTTTTTGAAAGCAAAGGCAAGTAAAAAGATGATTTTTCATAAAAAAATCCCCCTGTAAAAAGGGGGATAAAGTTAAGCTCTTCCATAAACATCTTCATAGCGGACAATATCGTTTTCATCCAAGGTATCTCCAGCTTGGACTTCAATAAAAACCAAAGGACTGTCCGTGGCATTTTCCATCCGGTGTTTTTGGCGTTTTTTTATATAAATATGGGTGTCCATGGGGGCTTCAATCACGCGGTCATCCAAAGTGACCAAGCCTGTGCCAATCGCAATCACCCAATGTTCAGCCCTGTGTTCATGGGATTGTAAGGACAGTTTTTGATGCGGATTGACAATAATCCGTTTAACGATATAGCCTTCCCCAACGGCCAAGACCTCCCAAGTCCCCCAAGGACGTTCGCCCCGTTCACCCACTTTATATGTAATTGACATTTTTAATCCTTTCTGTTGATAAAAGAAGGGTAGATTATTTTCAAATAAAAAGCAATCTTTTTATTGATGAATTCACTTATTAAAAAAGTTGCCTTTTTAAAATTTTGTTATATAATAAAAAAAGGAGGAAACAAAATGACAAAAGCCACTCAAAAATCAGGTTTAAAAGAACGTTTGGCACAAGCTGCCATAGAAGGAATTGCAATGGAAGTAGCCATCAACACCCTTCTTCCAGGAAGCGGATTGGCTTTAAGCAACATACGGAGCGCAAAAGGCTTTAAAAAAGTAGCAGAGGTAGCTGGCAAAAGCGCCGCCAAAGAAGGTATTAAATCTTTGGATGACGAAAATGGCACTCAAGATAAAACAGAAGAATTAGCGGGAGATTTAACCATAGAATTATTAAGCCGCAGTCGCGGTCGTTAGTTGGCCGATTTTTTAAAATAGGTGTCTACCGCATTGGCCAGCGCAGTCCCCAATTTTTTACGATAAGATTCTTTTTGTAAAAGCCTGTCTTCTTGCGGGTTAGACAGGTATCCCATTTCCAACAAAACAGACGGGATATTGGGGGATTTTAGCACCACAAAACCAGCAAAACGGTGGGCCTTTTCACGCAACTTTATTTGCCTTTTCATTTGAGCCACCACCTCATCTGCATAAATGGACGATTGATCCATCGCATATTTTTTGGCAATGTCAATCAGGATATTCCCGACTTCGGGCTGATAGTCGGATAAATCCATTCCAAACAAAATATCCGATTTATTTTCGCGTTCGGCCAACGCGGCGGCTTCTTTATCTGAAGCTGTTTCCGAAATTGTGTAAATGCTGAGTCCCGTTGCCGATTTGTTTTTGGCACTGTCCGCATGGATGGATATAAACAAATCCCCATTTGCTTCGTGCGCCTTGTTGATTCGGCCCCGCAAAGGAATATAAAAATCTTTATCACGCGTCAGAACTACTTTATATCCCCGTTTTTCCAATAAGGCTTTTGTTTCCTTGGCCATTTTTAAAGTCAAGTCTTTTTCATATTTGCCGGAAACAGAAATAGCCCCCGGATCTTGCCCACCATGACCGGGGTCCAAAACAATAATTTTCTTTTTCATTTCTGTTTTAGCGGGCGTCGCAACAGTGGTTGTTTTTTTAGAAGCGGCACCCGCCTTATCCATATCCAGCACAAAACGCCAATTTTTCCCCGTTTGAGGAGCCAATAAAAAGTGCTTTTCCGTCAATTCAAAGCTGGGTAAATCCAAAACAATACGGGCCGTTTTATTATCGGGAGCCCCCGTTCGTACCCCTTTGATAAAACCTGCTGAGGAAATCGTATTTTTTTGTCCGAAACGTGTGCCGGCAAAATCCATTACCAGACGCGAGGGATTATCCAAGCGAAAGACCTTCACTTCGGCTTTCTTATCCAAATCAGCCACAAAGCGTACACCTTCATTCGGTGTTTCAGACATCCGCACATTCTCTATCGTTTGAGCCTGACAAATCCCCGCTCCTAACAATAAAAACAGCAAAAGTGCCTTTTTTATCCAACGCATCAACTATTTTTCCCTTTTTCAAAAAAAATCTTGCTTATTGTGTTATATCCTGTTATAATAAAAACTGCAATAGAAAAATTGCCAAAAAGAATTTTTTAAACCGGAAAAATAAGATGAAGTATATGGAATTTTATTTTTATTTAACATTACTGACCTGCTGGGCCAGTGCCGGTTTTTTATTTAAACAAAGGGCCAAGCCCTGCTATCAAAGATTGGAGAAATTATGTCAAAACAAATGCTTATTGATGCCACGCATCCGGAAGAAACCCGCGTGGTCGTGTTGGAGAATGGACGTGTAGAGGAATTAGACGTTGATACCAACATTAAAAAACAAATTAAAGGAAACATTTATTTAGCAAAAGTTGTGCGCGTTGAGCCGTCTTTACAGGCGTGTTTTGTGGAATACGGCGGTAATCGGCATGGCTTTTTGGCCTTTGGGGAAATTCATCCGGATTATTACCAAATTCCCGTAGCTGACCGTGAAGAATTGAAACGCCAAATTGCTGAAGCTGAATCGGCAAAAGCAGGCAAAGAAGAAACCGAACAAGCAGAAGCAAAAACTGATTCTGATGTGGAATTGGTGCATGAATCAGATGAAACGATTCGTCATCATCGGCCGGCTTTCCTTAAAAAATATAAAATTCAGGAAGTTATTCACAACGGTCAAGTGATGTTGGTTCAAGCGGTCAAAGAAGAACGTGGCAATAAAGGCGCAGCCATGACAACTTATTTGTCTTTGGCGGGACGCTTCAGCGTGTTGATGCCGAACAACAGTCACGGTGGCGGTGTTTCACGCAAAATTTCCAACGGAAAAGACCGTAAAGAATTACGTAAAATCGTGGATAAACTGCCTATCCCTGAAGGCATGAGCGTTATTATTCGCACAGCCGGTCAAGGCAAAACAAAATCCGAAATCAAACGCGATTATGATTACCTGATTAAAACATGGAGCCATATTCGTGAGTTGACTTTGAAATCCATTGCCCCCAAATTGATTCACGAAGAAGGGGATATTGTGAAGCGTTCTTTAAGAGATGCCTTTACAACGGATATTGATGAAATTTTGGTGGATGGGGAAGAAGGTTTTAAAACCACACGTGCTTTTGTAAAAATGCTGATTCCCGCTCAAGTGAAAAAAGTGAAGCTGCATAAAGGAAAGCAACCTTTATTTTTGGAATATCACGTAGAACAACAGTTAGAATCCATTCACAGCAACATCGTCCAACTGCATTCGGGTGGTTATTTGGTGATTGATCAAACCGAAGCCTTGGTGGCCGTGGATGTAAACTCGGGACGCGCGACACGCGAACATGATATTGAAGAAACGGCACTGCGCACAAACTTGGAAACCTGCGAAGAATTGGCCAGACAACTGCGTTTGCGGGATATGGCCGGCTTGGTCGTGATTGACTTTATTGATATGGATGAACCACGCAACAACGCCGCCGTGGAACGCAAGTTAAAAGAGGCTTTACGGCGCGACAGGGCCCGTATTCAAGTGGGAAAAATGTCCGGCTTTGGCTTGATGGAAATGTCCCGCCAACGCTTGCATTCCAGCTTTATTGAATCCAGTTATCACACCTGCCCATATTGCGCAGGAAAAGGCGTGCGCCGGTCGGTGGAATCTTGCTCCATGCACGCTTTAAGAATGCTGGAAGAAGCCTGCGGACGCTTTGAAAAGGCCAGTCTTATTTTGACTGTGCCCCAAAAAGTGGCCTTATACTTGGGCAACAATAAACGTCATTACATCACCGGATTAGAAGAAAAATACGGTGTTCGCATTCAAATTGAAGCGGATGATACTTTAATTAAACCGGGTGATTTTAAATTAGAACGTATTCGGGAAGATGGGGTTAAAGTGAGTGTCCCCCCTGCCCCCGGACCACGCTATGACCGCGGGCCTGCAGTGGAAATGCCGCTCAAACCGGAAGAAGGAACAACCGAAGAGGCAAAAGAAAATGCCGGTCGCGGACGTCGGCGTCGTCGCGGACATCGCCACGAAAATCGTGCCAACGAAGACAAATTTAAGGTTGTGGAACAAAAGTCTTTGACCGAAAATGAAAAACCTGCCGAAAAAGCAGAAAAAAAGGAAGAAGCTTTCCCCGAACACAAACCGGAAGAAGGGGCCGGAAAAACTGAGCAACCAGGAAAAGAACTTCCAAAAACAGAAGAAAAACCGGTTGAATCTTTGCCCCCATCAGAACCGACCCCAAAAATTGGCGGTCCCAAAAAAGGCGGTTGGTGGAATAAGCTGATTGGTGAATAAGAAAAAATCCTCGGCAACGAGGATTTTTTTGTTGTTCTTTCGGGATCTATCCCGCCTTTATTACCAGTAAAAAAATCAGCCCCCGAAACCGGGGGCTTTTAAAGAAAACGCCTGAGCGTCATCCCGTTTATTTTGCGCGTTCCACGTAGCTGTTATCAATCGTAGAAACGACAATTTTTTCACCGGCATTGACGAACGGCGGCACTGTTGTGCGAATCCCGTTTTCCAAAACAGCCGGCTTATAAGAAGAAGTGACCGTTTGATTTTTAAGGGCTGGTTCCGTTTCCGTAATTGTCAAAATCACGTGAGGAGGCAAGTTGACAGAAACAGGTTTGCCTTCAATGAAATTCACCGTGACAGGCATATTATCTTGCAAATAAAGGGCTTTATCCCCCATTGTGTCAGCCATAATTTCAAATTGATCATAGCTTTCAGAATTCATAAAGCACAACTTATCCCCTTCGCGATACAGGTAAGTGCAATCAAATTCTTCACTCATCAACTTTTCAACAGTATCGGCCGTGCGCCAACGTTGTTCGGTTTTAAGGCCTGAATCCACACCACGCATTTCCACCTGAATAAAGGCACCGCCTTTGCCCGGGGTAATAATGTTGATTTTGGTGACCAGATATTGTTTTCCATTATGTTCAATGACCCAACCAGGTCTGATTTGGTTTGCTTGTTGCTTCACGATTGACTCCTTTGTTAAAGTGATTCTTGCAAAAATTGATGAAAAAGATTATACTGGATTTAGAAAGGAAAGTCAAGATGCAATGGTGGAAACCTGAACTTTATATGAAAAACGCAGCCCTGCGTCATACACGCCAAACGGTAATTCAAACAATCAGAAAATACCTGATGCGCCAAGGTTTGATTGAAGTGGATACGCCAACTTTACAACCGGCCCCCAGCGATGAAGTCCATTTGAAGTGTTTTCAAGCAGGGGATTTTTATTTACAAACTTCACCGGAGTTGGCAATGAAAAAGTTGTTGGTAGCCGGAGAAAAGGCTATTTTCCAAATTTGTCATGCCTATCGGGATGAACCCGTTTCGGATACGCACAGTCCTGAATTTACTATGTTGGAATGGTATCGGGCAGGAACGGATTATCACGCCATGATGAAAGATAGCATTGCTTTGGTGCGCGCGTGCTGTAAGGCGTGTGGCGTTAAAGAATTAAGGCATAACGAACGGATTTGCAACCCTTTCGGGCGGTGGCAAAAAATAACAGTTGCTGCGGCCTTCAAAAAATATGCCGGCATCAATTTATGGGCCAAGGATTTAAGGGGGGAAGCTGAACGAATCGGTATTCAATGCGCCGACTCAGACACTTGGGAAGATATTTTCTTTCGGATTATGTTGAACAAAGTGGAAGACAAACTGGGGGATGGGGTTCCTTGTATTTTATGCGAATACCCCACACAATTAGGGGCTTTAGCGCGGACGAAACCCGGACATCCGGAAGTCTGTGAGCGCTTTGAAATCTATGCTGCGGGGGTGGAACTGTGTAATGCTTTTTCGGAACTGACTGATGCCAAAGAACAACGGGAACGCTTTCAGGCAAACTATGCTGAGCGTAAACGTCTGTATGGGTGGGATGACCCGATGGACGAAGATTTTTTGCAGGCCTTGGAATACGGAATGCCAAAAGCCTCTGGGAATGCCTTGGGGGTGGACAGGTTGATTATGCTGATCAGCGGCGCCGAAAAATTGGCGGACACCCAATGGGTTCCTTGCCAAAGAAATTAAAATCTGCTAAAATAAATTTCCAACGAAAGGACGACAAATGAAAAAAGGCTTATTTACAAGTATGCAAGAGATTTCTTTTCACTACAATTACGTGCAAGGAAACGCCCCCAAAGCACTGGATCCGAATATCAAAAGGAGCCCCGCTACGATGAAACGTTTGGGACCCAAAAAGTTGAACCAACAAATTTTGAAGGCTCGTTTGGGCAGAAGCAGATAAGAAAAAACGCCCCAAAACTGGGGCGTTCTATTGTTTTGACAAAATTAAAATCCTTCTGTCAGATAACGCTTACGTTGATTTTTACGTGTTCTGCGGATGCATTCTTCTTTTTTACGTTTTTTGCGTTCGCAAGGTTTTTCGTAAAACTTACGCATACGCAATTCACGCATCAAGCCATCCTTTTGCATTTTACGCTTTAAGACGCGGATACCAGCTTCCACATTATTTTCGCGCACAACGATTTTAACCACTCTTCATCCCTCCTTTCGGGAATTTAAAATTAAACAAGTGGCGTTATTATAGCTTATTCAAAAACAAAAAGCAAGAATTTTTGTGGCCGCGGGGGGAATTTTATAAGCCTTTTTCCCCTTTTTTTAGTCAACATAAAGACAATTATGCGACAAGAGGGGGTAGAGATTAACTTTTATATAAAAGAAAAGGAAAATAAAATGAAGAAAAATGAAACAGGTCGTTCAATGGTGGAAATGCTGGGCGTTTTGGCCATTATCGGCGTTTTGTCCGTCGGTGGTATCGCCGGCTATACAATGGCTATGAACAAATATCGTGCCAATGAAATCTTAAATACAGCTTCCATGATGTCCATGTTGGCCAAATCCGGTAATGCTGGTGCAGGTAAGGCCCTTAATTCTCTGAATGAAGCAGGTTTGACTGAACCGTATAGTGGTATTACGATGAATGCCGATATAAATGGTAATATAACTGTTAATGGTGCAAGTAGTGAAGTTCAAAAAGCCATCGACGCCGCTAAAGGCTCTTTGTATTCTATTACATTTGGTGGAACGAATAACTCGAATTCGTAATTTACCTTTTAGCAAAAAAATTCACCCCTGTGTTTGCAGGGGTGTTTTTATATTGACTTTTTAACTTCTTACAGTCACAGTCATCGTCGTACCATTATTGGCAGGACATTGTGTTGAGACATAGATGGGATTTGTAGCCACTGTTCCAAAGATATTTTGGAGAGTGACACACAGATCATGATCATCCACAGTCACAGCGATAGTGTTTGCAAAACCTGCTTCTCCCCCATTAGCTGTCAATGTTGTTGCGCCTGAAGGATTTGCAGCAGCACCCGTCAATTGCACATAAGTTTGGTTTTCAGTAATACCTTCGCCCCCGTTGGCGGTTCTGGCCAATATGCTCATCGTTGAGATGGCTTGAGCAATTTCATTGGCGCGGTATTTACGCATCGCGGCTGTATAACCTGCAATACCGGCCACAGATAAAACACCGATAATGGCTAAAACGCCCAGCATTTCCACCATTGAACGACCTGTTTCATTTTTCTTCATTTTATTTTCCTTTCAAATTTTACTCTGTACAATCAGCCGCAGCAATTGTGTATAAAGCTTGGTTTAATTTATTTTGGATAGCAGCACAAACACCCGTTCCGACATTCGCAACTGCAACTGCAGGTACTTCATCATCTGAATTTGTAACGGTAATTGTCACGTTTCCATAAGGTGCAGGTAAGCTCAAATCAGTATTGGTTAAAGCGGCAGCCTGTCCTGCCCCAGCATTGGTTGCTTTTGCCAAAATAACAGCTTGAGAAGCCGCGTTCAAAACTTCGTTGGCTTTATAAGAGCGCATCGCCGTCGTATAACCGGCAATTCCTGCGACGGACAAAACGCCGATAATGGCCAAAACGCCCAGCATTTCCACCATTGAACGACCTGTTTCATTTTTCTTCATTTTATTTTCCTTTTCTTTTATATAAAAGTTAATCTCTACCCCCTCTTGTCGCATAATTGTCTTTATGTTGACCAATCAGAGGCTCTTGCGGAATTTAGATTTCACCTTTCTAAGCCAAAAATCAAGCCCTTTTTTAACTTTTTCTTCATTTGTTAATACTTTTTTAACTTTTAAACTGCGCGTTGATTTTATCCATTTAATCCGATAAAGCGAAACTATGAAATAAATCTATGTTTATATGTTAAAAATGGATACAGAAAATGGAAAAAGAAGATAAACAAGAACTTGTCATTTTCCAGAGGATGGAAATAAGGCTTTAAGTTCTGCTGGATATTCGTGTCAAGCACGAATATGACATTTTGATTTTTTTATTGTTCCCTCT
>JBJEXE010000027.1:0-2938 GCA_051885475.1 Alphaproteobacteria bacterium | reverse complement strand
TGATATAAATAAAACCGATGGAGGCAATGGAAACAAGCATTAAAATAAAATTACGTCCTTTAAAATGCCAATTTCTTTTTTCAAAAAAGCGGATAAACAAATATCCGACAACGGCAAGAAAAGCCCCAAACAAGACACCGACCACTTCATCTTTGACGCCAAACTTGCGGGCAATTCCTAAAGAGGCGCCTAACAAAATAGGGCAAAGCGTTGTGCAGGCCGGGTTCGCTTTTGCAGCGCTGGACAAGGTTAAAAACAATCCTAAAAGTCCCAGTTTTTTCATTGAAATTCCTTTCATTAAAAAATAAATGTGTTAAAAAACACATTATTCAATACAACAATCCACTGCTTTACGAACAAAAGCTTTCATTTTAGATAAAGTGCCTTTCGGCTCTTCTGCTTTTTGTTGAATGCTATTTTTTTGTGATATGACCTTGTTCAATTTTTCAGACAAAGTTTGAACATCCTCTTGCTTATCTTCAATCCATTTAACATCATCAATGTTTAACATGTTCATATTTAATCCCCAAAACAAGCAGTACAAATCATACGCTTGATTAAACAACTGATACGCTTCTTCGGTATGATTTAAACTTTGTTGTTTGGTGCCGACCTCCATCAAACGCATAGAGGAGGCTAATAAGTGTTTTGAGATACACCAAACTTCTCCTTCATAAGCAGGAATAATTTTTTGCATTAAGGTTTTACGAAGCTCTCTGATATCGCGAATCAAATCATAAAAACTGTTTTTGCCGGTTTTGGCTCCTGAAAATACAAGATGCTCTTCAATAGAAATTAAATTCATAATTGCTATGGTTAAGTCCTGATCCGAAGATAAATCTTTTGGATTAACCTTTTTTGTGGCATCAATCTTTTCAACAAATTCTTTTACATTTTTTATTTTTTTCATATTTTTCTCCTTTTATCTATACGAAACAATATGTATTGTAATTGCTATATATCAAAATGTCAATATGTTTTTTTAAAATTGTAAAAAGATTTTACCTAACTTATGTTCAAACATTAAACTCTTTCACTTCGGTGGGGGAGTTTTTTTATAGGGCTCTTTTTTGCTATAACAAATTCTTATTTTGAATTATAATGGGCCATGATACGGGCTTTATCCCGTTGCCAATCCCGCTTTTTGATGGCTTCCCGCTTGTCGGAATAAGTCTTCCCTTGCGCCAAAGCAATCTTGACTTTGGCAATTCCGCGCTCATTAAAGAAAATTTCCAATGGGACAATTGTGCGTCCTTTTTGGGATATTTCTTTAATCAAGTGAGAGAGCTCCTTTTGACGCAGCAACAGCTTTCTGGGTCTGGCGCTTTCTTGCACTACAAAACCGTTTTTCCCAGCCATATAATCGTCAATATGGGCATTGACCAAAAATAATTCACCTTTTTCAGGGGACACATAGCTTTCCCCGATGCTGGCGTGTCCCATACGCAGGGATTTCACTTCGCCCCCCGTCAACATAACGCCAGCCACCAACGTTTCCAATAAAGCATAGTGAAACGATGCTTTTCTGTTTGTGGCAACTTGACCGGTTGTAATCATAGATTTTTTCATAATCTTTTCCTTTTAAAAAAGAGTATACACTATTTTTTCTTAAAAAACCAGTTTTTAATCTTTGAATCAATAAAAAGCCCCCCGAAACAGGGAAAGAATGTTTGAAATTAATTTAGGTTATACGCTTTAATTTGACGCACCATTCTGTTTAAAGTGTTTTGAGCCATTGTATACATACGCCATTTGTCTGGGTATTTTGAATTTTCGGCTTGAGCTCTTAATTCGGAAAGTTCATTGTCATAATACATCGTCGCATCAATGACATCGCGCCCAAAGTGAATAATTTTCTGACTGGCTTTGGGCATATGACGTTCGTACCTGATTTGTGTTTTTTGGGCTTTTTCTACTTCATGCTTGATTTCTGGAGGGGCATATATTTTTTCTGCTTCGCTTTTAAACAAACACCCAAAAGCATATAACGTTATCATCGCTTGATTATATTCATGACGAAAGCCAGCTTGTTGATTTTTGGGTAAAACTTTGCGCGAATGTTGGGCAGGGCGGGGTGGTTTGTTTTGTGGCTCAATAAAAGAGGAGGAAATCTCGCAATTTGAAGATGTTTTCGGGTGAAACAGGAGACTTAAAAAATCTGTTTGCTGAAGCCCATTATTTTGTTTTTCTCGCATTGTCTACCTCCTATCGGTAAAGGCGCCATTATTCTACCATATTTTTATTTTTTGTCAATAAATTATTTTTTTGAGATTTAAAAAAAACTGGACTTTATGGGCAAAATAGCCTATACTTCAAAAAATTCAGGAGGAATCAATGAACAAAGAAGAACAGGAAGCCTTGGATGATTTAACCCGTTTGTTTCCGACAATGGCCTGTGGTGAGGTGCAAGAATTAAAGCAATACTTGATTGATGCGCGCACTTTATACGAACCCCGTAAAACAAAAAAAATACGTGAGCTTTTACCTTCTTTGGAACGCTTAAAAAAACAGGGAGTTTTGTTCGGCTATCCGTTGGTCGCAGACGTTATTTCTCATCTGGAACGCGTCATCCAAAAATCATCCTCTTTTTCTGAACCGGAATTTACACTGATGCATAATGATGTGTTATTGTTGCAGGACATTTTGTGGAAAAAGATAAAAGGAGATGGGGGAGAAAAAGGGGCTAAAATTTTGAATCAGTTAGTAAGGTTTCCTAAATGAATAAAGACCACGTATTGATTGTGGATGATGATGAAAAATTACGTCATTTGTTGGCGCAATATCTGACGCGTTTTGGCTTTGTGATTACCGAAGCGGAAAATCCGCAACAAGCCTCAGAAATTCTCAAACTTTTTTCTTTTGATGCCGTGGTGATGGATGTGATGATGCCGGTTAAAAACGGGGTGGCTTATACCAAAGAGTTGCGTCAACAAGGCCT
>JBJEXE010000026.1:821-13520 GCA_051885475.1 Alphaproteobacteria bacterium | reverse complement strand
CTCCCAGGGCTGCGCAGAAGTTCTTGGCGCTGAACCAATCCATATATTCTGTGGACAATTTTCCTTTGATACCATCGTCATCAACTGTGGTCTCCTCAAATATGGCCTCCATACAAACACCAGAGCCCTTTGTCGCTCCTCCTGTGCAGGAACCATCGCGCATCCTCCCCGTACGGTAATTATAATAATTACAATAACAAGTTTTGCTATTGCAATCTATCCCATTTTGCATTCCTTTACAATCGCTGTTGCGGGTACAACCCGTCCTTCCATTGTCCGTTGGTGTTGTACACACTCCGTCCAGACAAACTTGATTTTTATCCTTATCACATTTAGCATCCGAATCAATGTATGCTCCATTGACGCAAACTTGACAACTGTTTGCGGTGCCTAATTTGGTATCCCCAGAACAATCCGAACCGTCATCCCCCGTATACCCGTCAGGGGTGGATACGCCCGGCATTTTAACATCCTTACCCATATCCGCATTAAAGGTAATTGTGGCACAGGTATCATCTATCGCCATAGCGGCGTTATCCCCCAATGCTGCTTTCATCTGCGTGCAGATGTTTTCGTCTATGGCTCCACTCGGGTCTTTGGACAAGGTCAGCTTAAATGTTTTGCCTCCGGCCGTATAGGTCTTATCCACATAGAATTTGTATCCTGTAGGATTTGTAAATTTATCGATGGACAGATCCGTTCCTGTTTTCCCGGCAGTGATTTGCCTGGCGACAATGGCTGCCCGTTTTGAGGCTTCGTTTAATAGCTCGTTGGCCCTGTGTTTGCTCATCGCCGAAGAATACATACTGACCCCACCGACGGACAAAACGCCCATAATCGCCAGCACACCCAGCATTTCAACCATAGAACGACCTGTTTCAGCGCACTCTGTCATGCCCGACCTGATCGGGCATCCAGCAGAACTTAAGGCCTTATTTTCCACCGACTTTCCCATCAAGTGGAAAACGACTACTTGCTTCTTATTTTCTTTTTTCATTCTTGGGTCCCTTTCTCCCATAAAAAAATGCCACTTGGCGATAGTGGGTGGATGCTCAAAACTATATCGTATGAAATAGCGCGGTATATTCTTTCCGCGGACGGCCTTTTATTCTACCGCGCTGGTCGGCGTAAAATCACCATTTTCCTGGCGCATACGATAAAGGATTTTGAGACCTTTGAACGGACGCCAACCCGTTCGCCCAAAATTTTATCACAAAGAAAACGAATTTGCAAACTTTTTATGGGGTTCTTTTTAGGGAGCCCTTTTTTAGTGGGTGTAAGGGCTTGATAAACATTTGCCTGGCTTCATTCACCATTTGGCGCTTGACTTTTTCATCCATCCAAACTTTATTCAAATTTTCATTTGTTTTAAAAATAGTCCTGATTTTTTCATCCAACATATTCCAGCCCTTTAATTTAACTCGCCAAGCATCAAAATGCTTCATCAATCCGAAGTAAGAATTGATACTGGATAACGTTTTTTCCAATAAACGCCGATTTTGTTTTTGGGGATATTGGGCCCATTCTTCATTTAGCTTTTGCATTTTCCGATAAAAAGAAGCCCGCAACCTTTTCCCCGGATAAATTCGTCCCGGTTTAATATAGGCGCCAATAAAGGCAAAGCCTTTACTGTAATGTTGAAGCGAAATTTTTTTGGGGTGAAGCATCAACCCTAATTCTTCCTTTAAATAGGTATCAATCATTTGTTTGACCTGCAACAAATAATCGTGGTCGGGATGAATAACCACAATATCGTCCACATAGCGCCCGTAAAAAATATTTTTATCTAAGCCGGTGACAAAATGGTCAAAATCATTCATATAAAAATTGGCAAAAACTTGGCTGGTTAAATTGCCGATGGGCAGGCCTTTTGTCCGTCCGCTGAAGAATAAACTTTTGGTTTTGGGCAGCCCCACCCAATCTTTTTTGGAGCCGCTGATTTTACAATTACGTGTCGGATTATCGCGTAAAATTTCTTGAATCATAAATAAAATGGCTGACTTGTTGGCGCCGAAATAACGGCTGTTGACCAACTGAATGATTTTTTTATACAGGATGTTTTTATCAATATGAAAGAAAAATCCATGAATATCCAGCCGCAAAACATAGCAGTTTTGTGTGTAATAATTGGAACATTCTTTCATCATTTGGGCGACTGAGCGAATGCCGAACAAGGTACCTTTTCCCATCCGACAGCTGTAAGAGGAATCCGAAAAAATCTGCTCAAAAAGGGGAATCAGTTGCCCGATCACCAAATGATGCACAATTCTGTCACGAAAATCAGCGGCAAACACTTCTCGTTGCACGGGCTTATCCACGATAAAAGCACGCGACGGCAAAGTCCGATAAGTGCGTCGAGCAATATCTTTATGAAGTTGTATCAGCTTGTGCTCATACATTCTTTCAAAGCGAAGGGCGGACATACTTCTGCGTTTATGTTTACGGCAATCCAAATAAGCCTTAAACAATTCCTCTAAAGTAATGTCCGGTAGCAGTTCAAGAAAATCAGGTTGTTCCATGCGGTATTTTAATTTCAAAAGCTCAAGGATATTTCTATTTACACAGCGCGTAGTTGTTGTTGTTACGGTTGTTGTTGTTGACAGCTCCAGAAGACAGATTCACGTTATAGGCGTGGCTGGCACCAACGCGAATTGGCGGAAGACCCGCCAAAAAAGCCAATACTCTTGTGTTTACCGTTTTTAAAACGGTGATTGGCCCTTTTAAAATTAAACAAAAGGTACTCACTCGGAATAACTCGGGGTTGTTTCCGACTCCGGTACAGATGGAACGGATTTTTTCCTCCTTTCGCTTTTCATCCAAGCAACGGCTTGCTTGGTAATTTTTTCAATTTCTATTGCCAACACTGCTTGCTGTTGACACCCCAGTATTTTAAAATCGGCGCACAATCTGACTTGCAATTTAATGCGCTCCATTGTGGCCAAAAATTCTTCTAATAAAGCAGATTTTTGGCGACAATGATTGGCCTTGGCAATTAAACAACATAAACTGAGTGCCGCTTCATTCTTTTTTTAAAAAGGTATTTTTCTCCTTGCATTGGGTTAAAAAAAAGACTACACTTTTCTTATGGAAAACCAGGCACAAATTAAACAAGAATTACAGGATTTAGCGGATCAGTTGGAACGCTATGACAGGGCGTATCACCAATTGGATGCGCCGTTGGTCAGCGATGGTGAATATGATGCGTTGCGCAGGCGGGCCGAAGAATTAGAGGCAAAGTATCCTCATTTGATTCCGAAAAACAGTTTATCGCGTCGTGTTGGTTTTAAAGTGGCCGAAGGTTTTCAAAAGGCCACACATACAGTTCCGATGCTTTCTTTGGGGGATATTTTTTCGGACGAAGAAGTAACGGATTTTATGGATAAAATTCATCGTTTTTTGGGGATACCTTTGGAGGCTCCGATTGAAATGGTGGCTGAACCCAAAATTGACGGACTGGGTTTTTCTGCTTGGTATGAAAACGGAATTTTTAAGCGTGGCGCCACCCGTGGGGACGGTATGATCGGGGAAGACATTACCGAAAATTTAAAAACCATTTCAGAGTTGCCCTTAAAATTAAAATCAGGAACCAATTTATTTGATGCACCGCCTGAGGTTTTAGATGTACGCGGCGAAGTGTATATGAGTAAACAAGATTTCCTGTCCTTAAATGAACGTCAAAAGGAAGCAAAAGATAAGGTTTTTGCCAACCCCCGTAATGCAGCGGCCGGCAGTTTGCGTCAGTTGGATGCGAACATTACGGCTAAACGTCACTTGCAAATTTTTGCGTATGCGCTGGGGGCGTATGAAGGGGCCCCTTTTAAAACGCATTGGGATTTTTTACAAAGTTTGAAAGGGTGGGGTTTCCCCGTTAATCCGCTCATTCGCCTGTGTCATAATACACAGGAAATGTTGGCCTTTTTCCATGAAATCGGCGAAAAACGTGCCAGTCTTCCTTATGATATTGATGGCATTGTTTATAAGGTCAATGATTTAGCACTTCAAAAACGGTTGGGATTTATTGCGCGTTCCCCGCGATGGGCAATTGCTCATAAATTTCCCGCTGAACAGGCGACAACGCGCCTCAATAAAATTCGCATTCAGGTGGGGCGTACGGGGGCAATGACCCCTGTGGCTGATTTGGAACCCATCAATGTCGGGGGTGTTTTGGTCCAACACGCCACCCTCCATAATGCGGACGAGCTGCGCCGCAAAGATATTCGTGAAGGGGATACCGTCGTGATTCAACGGGCAGGGGATGTGATTCCTCAAGTGGTGCGGGTCATTTTGGAAAAACGCCCCAAAGCCAGTCAGCCTTTTCAGTTTCCGACCACGTGTCCTGTTTGTGGGGCGCATGCGATGCGGGAAGGGGCTGATGCTGTTACGATTTGCACTGGGGGCCTGACCTGTCCGGCTCAGGCGATGGAGCGCCTGAAACACTTTGTGTCCAAAGATGCGCTGGATATAGAAGGCTTGGGGGATAAAAATATTGAACAATTTTATCATTTGGGATGGATTTTAAATCCTGTGGATATTTTTACTTTACAGGAAAAACATGCCTTGGATTTGCTGGCTTTGGAAGGATGGGGGCAAAAGTCGGCCTTGAAACTTTTTGAAGCAATTACAAAACGCAAAATTTGCCCACTTCATCGTTTTATCTATGCTTTGGGGATTCCCGAAATCGGCGAAGCAACTGCTAAAGATATTGCGGCTCACTTTAAATCATGGCAAAATTTCCAAGAAACAGCGCTTGCCCTTGATGCCACGGAACAGCTGATGAAAATGGATGGTATCGGTATTGCGATGGCCAAGGAAATTGTGGATTTTTTTGCGGAAGAGCATAACCAAAAACTTCTTCAAAATTTATTGAATTTGATAACCCTTGAAAATGCCCCAGAAGAAACGGGGAAAAGGCCGTGGAAAGGAAAAACTTTTGTTTTAACCGGAACGTTATCTGTTGCCCGCGAAGAAGCCAAAGCGCGTATTCAGGAATTGGGGGGAAAGGTTTCGGGGTCAGTCAGCTCTAAAACGGCTTATGTGGTGGCGGGTGTTGACCCAGGCAGTAAATACACAAATGCTCAAAAATTGGGGATTCCCATTTTAAATGAAGAAGAATTTAAAAAACTGCTTGACGAAGCCGATAAATGACGGTATGATGAAAGAAAAGGAAGGGGAAAGATGGATATGAATAATATGCCGCCGCATGCGCCAAAATCTGCTCAGGCTCAACCGCCGACCAATCCGTCCACCAATGTGGGGTCCAAAAATACGGATTTATACAGCGCTATTGCCAAAGATGATGAAGAAATCATCATGACACCCAAAAAGAAAAGACAGTCGCCTTTTATGGGGTTGGTTGTTTTGTTTATGAAGGTAACCTTTTACTTTGATTCTGTGCGTCGGACCCATGAATCATTTTTCCATTTTTTGGGGGGACTTTGGGCTGGCTTTATGGGGTTGATTTATTTGGGGGGGCTGATTACACTTTTCCTCTCCATTTATGCCCGCGCTCGTTTACCGCTTTATTTGGAAAACTTTTTTGAAAGCCATAACTTAAAATATGATTCTTTGAAAATGGCAGATTATTCTTTGTCGCGCATTAAGGTAACAAATTTGCATGATGAAGGAAATCAGTATGTCATTCCGCAATTAAACGTTCATTCAACCTTTGCCGATTTTTTGCAAGGGCGCATCAGAACCTTGACAGCTGATGGACTGCAATTAAATTTAAAGTCAGCCAAAGCGAATGGGGAAAGTTTGGAAAACATCTTGTCTGTTTTGGGGATGATTGCCAACCCGATGGAAGCCGGTTTGGATTTGAAAATCAATTCTATTACCATCAACAATGCCGTTTTAAATATAGAAGGGGCTGATACAAAAATTCCGGTCAACTTCTCTATGTCCGGACTTTATACCCATAATGCACAGGTGATTATTCCTTTTACGGTCAACGAAGAATTTTTGAAAATGGATGCTTCCTTGTCCGTCAGCGGGCAGGCGCAAGATAGACGATTGGATTTAACCATCAAATCTGGTACGTTGGCGTTGGCAAATCGTCCTCCGGAAGAATTGCAGGGGAATGTTGTTATTCAAACGGCCTCTGATAAGATTACTTCTGTTAAATCTCAAATCAATTTGAACTATGGCTACAGCTTAAAAACGATTGAAGCAGACTTAGAAAATTCAGAAAAAGGTTTCAAAGGAAATTTATCTTTCTTGCTTAAAAATACTTCTGAAAAAGAGGCAAAGCCTTTGGCGGATTTGACTTTCACGGTGGATGAATTGTTGATTACCAAGGATGGTTTTATTTCAACTTCGGCCCCTCTTCAAATGAAAATCAATCGCTTGGTGCGTAATACCACTTTATTGGAAGGGGTTGGAGGCACTTTAAACGGTGATTTGCAATGCAGTTTCACTTCTTCAAAATGCCAATATGATTTAACGCAGGAAGCCACTTTGCAGTATCAAAATCTGGCCGTCAGATATAAAGATCAAAATATCGTGATAAATGAATCCGGCAACCTTTTATTTATGCCTTCTTCCAACACGTTGATTTTGGAATTGACTGATTCTAAAATAGGCTTGAATTGGCATTTATCGGACGTTATTTTATCGGGTTTTTATAATACACCGACCAACACCCTGCTTTTAAAGGCAGACACGTGCCAGCTCAATGGCAGCTTTTCCACGCAAATACATCAAGATTCGTTTGATGTTGAAATCATGAACGGTTTTTATCAAACACCGAATTTAACGATGAAAGGAATTGACCTGACGGCGCAGGATTTATATAACCCGACGGCACCTATTCGCTTTTCTGCAGATGAGATAACAACTTCCTCTGCTTTGTTAAAACAACCCGTATCGGTGGAAATGACGTATTTGAATCGTCAGGTCAAGGCCAATGTGCGAGTCAAGGAAACGGATATTTCTTTGATGGCCGAAGGTGTTTTTCAACCTTTTCAAAAAACGTTTATCGGACAATTTAAAATGCCCTCTGTTGATTTAAAGAATTTGCCGTTTACCCTTTTTGACCTTTCTTCTGTTTTTCCGAAATCGCTAACTGAGGTATCTGGTCAAGTGGTCGCTGCCGGTCAGCTGCATTTTGCCGGTGTTGCCAATATTGCCGGCCCGCTTTATCTGGGGCTTCAGGATGTGAATTTTAAAGCCAAAGATGTTGCCGTTGGGCCGGTTAATGGGGTTGTTGCGTTGCAATCACTGCTTCCGCTTGTTTCGGCCCCCAATCAGAATTTGTTTATTGGTAAGATTGATACATTGGCTCCTTTAACGAATATCAATGCGTCATTTCAGTTGGAAAATCAAGCTCTTCGTTTGTTGGCGATGACGGCCGGGTTGGGCAGTGAAACGCTTTCGCTCAGCAGTGCTTTAATTCCCTATCGCAAACCAAATGCGCTTTTATACCTGAAAACGGATAAAGATTTTGATATTGCCAAAATGACCCCTTATTTGAATTTAACGGGAACGACGCCGGTTGGTGGGACAGGCTCCTTGGCTATTCCCGTGGACATTTCCGAAGAAGGAATAGAACTTTCCTCGGTTTCTTTAAAGGTCAATAATGTTACTTTGCGTCAGGTGGCAGATAAGCCGGATGTGGTTGGTTTATTCCAGCAAGGGAATAATGCCTATATGATTCGGACCGGTCAGCTGGTTTTGGATAAAGATCATTTTCTTCAGGTGGATTTGGACGGATGGTTGATGCCGATGCGTAAGCGTGAAGCCTTTACGCAAAATGATATTCAACTGGATAAACCGCTCTTTAAATCTGGTAAGGAATCGCCTGTGCCTGCCAAAATTCAGGACAGACAAAAACTGTTGTTTCAAATGTTAACGGATGCCGGCCAATGATAAAAAAACTTGTTTTGGGAATGACTTTTTTATTGGCAGCCTGTGCCCGCCCGAACATTATTGAAACCCTGGTGTCCAGAAGTCAGATTTATTATGGTCAATCGGTGGCGGATTTATATGACAATTTTGGGTCGCCACAAAAAGCTGCCAGTTATGCCTATGGCGTGATAGAATATACTTTTATCACCGAAAATATAGCGGTGGAACATTTGGATAAAAAATTGCGTTATTGTAATTTGTGGGTCTATGCCCAAAACAATCGGGTGATAGATTGGAAATACGAAGGCAACAATTGTAATGTTAAAGAACCTGATCCGGAAGTGGTGCGTTATTTGGACGAACGACGGGATGAAATTCCCGCCAGGATTAGCTATGATAATGATTAATGGGCTCTGGGATGCGCTTTTTTATAAACACGGTCCAAATCTTGTAAAGTAATTTCTGTATAACGTTGTGTGGCTGACAAAGAAGAATGCCCCAATAATTCCTGAACGGAACGTAAATCGCCCCCTCCTTGCAACAGATGTGTTGCAAAGCTGTGGCGTAAAGCGTGCGGCGTCACGGTATCTGGTAAGTTCATTGCCGCACGAATCCGACGCACGGCTCTTTGGACAACTCCGGGGTTAATTTTGTCTCCTCGCGCACCCACGAATAAAGGCGCATCGGGACTATGACAAGGATGAACGCTTAGATATTTTTGAATGCTTTCACGTACTTTGGCTTGTAAAGGAATCAGGCGTTGTTTGCCGCCTTTTCCGGTGATAATCATGGCATCTGCGTTTAAGGGAACATCTCGCACTTTCAGGGAAAGAGCCTCTGCAATTCTGAGTCCGGTTCCATACATCAGCGTAAACAAAGCCACATCTCTTTGACCTTGCCAAGGCTCTTTTGCCAATGTTTTGGCAAGCTTTAAAAAATCCAACGCTTGCTTGACGGATAAAGGATGGGGGAGTGTTTTGTTGGGGCGTGCCGAACGAATGGCCATCACGGCTTTGTTTTCAATCAAGCCCTCACGTGCCAAAAAACGGAAGAAGTTTTTAAGGGCGGAAACCCCTCGTGCGATGGAGGATTTGGATATTTTATTGTCTGCTCGCCATGCTAAAAAAGCTCTGAAATCGGTGATTTTTAAATCCTCCAAATCTTTTAAATCCACTTCTTTTCCCAACGCATCCAGTAAAAATGTGAAAAATTCTTTTAAATCCTCTAAATAAGATTCGGCTGTCAATAAAGAAAGCCGACGCTCTGAAACCAAAAATTCCTGCCATTTTTGAATGACTTGGCGGACTTTTTCGGTGGTTGTTGATTCAAAAGGGTTGAATTTCACTTCCATTTTATGTATCCTCTTAAAAAAGAGTTTAAAGGAAAAAAAGAAAAAATGCAACGCGTTTTTGTGCTTTTCCCCGTGGCTTTGGGGGCATTTGAATATTTAACGGACTTGAACGTTCAAGCGGGACAGTTTGTTTTGGCGCCCTTTGGCCGAAAAAAAGCAAGAGGGGTCATTTGGGATACAAAATCAAATGAAACTTTTCCGACGGATAAGCTGAAAAAAATAGAGGCTCTGTTGCCGGAACCGGCACTTCCCCCTCAAACAATCCAATTTGTCAATTGGGTGGCAGGCTATACATTGGCGCCTTTGGGGGCCGTTTTGAAAATGGCCTTGAATCCTGAAATGGGGAAGGTGAGTAAAAAGCCCCTTGTTTTTTTGCCGCCCAATCCCCACCATACGCAGATTGATTTTTCATCGGCGCAATTAAACGCTGTTCGGTCTATGCGATCACTGACAGGATTTAAGGTGGCTTTGTTAGATGGTGTGACAGGGTCCGGAAAAACAGAAGTTTACTTTGAAGAAATGGCACACATTTTAGAGGGGAAAAAACAAGTGTTGGTGTTGCTGCCGGAAATCATTTTAACGACTGCGTGGTTAAGACGGTTTGAAGCGCGCTTTGGGGTGGCGCCAGCTTTGTGGCATTCGGCACTGACCCCCAAGCAACGGCGTGATACCTGGGAAGCCGTCAGGAATGGCTCGGCCCAAGTGTTGGTTGGGGCGCGTTCCGCCCTTTTTCTGCCCTTTTTAAATTTAGGGTTGATTGTGGTGGATGAAGAACATGACCCTTCCTTTAAGCAAGAAGAAGGCGTTCTTTATCAAGCCCGCGATATGGCGATTGTTCGGGCCAAAATTGCAGATTGTCCGATTGTTTTGGCCAGCGCAACCCCCAGCCTTGAAACCTATACGCACGCACAAGAAGGGCGCTATTTGCATCTAAAGTTGCCCGAACGATATGCAGGGGCCCTTTTACCGGAAACCCGAATTGTGGATATACGCCGCAAGGAAAAAGGACCTGTGCGTTTTATTTCCAAGGAATTGGAAGAAGCCTTAAAAGACAGGCTTTCACGCCACGAACAATCCCTTTTGTTTTTAAATCGGCGAGGGTATGCTCCTTTGATGCTTTGCCGTGCGTGCGGGTATCGTTTGCAATGCCCGCATTGTTCAGCGTGGTTGGTGGAACATAAGGGAAATCATACGTTAGAGTGCCACCATTGCGGGTATAGTATGCCTCTTCCCGGTGAATGCCCTTCCTGCCATGAAAAAGGGACGTTGGTGGCTTGTGGCCCCGGGGTGGAACGGATTGCCGAAGAAGTGAGCAGTCTTTTTCCTCAGGCGAAAATCGCCCAAATCACTTCAGATACGCTGACGCAACCAAAGGATTTTGAACAGTTGATGCAGCAAATTGCCTCCGGTGAATTGGATATTTTAATTGGGACTCAGGTTTTGGCCAAAGGGCACCACTTCCCCAATTTAACCTTGGTGGGCATTGTGGATGCTGATATGGGGTTGGCCGGTGGTGATTTACGGGCCGGTGAACGCACCTTCCAACTTCTTCAACAGGTGATGGGGCGGGCGGGACGTGAGGCCAAAAAAGGATTAGCGCTGCTTCAATCTTACAATCCGGATAATTTGATTATCAATGCCTTGTCTCAAAATGATCGCACCCGCTTTTTAACCGAAGAAATGACCACCCGAAAACTGCTGAATATGCCTCCCTTCGGGCGGTTAGCCGGTCTGATTGTCAGTTCGCGTAATCAGTTGACGGCTTGGCAAACGATTCAAAAACTGGCCCAAAAAGCCCCTATTCAAAAAGGCATAGAAATTTTGGGTCCTGTTGCGGCGCCCATTTTAAAATTGCGTGGCAAATTTCGCTATCGCTTATTGGTGAAAGCCCCCAAAGAAATGCGTCTTCAAAATTACTTGCATTTTTGGCTGGATGGGATTAAAATACCAGCCTCTGTTGATATACGGATAGATATTGACCCTTACAGCTTTTTTTAAGGAAAAAAATGAAAATTTTACAAGCTCTTTATGAAAAATTATGTCGTTTAATTATTTCTCTTTGTTATCAAATTCCTTGGATTTTAATGGGGACGGCTCTTCATTTTTATGCGCATCAGACATTCCCCGAAAAAATTCAAAGTGCTTTTTCTGTGGCCGAGGCTCAATCTCGTTTGGCGCAGGCCACACAAGCGGCAGCTTTTATGAAGGATATGATCAGTGTTTCTAATCCGGTGGCCTCTGTCAATTATCTGACATCTTTGGTCTCTCAAACAACAGCTTGGAGCCGGCTGAATACCTCGCAAATGTTTGCAACGGCCAGCACTGCTTTTTGTTTGTGGTTGGTGGATGCTTTTTTATTCTTGGGGGGAATTTATCTGGTATGGCGCGTCTATAAAACTTATCGTCAAAAAGGACATCAAAAGGAAAATGCGCAGTTGATTTTAAAGGAATTGTCGCCTTGTTTTAAAGAGCTGCAAAATGAAATCCGACAGTTGCGTGAAGAAGTTTGGGAATTAAAAAATGAAAAAAGTGGTTTTACAAATCCGCCTGACGCCGGGCGCTAAACGCACAGGGTGGCAAGGCCTTTGGAACGGCACGCATTGGCGCGTGGCAGTCCGCGAACGGGCTATTGATAATAAAGCCAATCAAGCCTTGATTGAATTTTTGGCTGATGAAACGGGTGTCCCTCCAAAAAATATTACCATTACACATGGGCAAACTTCCCGCCAAAAACAGGTAGAAATAACGGGCATTGACACTTTTGTCCCACCTATGCTTTCTCCTTAAAATACTTTTTTATAAAAAAAGTGAAAAAAGGGCTTGCTTTTTATATAAAAAAAAGGTATAATTCCGGCAACGCAGAAAATTTAAGGAGAAGAAGATGAAAGAAAATATACATCCTGATTATCATGAAATTACCGTTGTTATGACTGATGGGACGGAATTCAAGACCCGCTCAACGATGGGCAAAGCTGGTGATAAAGTTCGCTTGGACATTGACCCGACTTCTCATCCGGCTTGGACTGGGGTGTATCGCTTGATTGACAGCGGTGGTCAATTGGCCAAGTTTAATAAGCGTTTTGCTTCTTTCAAGAAAAAATCCGCTTAAAAAAGTTTTAAAGAGCGTCCCAAGGGGCGCTTTTTTTATGCTTCTTTTAAATGTGTTTTGGAATCTGTTTAAAACTCCTTGCAATTTTGCTTTAAGTTTGTTATAATTCCTCTTCGTTGTTGGGGCGTCGCCAAGTGGTAAGGCAGCGGATTCTGATTCCGCCATTTCGTTGGTTCGAATCCAGCCGCCCCAGCCAATAAAATGAGTCCCGTTTGTCGGGACTTTTTTTATTGGTTTCAGGGTGTGTAGGAATCGGCCCAACGAATGGTTTGGTTCGGTGAGCGCCAGCGAACGACGCCGCAGGCGGTCCCATCGGGATAAATCGCCCCCGCGATTTACAATCAGCCGCCCCAGCCAATAAAATGAGTCCCGTTTGTCGGGACTTTTTTTATTGGTT
>JBJEXE010000026.1:0-721 GCA_051885475.1 Alphaproteobacteria bacterium | reverse complement strand
TCGGGGTGTGTTGGAATCGGCCCAACGAATGGTTGGTTCGGTGAGCGTTAGCGAACGACGCCACAGGCGCTCCGAATAAAATGAGGTCAAGATCCATCCCGAGCAATCCGGCTTTCTCTGCTGCTGGAAGAGCTTCATAGTTGGAATCTATGCAAAATGACCCATTCACCAAAAAACGAATCGAAAAATATTTTTCGGACTTTGGGGCAACTCATTTGTCTTTTTTGCGATAGATGCGGATTTCATAGCCAGCATCCAAAAAAGTGCTGATTTCAGGGTCAAAAATACCCGGACTAAAGTGCGTCTTAAATTTTTGCCAATCATCAGGATAGATGCGCCGACACATATACTCGTCCAAATCCACACACTTTCCTGCCGGAACTCCGGTAAGGACTATTTCCTTTTGATTCTTGCAAAGCGTTACGATATAATTATCCATTTTTCCTCCTTTGGTTGGTATTGACGAGTGTATACCTAAAACAACTATAAGTCCATAAAAAAATATATTTTACAACTAAAAAGAGAATTAAAGCATTTTTGGGTTATTTTTCTTGACAAGTTGGATGAACTGTGTCAAAGTGAGGGTATGAAAAAAGGGAACAAAACAGTTTTACTTGGTGCGTATGGGATTAAAAAACCACATATAATCAATCACTTATGCCAGATGGGGGGGGGGGTATTGCCAAAGCCCTAAAGCCTCTGTCAGCACTTTAAAACCAGT
>JBJEXE010000025.1:0-44361 GCA_051885475.1 Alphaproteobacteria bacterium | reverse complement strand
CGGACGGGATGTGATTCCCTTTGGCATTGTAATGCGCGATGGTTTGGCCGGCCTTAATTTGGTGGGCTTACAGCGTGCCGGTGTGGATAAAAAATGGGTGATGGAACTTTCCAAGGCTTATAAGGAACTTTTTATGGGCGAGGGTGTTTTTTCTGAACGCTTGGAAAAAGTGGCTTCAGAATATGCGGGGCATCCTTTGATTGACAAAGTGATTACCTTTTGTCAAAATCCTTCCAAAAATGGCATTATGCAACCGGAGAAAAAAAGATGAAAAAATTAGGGATTATCGCTGGTTCTGGCGCTTTACCACACGCTTTAATTGAAGCGTGTGAACGCATGAAAAGGCCCTTTTTTTTGCTGGGCCTAAAAGGGCAAGCTAATCCCCAAGAATACGATAAAGCCTTGCCCCAAGGTTGGATTCGTCTGGGCGCGGTCGGTAAAGGTTTTCGCTTGATGAAGAAAAACGGTGTGGAAGAAGTTGTGATGATTGGTGCCGTCAAACGTCCTTCTTTTGTGGGACTTTTTCCTGATTTGCGCGGCATGAAAGCGATTGCCCGATTAAAAAGAAAATCCGGGGATGACAGCCTGCTGCGCGCTATCGCCCGGGAAATTGAAGGGGAAGGATTTAAGGTTGTCGGAATTGATGAAATTTTACCGCACCTTTTGGCAACGGGGGGTGTTTATACACGTGAAATGCCTCGTCCCCCTGAACAAGCGGATATCCGTCGCGGCATAGAAGTGGCTAAATTATTGGGCAAAGCGGATGTCGGGCAATCCGTTATTGTGCAACAAGGGCTTGTGTTGGCTGTGGAAGGGATTGAAGGCACGGATGCTTTGATTCGTCGTTCTGCTGATTTAAAGCGTAAAGGGGGCGGAGGTGTTTTGGTGAAGGTTTCTAAACCGCAACAGGACCGGCGTATGGACTTACCAACGATTGGGCCCGCGACGGTTCAGGCTGTTAAAAATGCAGGCTTTGTTGGCATTGCTGTTGAAGCTGGGGCTGTTTTAATCAGTCAATCCGAACAAACGGTGAAATTGGCCAATCAGTTGGGTATTTTTATTGTGGGGGTTAAGGCGTGACACTCAAAATTTATTTGGTGGCGGGGGAAGCCTCTGGGGATTTATTGGGGTCCCGTTTAATGCGTGCTTTAAAACACCAAACGCGGGGGGACGTTGCTTTTTATGGTGTGGGCGGTGAAACAATGCAGGCGGAAGGTTTGAACAGCCTGTTTGATATCAAGGATCTCTCTGTAATGGGATTGATGGAGGTCATTCCCTCCGTTCCCAAAATTTTACGCCATCTGCACCACATTATCGCGGATATTCGGCAAATTCAGCCGGATGTGATTTTAACGATAGATTCATATTCTTTTTCCATCCGTGTGCATCAATTGCTTAAAAAAAATAAAATTGATATTCCGCACGCGCATTATGTGGCCCCTCAAGTTTGGGCTTGGAACAAGGGACGCACCAAGATTTTGCCTAAATGGGTGGACCACTTGTTTTGCCTGTTGCCCGATGAGCCGGGGTATTTTACCCCCTACGGACTTCCGACCACTTTTGTCGGACATCCCGTGATAGAGGGGGGGGCAGATAAAGGCGAGGCTGCCCGCTTTCGCGCTCGGTATGGATTGGATGAAAAAACACCTGTTTTGGTGATGCTTCCCGGATCCCGTAAAAATGAAATCAAAGCGCTTCTTCCCGTGTTTATGCAGGTGGCTGAAAAATTGGCCGAAAGCCATCCCGGGCTTTTTGTGGCTCTTCCCAGCGTCCAAACCGTGGCCGATAAAATTATCAATAGCCTGAAAGGTTGGCGTCTTCCACATGCTGTTATTTTGGGGGAAAAGGCGCGCTATGATGCTTTTGCAGCGGCTGATATTGCGATTGCGGCCAGTGGGACCGTCAGCCTTGAGCTGGCAATGGCAAAGGTCCCGCATTTAATTGCCTATCGTTTGAACGCTTTAACGGCTGCTTTGGCACGTCGGATTTTGAAAATCAAATATGTCAACCTTGTCAATTTATTACAAGATAAAGAAGTGATTCCGGAATTATTGCAAGAAAATTGTACACCCGAAAAATTGCTTCAAACGGCTCAAAAGTTATTTGGGGCGCATCAAGATACCCTTCCCAGTCTTCAAAAGTTAGGTCTAAAAGGGAAAGAATCGCCTTCTGAAAAAGTTGCTGATTGTTTGATTAAAATGGCAGAAAGGGGGAAAAATGACAGATAGGGCTATTTTGTATCACTATCCTTTGGACCCATATTGTCGTCGTGTGCGTTTGACTCTTTTGGAAAAAGGAATTCCCGTTGGTCTTATTTTGGAAAAAACGTGGGAAAGGCGTCCGGCCTTTTTGGAAAAAAATCCTTTAGGAACGATTCCGCTTTTGGTGGAACCGGATGGGCATTCGTTATCGGGGGTGAATGCCATTTGTGAATATTTAAATGAAATCAAATCAGCTCCAAACTTATTGGGGGAAACACCCCGTGGACGGGCTGAAATTCGTCGTTTGACGGAATGGTTTGACGGTGCTTTTTATCGGGATGCAGTGTATCCGATTTTGTTGGAACGCGTCATCAAAGTGATTCAGACAAAGGAAACCCCCAGCTCTAATGTGATTCGTGTGGGGCGGGATAATTTGGCCAAGTATTTGAAATATGTGGATTGGTTGGCCGGACGCAGAGCTTACTTGGGCGGGCGTTCTCTTTCGTTTGCTGATTTGGCGGCCGCAGCCCACTTATCTGTTTTGGATTATTTGGGAGAATTGGATTGGGGAAAATTGCAAGAGGCGGCGACATGGTATGCCAAGATGAAATCGCGTCCGACTTTTGCGCCGCTTTTGTCGGACAGCGTGGCGGGAATACAGCCTTCGGAACATTATGCGGATTTGGATTTTTAAGGAGGAAGAATGAAGCCTTTTTTCTTGTTGAGTTTATTTTTATTGGGGGGATGCTGGTTTGTTCAAGGGGATGACCGTCAAGGTCAAAAACTGTTTTATTGGGAACGCCCGAATACAGGGGTGGCTTGGTTTGCCAAAGACCATCGTGAATGTATGTTGGAAGCGGACAGTTGGCCCTTTGAATGGCCGAATTTGCCGTGGCAATCCGAAAAGTTGAATTTGCGTTTTGATAATGATGCTGAAAATGGGGTGTGGGGAAATTTTGTACCTTATCCCGGGGCTCAGCCTGTCAATGTCAATTATGCCCATGCGGATTGGTCGGTGGATTATGACGATTATCAAAAATGTATGGAACGCCGTCATTATACGCAACGCATTCCTAATCGGGTCAATTATCAGGTTTTTCCACAATAACAGGAGGTGTCAATGACTCAAACAATTCTTCAAATTTTACCTTCTTTGAAACAAGGCGGTGTTGAAACAGGAACCATTGAAATTGCATCGGCTTTACAAAAAGCAGGTATCCCTAATTTGGTGGTTTCCAATGGGGGTGAAATGGTTGCCCAGTTGGATAAAATCGGTGTCAAGCATATTCAATTACCGCTGCACAGTAAGAATCCTTTCAGGATGTGGTTGAATTCTAAAAAACTGGCGCAGATTGTGCGTGAAAATGATGTGGCTTTGATGCACGTTCGTTCGCGGGCTCCTGCTTGGAGCGTGAAGTGGGCCAGCCAAAAAACAGGGATTCCTTTTATTTCTTCTTATCACGGGATGTATGGAATTCAACCGGTCCTTAAAAAGCTCTATAATCGGGTGATGTTGCAGGGGCTATGCACCATTGCAGTTTCTGAATCTGTGAAAAAACATTTGATGGCCGTTTATCATTATCCGGAAAACAAAATTCATGTGATTTATCGCGGTGCTGATTTAAAACGGTTTAATCCGGATTATATTCCTTTTGATAAAGCGGAAGAGTTTGCCCAAAAAAAACAAATTCCCTTGGATAAGCCGGTAATTACTTTGGTGGGGCGTCTGTCTAAAATGAAAGGACAGAATTTATTGTTGGAAGCGCTTTCAAAAATGCGCCATCAAGAGCTTACCTGTTTGTTGGTGGGTGGTAAAGCAAACCCCGAATATGAACAATTATTAAAAGATGAAATTGCCAAACTTCCCGGAACAATTACCGTTCGCACGCTTTCGGCCTCGGCCTTGGAAATCCCATTGGTTTATATGTTATCGGATGTGGTTGTTTCTGCTTCAGTTATTCCTGAAACTTTTGGCCGGACAATTGCCGAAGCCAATGCAATGAAAAAAATTGTGATTGCTTTTAATCACGGAGGGCCGACGGAAATTATTCAGGATCAAAAAACGGGCTTTTTGATTCCCGTTTCGGATACGGACAGTTTGGCACAAAAGTTGGATCAGGTGTTGGAAATGAATTCTTCTCAGAAAAAAAAGATGGAAGAAGCAGCTCGCGAAAGGATAGAAGAGTGCTTTTCCATTCAAAAAATGTGCCAAAAAACATTAGAGTTATATCAGGAGATATTAAAATGAAACAAGAAAAATTAACCAAAAAAGAAAAAATTACCCAACTGGAAAAGTTGGCAGACCGTTTGGAGCGGATGCGCTTTGGGGATTATGTGACAAACCTGAATAAGACGTCGCGTCTGATTTGGCTGAATTTGGTGGCCGGTATTTCGCGCGGTGTGGGATTGACCGTTGGTGCGACGTTGGTGATTGCGATTATCTTTAAAATCATCAGCGTGGTGGTCAGTATGAACGTTCCCTATCTAAGCCCGATGTTCCAAGAAATTAAACAGACATTGGAAAGCAGGTATAATCCGGTGCGTAAACCTTTACCCGTCACACAAACGAAAGGAGTTCAAGATGAAGCAGGAACAAATTAAAGTCGGCATTATCGGTTATGGTGTCATCGGTTCTACATTCAGTCGTTGGCTGAAGGAATACACAAAATGTCAGCAGGCCGTTTCTGATCCCCCAAAGGGAATCAATGATGATTTAGCGGGATGCAACGTGTTTTTTATTGGTATTCATATTCCGACGGAGGCTGATGGCACTCAGGATTTAACGCTTTTAAAAGAAATTATTCAGGGTTTACCGATGGCCTCCATTTTTATTCGGACGACTTTGTTGCCTGGAACGACGAATAAGTTGACGCAGGAATTGGGGCGTCCCGTTTATTTTATGCCCGAGTTTTTAACCGAACGCACAGCCTATCAAGACTTTTGTTCTCAAGACGTTGTGATTACGGGCGAGCAAGAGATATTAGATGTGATTTTTGCAACGAAAAAACGGCTTTATATGTCCAATCTGGAAGCGGAACTTACCAAGTATGCCCATAATGTTTTCGGGGCAGTCGCCGTCACTTACTTTAACGGTATTTATGATGTATGCCAAAGGGAAGGGGCTGACTATGAAAAAGTGCGTCAAGGGTTGCTGTTGAGCGGTTATATTGCCCCGACACATTCTCATGTCCCCGGGCCGGATGGCAAATTCGGATATGGTGGCAAATGTTTTCCAAAGGATGTGAATGCCTTTACCGAATACACAAAAGGAACTCCCATTCATCCGGTCCTGCAGGCTGTCATAGAAGCCAATAAAGTTTTCAGGAAATAATTATTCCTTGAACATCGGCATCCCGCGATTCATACGGGTTTCTTGTGTTTCCATAAAGGTGGCCAAATTGACGCTGCCATCGCGGATAGCCATACGCATTTGGTCTGCGGCGGCGGTGTTGGGATTTGCAAAAGCCGTTTTATAGTGCAGCTTCAATGTTTCCACCCCTTCCAAACGTTGATAGATGACGCCCAAAATACCGCGTGCTAACAAATCGGATACCAAACTTTCCGCCAAACCGGTGGAGGCCGCATATTTAATCAAAGAATTCAAAGCATCTTCTACACCGTTGGCGTGAATGGTGGACAGCACCAAGTGGCCTGATGTTGCAGCCACCAAACACATACTGGCTGTTTCCGGCGTCCGAATTTCCCCCACCAAAATATAACGTGGTTTGGAACGCAAGGCCGACCGCAGACAGGCACCCCATTGATCATTTTCAACGGCTGTTTGTTTACATAATCCAAGGCCTCCGTTTTTGGCGTGATAAAGACCACCCAAGGGCATTTCTGGTGGGTCTTCAATGGTGTATAAAAAGCCTCCGTCTGTGTCCAAAAAGCGTTTCATAATGGCCGAAGCAGAGGTCGTTTTTCCTTGTCCTGTTGGCCCGGCAAATAACAACAATCCGGCTGAACGGCCCAATGAAGACAGATGTTTCACAATGGGGGCGGCAAACCCCAAAGATTCAATTTCGGGTGTTTCTGTCGGCATTTTACGGCAGTTAAATTGCACTCCGTCATTGGTCATCACGCGTTCCACACGGTAGGAATCCCCAGCAAATTTAATGGCATAGCTGGAAGCGCCAGTAAAGCCTTGTTCCAAAGCCTGACGAAAATCCGGTAAATCCGGCGTTTCAATGGGGGTCAATGCAAAACGTGTGCGTACATCACGCACATAGGCGGTATTTTCGGGGGTAAACCAAATATCCGCAAAACGCGTGTCGTGCAAGTTGGGCCCTCTGACGACGCCATCAGCATCTGTTGGTTGATCAGGCTGATTGGAAAAGACACGTTTTTTTTCTGGCGTGGCCGTGACCGTTGCAGTTGCCGAAGGGGCTGTCGTTTCCGCTTTTGGGGGGACGTTTGTAACGGGAGTTGTCCCCTCAGAAACAACTTCTTCTTTCTTTTTGGGGGGCATAACAGGGGTGCTTGCCACGGGGGCGACACTTTCCTCTTTTGTAGGCAGAGGCTCTGCTTGGACCGCATCTTTTGGTGTTTCTTGAGTTTCCATACTGGGCGTGGGCCTCATTGGCGGACGCGCTGGTGGCACAGTTGATGCTGGCGTCTGAAGTTTATTGCCACCTAAAAAATTGGGTAAAATGGGTTTATTGAACATAACTCCTCCTTTTTTTTATAAGGATGCCATAATTAAAAAGGATTGTCCAGTGTTTTTTAGGATTTCTTCTTGAGATTTTTTTAAAAAAAGCATAAAATGCCTTTATGACAAAGAAAATTTACAGCTCTGTTCCTTTTGGGTTTGAGCCCTTTATTTTGTCCCGGGAGGTCAAGCAAGGGGGCATTTTATACATTGCCGCCAATGAAAAACAATTGGATTTTATGGAAAAAACGTTGGCGTTGATTTGTCCCAAAGTTCAGGTATTTTCTTATCCCAACTGGGATACGGTGCCTTATGATCGTATTTCTCCGTCAACGGATATTGTCGGGGAACAAATTGCCACTTTGACAAAACTGCCTACGCTTTCTAAAAATGAAATTGTTTTAACAACCGTTTCGGCGTTTATGCAACGCCTTCCTCCTTTGGAGGCAATTACGAATAATACTTTGGCTTTAACGGTGGGTAAATCTGTTTCTATGACACGCCTTATACATTTTTTAAGCCAAAACGGTTATCAATCCACGGATGTGGTGGCTGCCCCTGGCGAATTTGCCGTTCGGGGTGAAATTGTGGATATTTATCCGGCCGGTTTTACAAGCCCTGTGCGGTTGGATTTTTTTGATGATGAGCTGGAATCTACGAAGCTTTTCAACCCAGCCACGCAGCGCACAACCGGGGATATTGGTGAAATTGTTTTGCGTCCGGTTCGGTTGTTTCAGCTGACGCCGGAAACTCAAACATTATTTCGTTCGCGCTATCGTGATTTATTAAAAGCGGGTTCGGAAGATGCTTTTTATCAGGCTGTTTCCACGGGACAATTTATCTCGGGGCTGGAGCATTTTTTGCCGCTTTTTTATGATAAGATGTTGACGCTTGGGGATGTCCTTTTGGATGACACACGGGTGTTTTTGGCGCCATCGGTCCAAGAAGCCATCACCTCTCGCGCTGAACAAATCCAAGAATATTTTGAAGCGCGTCAACAAGCTCTTCGGGAAAAATTGGACCCGAACGGTGCCTATTATCCCATTGCTCCATCGTTGATGTTTTTGTCCCCAAAAGAAACGGAAAACTTGCTGGCCCAATTTGATACGGTTCAGCTGACCCCGTTTTATCAGGAAAAAACACTTGACCAAGGTGGTCGTGCTGGCCATGATTTTATGGATGTACGTATTCAACAAAAGCAGGATATTTTTGAAGCTGTGGCCGATTTTATTTCGTCGGGCGTCAAACCTGTTATTGTCAGTGTCTTTACGGAAGGAGCCGGTCAACGTCTTTCGGCTCTTTTAAAGGAAAAAGGAGTTGCTTTGAAGTGGGCCAATACTTGGGCTGAGGCTTTGAAACGTGCCCCCAGTTTAATTGTTGCCCCTTTTGAATCAGGCTTTCAAACCGATGATTTTTTAATCCTGAGTGAAACGGATATGTTTGGGGAAAGGATGCAATCGGCGCCCAAGCGTCGCCGCAGTCAAGATTTTATTGGGGATATTTCTACGCTTTCGGCGGGGGATTTGGTTGTTCATCAAACACACGGCATTGGGCGTTTTATGGGGTTGCAGGCGTTGACTTTGGCAGGGGCTCCGCATGATTGCCTTTGTCTGGAATATGCGGATAACGCCAAACTTTTTGTGCCGGTGGAAAACGCCGATGTTTTGTCGCGCTATGGTTCTTCAGAGGTGGCACTGGATAAACTTGGCAGTTCCTCCTTCGCTGGTCGTAAGGAAAAGGTCAAGAAAGACCTTTTGGTCATGGCTGATAAATTGATAGGCATTGCTTCTGAACGTGCGGTCAATAAAATGCCCAAGCTTTTGGCGCCGCATGGTTTTTATCAGGAATTTTGTGCTGGTTTTCCTTATGTGGAAACAGAAGATCAACTGAAAACGATGGCGGAAATTGAAACGGATTTGGCCAAGGGCCAGCCGATGGACCGTTTGGTGTGTGGGGATGTGGGATTCGGTAAAACGGAAATAGCCATGCGGGCAGCTTTTTTGGCCGTTATGAATGGGATGCAGGTGGCGATGGTTGCGCCGACAACGCTTTTGGCTCGCCAACACGCTGAAAATTTTGCAAAGCGTTTTAAGGGGTTCCCTGTTCGGATTGGCTCTCTTTCCCGGCTGGTCAATTCGGCGGATACCAAACGCACCAAAGAAGGGCTTGAAGCGGGCGGAATAGATATTGTTGTCGGGACTCACGCTCTTTTGAATAAAAACATTCGCTTTAAAAATTTGGGATTGGTGATTATAGATGAAGAACAACACTTTGGTGTTGCACACAAAGAACGTTTAAAGGAATTAAAGGCCGGCGTTCACGTTTTGACTTTGACGGCGACCCCCATTCCCCGCACGTTGCAACTGTCATTGTCGGGGGTGAGGGAGCTTTCTATTATCGCCACCCCTCCGGTGGACAGATTGGCCGTTAAAACCTATGTGATGCCCTTTGATCCGGTGGTGATAAAAGAAGCAATTTTACGGGAACATTTCCGCGCAGGTCAAAGTTTTGTGGTGGTGCCGCGTATTTCGGATATGGACGAAGTTTATGATAAATTGCATGCACTTTTGCCTGACCTTAAAATTGTGAAAGCCCACGGTCAAATGGCGCCGTCGGAGCTGGAAAAAATTATGTCAGCTTTTATGGTCAAGCACTATGATATTTTGCTGGCAACCAGTATTGTGGAATCGGGCTTGGATATTCCGGCTGTGAATACGATTGTGATTTATCGGGCGGATATGTTTGGTTTGGCCGGACTTTATCAGTTGCGGGGACGCGTGGGTCGGTCCAAGAAAAAGGCCTATGCTTACTTAACGACAACGGGAAGCCTGTCTGATAATGCTCGTAAGCGTTTAGAAGTGATGCAAAAATTGGATAGTTTAGGGGCCGGCTTTATGTTAGCCAGCCACGATTTGGATATCCGCGGGGCAGGGAACTTGCTGGGCCAAGAACAATCGGGCCATATCCGTGAAGTTGGGGTAGCCCTTTATCAAAAAATGTTAAAGGAGGCAGTGGGTCATCTGCGTCAACAAAAAGCGGGCGAAAAACCGCTTCAGGAAGATTGGTCCCCGCAAATTCAGGTGGGGCTGCCCGTTTTGATTTCGGATAAATATATCCCTGATTTGGGGGTGCGTATGGATTTATACCGCCGTTTGAGTGAACTCACCACATTAAATGAAATCAATGCGATGCGGGAAGAACTCAAGGACCGTTTTGGCCTTTACCCCCAGGAAACAGAAAACTTGTTTTTAACATTGGAACTGAAACTGCTGGCCAAACAAGCACATATTGAGCGTGTGGATGCAGGGGATAAGGGCGCGACCATCAGCTTTTATCAAAACACTTTCCCGAATCCCGCCGGATTGATTGACTATATCCAAAGCCAAGTGGGCACCATGAAAATCCGTCCGGATCAAAAAGTGGTTGTGATGCGTCCTTGGGGGGATTTGGGTAAACGTTTGACGGGCGTCCGCGATATGATTGCCCGCTTGGCCGCAATCGCCACAGGTAAATGACTGGTATAAAATTTTTTTACCTCCTACCTATTATCCTTTGCCCCCCCTTTTTTCTCTTGTCTATATATCCTCTGTGCCCTCTCTTTTCTTTTGTCCTTCTCGGGCGCTTTTTTTCTCTCTGTCATCCTCGGGCTTGACCCGAGGATCCAGCGGCGTGATATTCCTTTGGTTATAAGGCTTTAAGTTCTGCTGGATGCTGGGTCAAGTCGGGCATGACACTGTGTGGTAAGTGCAAACAGTCAATTTTCAAAAAATTCCCCGACACGATGGCCGCGGAAGATTTAGGCGGACTTAAACTGCCGGACTACTTACACAACGCATAGTAGGCACCATAGCTGGGGTTAGCATCACGGTAGTTGTAATAGACACTATTCCCCAACATATTGAAAGCTATACAAGATCTTTTTGTAAGGTCTTTCGTCCAAAAATATCCCCCTGAAACAGTTTTCATTATTTCTGCTAGCTTATCATTCTGATTATCACCACATTGCTCATTGATGCTATCCTGCTTTGTTTTACAGCAATATCCCCCTGGGAATTCAACATCCGATGTTCTATATTCTTCAACTGTATAAGGGCAGTTAAAATCAGAAATAGAGGCCATCCGTTTATTTAATGCCAAACAAAAATTCTTGGCACTAAACCAATCCGTGGACGCTCCCCACACAAATCCAGCTAAATCGGGGGATCTTGTAAATGATTCTCTATTGGTACAGGTTCCATTTTTACCCTTCGGACCCTTTTCACAATTTACTTTGCCCTTAAAATCGCAGAAGTATCCTTCTTCACAGTCGCTGTTTTTGGCGCAGCCATTACCTGTTAAAGGATCGCTACACACTCCATCCACACAAACTGAATCAGTGGGGCACTTATCATCAGAATCCACAAGTTCACCATTCATACATACTTGGCATCCCGTTGGTGTTTCTGTACATGGGGCATTATTATCCCCATTCCCACCGTTGGCATCTACACCTCTGCTCATATCCGCATTAAAAGTAATTTGGCCGCAAATATCGTCCACGGCCATAATGGTGCTGTCGCCCAAAGCGGCTTTCATTTGGCTACAGATAGCCTCATCCACATCCGATAAAGTTAAAGTAATGTTGTTATCAGAAATGGTTGCCTCTTCACCAAAGGTTGCCCCTGCCACAGTATTATTTCCGAATTGTGCCAAAGACATTGTCTTTGCTTCGGGATTGCTTAAAAGTTGTCCTGCCACTATGGTGGCCCGTTTGGAGGCTTCATTCAAGATTTCGTTCGCGCGGTGTTTATTCATCGCGGTTGTATACATTGCGACTCCACCAACGGAGAGCACCCCCATAATCGCCAGCACGCCCAGCATTTCAACCATACTCCGGCCGGATTCATAGTACTCTGTCATGCCCGACCTGATCGGGCATCCAGCAGCATTTATATCCTTATTCCCAACCGACTTTCCCATCAAGGGCGAAACGCCAGTTTGTTTTTTTAAATTCTGTTTTTTCATTTTTACATCCCTTCCTTTTCAATAAAAAATGCCACTTATTTCAAGTGGACGGACGTAAACAATGTGCAACAAAGCAAAATCGCCTATTCAATTTATTCGGCGGTCATCCGCCCTGACGAGCGGTTTTTTGTTGCATACGGATTGTTTATGTCCGACTTTACGGCCTTTGCCATAAAGCGAACTCAGAGTAAATGATTATTTTCAAAATGTCAACAGATTATTTCTTTTTTAGAGCCAAAATTTTTTTGAAATTGGCGCGCTTGGCGAGATTCGAACTCACGACCTTCGCCTTCGGAGGGCGACACTCTATCCAGCTGAGCTACAAGCGCTTTCAACGAATATTCCTCATTATACGTCAATCCCAAAAAAAAGGCAAGAAAATTTATTAGGTTAAAATTTGGTGCTGCCTTGACATTTGTTCAAAAATTTTCTACTCTTTTTAAAATCAAAGGAGTAGAAATGACCACTTATCCCGGCATACCGTTTCCCGATATAGACCCTGTTTTGTTTCAATGGGGGTGGGTGATTATTCGCTGGTATTCGCTGGCGTATATTTTTGGCCTTTTGGGGGCTTGGGTGTTGGCGCGTCAAATGTCGCGCGTTTCTGCCAGCCCGTTCACCGTTCTTAAAATAGATGATTTTCTTTTATGGGCGACGATAGGTGTTGTGGTGGGTGGTCGATTGGGCTATGTCTTTTTTTATAACTTTCGTTATTTTATGGAATTTCCGCTTCAAATTCTTTTTGTTTGGCAAGGCGGTATGTCTTTCCACGGAGGACTTTTGGGCGTGATTGTGGCCACGCTTTTATTTGCGTATAAAAAGAAAATTCCTGTTCTTTCTATGGGGGATATTTTGGTGTGTGTGGCCCCGATTGGCCTGTTTTTGGGGCGTTTAGCAAACTTTGTGAATGGGGAACTTTATGGGCGTGTCAGTCAATCTGTCCCTTGGGTGATGATTTTTCCCGAAGGGGGCAATTTACCGCGTCACCCCAGTCAGCTATATGAAGCCGGTATAGAAGGACTCTTTTTGTTCATCGTTCTCAATACGCTTTGGTGGGGTGTTCCGCGGCTAAGGGAACGTGCCGGATTTTTTTCGGGGCTTTTCTTTTTACTGTATGGTTTGGGGCGTTTCGTTTTGGAATACTTTCGTGAACCGGATGCCCAGCTGGGTCTTTTGATAGCTGACTTATCCATGGGACAATTATTGTGTTTACCGATGATTGTCCTTGGGGCAGCTTTATTGATTTACGCTTCTCCGCGGGCTATTTTGTATCGCTTGGGAAAGGAAAAGTAATGCGGAAATTGACCCTTTGGCAAAAGATAAAGCGTGTGTGCAGGTATCGTTTGGTGATTCCTTTGGTGCGCTCTCCCCATCCCCCGAAATATAAAGCGTTGGGCGTATCTATCGGTGTGGCTTGGGCCATGACGCCGTTGGTGGGAATTCAGATGTATTTGGTCTTTTTGACATGGTTGGTGATGAAAAAAATCTTTAAGCGGGATTTTTCTTTGGTTTTGGGATTGGCCTATACCTGGATTACAAATGTTTTTACAATGATTCCCATTTACTATGGCTTTTATGTAACGGGGCAACTGATGATGCGCCGCCCGATTACTGGCTATGTTGATTTAAAGGAAACAATGAAAGGTGTCTTTTTTGCCGACTATACTTTTTGGGAAAAAATTATGGCTAGTGGTAAATTATTGATGCAAGATTGGGGCTTGGGGATGAGTGTTGGCTGTTTACCTTGGGCTCTGGTTTTTGGCGTGGGCAGCTACTATATGACAATGCGATATGAACGCCTGCGTCTGAAATTAAAGCAAAAACGTTTGGCTGAAAGGCAAAAATGAAAAGTGTTCCTTGTTTGAATTTAAATTGGTGTCAAGCCTGTTTTTATGATGCGGCCGAATCTGTTGGTGTGCAGGCCATCAAAATGAATCAAGTCCATTCGGCGGATTGCCTCTATATCACGCAAAATCCGTCTGAAAATCCTTCGGTGGATGCCTTGATAACCGATCAGCCGGGGTTAAGGTTGGCCGTTAAGACAGCAGATTGCGCACCGATTTTGATTGCGGATACCCAGGCGCATTTGATCGCAGCCATTCATGCCGGTTGGAAAGGGGCTTTTCAAGGGATCATTGAAAATACGATTTTGAAAATGATAGAGTTGGGGGGGAATCCTCAAAATATGGTGGCTGGTGTTGGGCCTCACTTACAAATCCAAAGTTTTGAAGTGGCTCCTGAAATGCGGGCGCTTTTCCCTGTGACCGAGGAGCGTTTTTTTGGGATAGAAGAGGGGAAAATCCATTTTGATTTTGACGCCTATGTGCTTCACCGTTTGCACCGTGCAGGCCTTTTGACGGTTGACTCTGTCGGGGACGATACGTATACCGATTTTAAATATAACAGCTATCGCCGGGATGCGCAAAATCCCGCACGTCAACTTTCGTGCATTGAAATAAAGGAGGTTTAAAATGTATGATGGTATTGAATTTGTGATTTGTTGTGGGGGGGAATCCACCCGTAATTTTCCGCATTCCAAAGGAATGCCACATAAATCTTTGCTGCCGTTTGGCGATATCCGTTTGATTGATTATGTCTTAAAGGATATTGTGGCAATGGGGGGACGTCATATCACGATTGTGTGTTCTTCTCATCAGGTGATTGACAGCTTTAAACGGGCCTTGGAAACGGACATGCGGGTGGAAGAAAAGCTCCGTAATAAAGGAAAGCTGGAAATTGCCGAAGCTTTAAAATCCACCTTTTTACCCGAGGATGTGGATTTAAAATTTGTTTTGCAGGAAAAGCCTTTGGGCACGGCCCATGTTCTTTATTGTGCTCAAAAAGAAATAGGGGACAGGCATGTGGTGATTATTTTCCCTGATGATATTATCTTATCCAAAGATCCGGCCAATCCGCATATTAAAAAGTTGGTGGACGATTTTTTGAAAAACCCTCGTCGCATTTTACTGACGGGCTTATGGCGCGAAGATGTGTCCAACAATGCGATTTTGGTGAATAACCGTATTGTTGAAAAGCCCAAAAATCCGACGTCGCATATTGCCGGAATGTCGCCGAATGTTTTGCCGAATGAATTAATAAAGTATATTATAGGGCACGCCGAAAAGCGTATGCAGCTCGCCATTGAAACGGGCAAAGAATGGCTTTATATGGATTCGGCCAATGATTTTTTGGATGACGGCGGAGAAGCCGCCGGTTTCACGGCCGAGATGTTTCTTAAATCCGATGAAGATATTATGATGGATACAGGTGCTCTCCCGCTTTATGAGTTGGCACAACTGTACGCCTTGCTGAATTTATCTGAATTTAAAGAAGCTAATCGTGCCCTTGCGCGCCAATTACTGGCCGAATAATTACATTGGACTGAAACAAAGATCTGTTTGGACCCTGTCATTACATTCGCACCGCTCGCCATCGCACTTCACGCATTCAATGCTGTTGGCTTTCCAATCCATTTGTGCCAAGCGCGTGCAATCGTTTGAATCCGTAATGGGAATGTGGATTGTAAAGTTGGCACACGAGTTTCTTCCTCCCCCCTGGCACTCAGCTCCTTCAACCCACATGTCGCCGAATGCTCCTCTGACTGTTCTATTTTCTCCAGTTGAGCATGAATCGCTGTTTGTAAAAATAGCATTCGCACAGGCTGCTGTCATCAAATCATCCCTTGTGGGGTATCCTTTACTCCAAGAATACAGGTCTTCAATCCCTTGAATAATATCTTGAACTTCGGCGTAGGTTTGGTTGATTTTATATGAGCTCATCCCATAATTGATGCCGGCAATGGCACCATAGGTAATAATGCCCATAATGGCCAACACGCCCAACATTTCCAACATGGTGCGCCCGGATTCATTTTGATTGGTATAAGAAACTCTGTGTTCATTGAAATTTTTTTTCATTTTTCCCCCTTAAAGGCTGTGAAGCCGATTTTTTTCAACAAAGATTCTTTTTTCAGTTGGTTTAATTTTTGCCTTTGTTTTTTGGAAAAGTCAAGGCCTAACATTTTGGGTGTCAGTAAATCTGCCTTTTTCATTGCGACAAAGGCTTCTTCGGCTCTGGGCGTGCAGGCCAGGCGAAATAATTCTTCTTGCAACCGTTCGCTGGATAAAATCTCCAGCCCCTTTTTATGGCGCTTACAGGCCTGTAAAACAGCCGTATCCAAATCCAAAGATGAAATGGCCGACCAAAAACGAAAATACCGTAAAATGCGCAAATAATCTTCCTGAATGCGTTTATCCGGGTCGCCAATAAAACGCACCAATCCTTGCGCCAAATCACTGCGCCCCGTTGTATAATCAAAAATTTTATTTTTTACATCTGCTGACAGGGCATTGATGGTAAAGTCCCGACGTAAAGCATCTGTCTTATACGAAGTCGTCCATGTCATTTCGGCATAACGCCCGTTGTGCTTTTCTTCTTTACGTAGCGTTGTGATTTCATAGGGCTCTTCTTGAATAAGGGCCGTAATGGTGCCGTATTTTTTTCCGATGGAAATAAAATCAATTCCTGCTTTGGTCAGGGCTTCTTCCACCTGATCTGGTGTCAAAGGGGTCGCCATATCACGGTCGTGCATGGGTTTGCGCAACAAATAATCGCGAATACATCCCCCCACTAAACGGACTTGCCCGTTCAATGCTTTATAAATTTGCAAAGATGCTTTATTCCATAATGAATCCATGCCTTTATTATAGCAAATTTTTCGTTGCATCGCAAGCAAAAAAAGTGTATACTTTTTCTTATGATACAAACGACAAAAGAATTGCAAAGCCTGTGCGCTCGTTTACATAAGCTGAAATTTATCACGGTAGATACGGAATTTATCCGTGAAAAGACCTTTTACCCTGAACTGTGCCTGATTCAAATCGGGGGGGATAAAGGGGCATGGGTGATTGATGCGTTGGCCCAGGATATTGATTTATCTGCTTTGTTTGACGTTTTGCGGGATAAAAATGTGATTAAGGTTTTCCACGCTTGTCGTCAGGATATAGAAATTTTTTATCATTTAATGCACGAAATGCCGACTCCCGTTTTTGATACGCAGGTGGGGGCGATGGTGTGTGGTTATTCCAAAGATGTGGGCTATCAACATTTGGTCAAAGATTATTTGGGGGTGGAATTGGATAAGGGAATGCGTGTTACGGATTGGTCGCATCGTCCTTTGACACCGGAACAGGAAAAATATGCTCTGCACGATGTGATTGAATTAAAGGCCATTTACACCAAAATGATGGATGAAATTTGTCGTGCCAATCGCTTGGATTGGATTCAAGAAGAAATTGAAGCCTCGCTGGATCCGTTTCTTTATGAACCTGATGCAGCGCATTTGTTGGAAAAAATGCACGTTCCTTTTCAAAATCCCTCTAAAATTCACCTACTTGCCCGGTTGTGTGAGTGGCGGGAAAAGTGGGCTAAACAACTGAATTTACCGCGTTCTTACATTATTTCGGATAACAGCTTGATTGAATGCGCGGCGATTCGTCCGCAACGACCGGAAGATTTCCAAAGGCTCAGAGCGCTTTCCCCCAAATTTTGGAAAAATGAAATCGGCCAATCCTTGAGCCAATTTTGTTTAGAGGTTGCTTCAGAGCCGCCCCAAGAATGGCCCGCTTCAAAACATTACGTTTTGCGCCCGAATAAGAAGAATCGTGTGGAAGCTCTGCGTCTTCTTTTAAATGTGGTTGCTGAAGAAAATCAGGTGGCGCCCTCTTTAATTGCTTCCACCGAAGATTTGGTTCAATATCTTTACCACCCTCAGGAAGTTCGTTTTATGAAGGGGTGGCGTTATCAAATTTACGGGAAAAGAGTTCAGGACTTAATGGCCGGTAAATTGGCTTTTTGCTATGATCCAGTGAAAAAGGCGTTGGTTGTTCGGTCAATCTAACCACACACGTTCAATATCGGCACCCAAACCCTGCAATTTTTCTTCAATTCGGCGATATCCGCGGTCAATGTGGTAGACGCGTTGCAGCAAGGTTTCGCCTTTGGCCGCCAAGGCCGCTATTACCAAGGCCGCTCCGCCTCTTAAATCCGAAGCCATAACGGTGGATCCTGACAGTTCTTTGACCCCTTGAATGACCACGTGCGTGTTATCTAATGGGCGAATATTGGCCCCCATTCTGTTCAGTTCCGGCACGTGCATAAAGCGGTTATCGTGCATTTTTTCATAGACCACACTTTCGCCATCCGCCACAGCCAACAGAGCACAAAATAAAGATTGATTATCTGTTGCAAATTCGGGATACGGTCCTGTGATAATGGACGTGCTTTTTAAATGGGCATTTCTGGCATCTACCTCTATCCCGTCTTGCTTTTGTTCAATTTGAATGGCGCTGGGGGATAATAAATCCAGCTCTGGTTTTAATAAATCTGCTCGGGCATTTTTTAAAAAGATTTTTGATTTTGTGACTGCCGCCGCTGCAATAAAGGTCATTGTTTCAATACGGTCGGGCACAGAGGTAAATTCGGTGCCGTGCAATTTATCCACGCCATGGATGGTTAAAGTGCGTGTGCCGACGCCTTCAAATTGGGCCCCCATTTGCGTCAACATTGCAATTAAATCCATGACTTCAGGTTCCAAGGCTGCATTATGAATGACTGTTTTTCCGGGGGTCAAACAAGCAGCCATAATCGTATTATGGGTTCCGCCCACTGTCACCCGCCAACAGGTAATATCAGCGCCGTGCAATTTTCCTTTGGCTAAAATATAACCGTTTTCCGTTTTGATATCAGCCCCCATTTCGGTTAAGGCTGAAAAATAAATATCCAAGGCTCGTGCACCGATGGAACATCCCCCTGGCAAAGAAACCGTGGCTTTGCCCATTCGCGCCAACAACGGTCCCAACACCCAAAAGCCGGCGCGCATTTTGGAAATAAAATCATAGTTAGCTAACGTATTGGTAATTTTGGGGGTCCTTAAAGTCATCGTATCCCTGTCCATTGTTATTTGGCTTCCCAATGATTCCAACAACTGTATCAAAGTTTTCACATCGGCTAATAAGGAACAGTTGTGTAAAACAATCGGTTCATCGGTCAATAATGTGCAAATCATCAAAGGAAGGAGAGCATTTTTGGCCCCTTTGATACTTACTTCACCGGCCAATTGCTTGCCGCCTTTTATTTTGAATGCATACATTTTTGACGTTCCTTCTGTTGTTTTTTGCGCAATTCAACATTGGCTCGCAGGGCGCGTGCCTCACGCAAAAAGGCCTCTTTTTTCTTGCCCGAGAGCTTTAATTCTTTTTCTACAATTTCTTCTAATTTATCAGTCATACGAAAATACTACCCGATTCATCGTCTTGCGTCAAGTGATTTTTCAAAATCTTACTTGCCTTTTTTGAAAAAATTTTCTAAACTATCCCCCATCAACAAAAGGGAAAAAGAATGCGTTTTTTGTCCACATTGGTCAGTTTGTTTTTTTTCGGCTCTATCGCGGCAGCTTTATTGTTATTTGTCGTGTTGATGCATTATTCGGTGGGGTTGCCGGATTATCGCCAATTGGAAGACTACCAACCTCCTGTCACAACACGCCTTTATGCTGAAGACGGGTCATTGTTGGCTGAATATGCCACGGAAAAACGAATGTTTGTGCCGGTGGAAAAAATGCCGCTGCTGTTAAAACAGGCTTTTATCGCGGCCGAAGATAAACACTTTTATCGGCATGCCGGCATTGATTTTTTGGGCCTTGCGCGGGCAGTTTTGACCAACCTTCAAAATATCGGTCGGAATCGCCGGGCGGTGGGGGCTTCCACTATTACGCAACAAGTGGCCAAGAATTTCTTTCTTTCCCCAGAACGTTCTCTTTCCCGCAAAATTAAAGAAGCCTTGCTGGCGCACCGGATGGAACGGGCCTTTACCAAAGAGCATATTTTGGAACTTTATCTGAATGAAATTTATTTGGGGCAGGGGGCCTATGGGGTAGCCAGTGCCAGTAAGGCCTATTTTGATAAAGCAATGGATGAATTGAGTTTGGATGAAATGGCTTATTTGGCGGCGCTGCCTAAGGCTCCCAATAATTATCATCCCATTAAAAATGCAGATGCAGCCAAGGCGCGTCGGGATTGGGTTTTGGGCCGTATGCTTGAAGATGGTTATATCACCGCCGATCAGGCCAAACAAGCCATGGATACCCCTGTTCATATGAATGCCTCTTCTGCTAAACCTTTGCGTGAAGGTCAATATTATGCCGAAGAAGTGCGCCATTTTGTTGTGGATAAATATGGTATAGATTCTGTCAATTTGGGGGGCTTAAGCATTCGGACTTCTGTGGATCCTCGGTTGCAGGTGGCGGCTACCAAAGCCTTACAAAAAGGTTTGATTGCCTATGATCGCCGTCATGGATGGCGTGGTCCTGTGGCACAGGTGGGCGAAAATCAAGACCCGATTGAGGTCTTGAAATCTTATGCTTCTCAATATACCCCCAAAGATTGGCGTTATGCTTTGGTGCAAAATTTAAGCAGCGAAAAAGCAGACCTTCTTTTCACCGATGGAACAAAGGGAAGCCTTCCTTTATCTGAAATGACTTGGGCCAAAAAGGCTTTGGAAAACGGGCGGATTTCGGGGACAACGCCCACCAAACCGGCTGATGTCTTATCTGTGGGGGATATTATTTTGGTTTCCCCCAAAAAAGATTATTATGCTTTGGAACAAATGCCGGCTGCGGAAGGGGCACTGGTTGCCTTGAATCCGCATACAGGACGCGTTCTGGCAATGGTGGGGGGCTTTGCTTTTGAAAAAAATCAATTCAACCGTGCGATTCAGGCGAAACGTCAACCGGGGTCTTCGTTTAAACCGTTTGTGTATTTGGCCGCTTTGGATTCAGGCTATACGCCTTCCAGTTTAATTTTGGATGCGCCTATTGTCATGGAAAATGTGGATGGCACCAAATGGAAGCCGCAAAACTATTCGCGTCAATTTTACGGGCCAACCACTTTGCGGGTGGGTATTGAAAAATCCCGCAACCTGATGACCGTGCGTTTGGCGCAAGCAATCGGAATGCGTAAGATTTTGGACTATGGCAAAAAATTTGGTATTTCCGATAAATTAGAGCCGAATTTGGCCACTGCCTTGGGGGCCGGTGAAACAACTTTAATGAAGCTGATAACAGCCTATGGGATGCTGGTCAATGGGGGAAAACGCATCACACCGACCTTGATTGACCGGATTCAGGATAGAACCGGCAAAACTCTTTATAAACAAGATACACGTGATTGCCCGAATTGTTCTGGGGAACAGGCAACCCCCGATTTAAAGCCTGAAATTCCGGATGAACGGGAACAAATTCAGGACCCGGCTAGTGCTTATCAAATGGTGAATATCTTAAATGGTGTTGTGGAACGTGGAACCGGTCGTTCGGCTCGCTCCGTCGGTAAAACTTTGGGGGCTAAATCAGGGACCAGTAATGACAGCTTTGATGCTTGGTTTGTTGGCTTTTCACCTGATTTAGTGGCTGGTGTTTGGGTGGGCTTTGATGCGCCGCAAACGCTGGGGCCCAATGATACGGGTGGGGTGGTATCGGCACCTATCTTTCGCGATTTTATGAAAGAGGCTTTGAAGGATACCCCTGATATGCCTTTCCGTGTGCCGGATTCGGTCAGGCTGGTGCGTGTGAATGCTTTGACGGGAAAGCCTGCCAAAGCCGGGGATAAGAACGTGATTATGGAAGCTTTCCGTCCGGAAACGGATTTGACCCAAGAAACAAAAATCGTTGGAAAAGACATTTCTATTTCCACCGAAGAAGAAGATATTCCCGATATGGGTGGTTTATATTGAAGGAGAATACAATGCATTCAGAAATTATTTCACTGCATGAAAAATATCAAGGCATCTTGACCTTGATAAGGGGGCGTCTTTGACTGGGATAAAGCCCTTGCCCGTTCGGCTGAATTAGAAACCCTGACCCAAGATGCCAATCTATGGGAAAATCCCGAGCGCGCCCAAAAACTCCTTTCGGAACGCACCGCTCTTAATAATGCAATTGAGCGGGTCAAATCTTTGGAAAAGCAAATAAACGATACCTATGAAATGATTGAAATGGCCGAAAAAGAAGGGGAATCCGAATTATTGGCCGAAGCCGAAAATCAATTTATCCAAATGGAACCCGAACTGGAAAAAGTGGAACTGGAAAGCCTGCTTTCAGGGGAAGGTGATAAAAACGATGCCTTTTTGGAAATTCATTCAGGGGCAGGGGGAACAGAATCGCAAGATTGGGCCTCAATGTTGGAAAGAATGTACCTGCGCTGGGCGGAAAAATCGGGTTATAAAGTGGAAGTTTTGGAAGAATCTGCCGGGGAAGAAGCTGGTATAAAATCTGCTACTCTTAAAATTTCGGGCTTGAATGCTTATGGGTGGCTTAAATTTGAATCGGGTGTTCATCGCTTAGTGCGTATTTCGCCCTTTGATTCCAATGCGCGACGTCATACCAGCTTTTCATCTGTTTGGGTTTATCCGGTGGTGGATGATTCCATTGAAGTGGACATCAATCCGGCTGATTGCCGCATTGATGTTTATCGCTCTTCTGGGGCCGGCGGCCAGCACGTGAACAAAACCGAAAGCGCTGTTCGTATTACACACCAACCGACGGGAATTGTGGTGGCTTGCCAAACGCAACGCAGCCAATTTCAAAATCGGGAGCAGGCTTGGAATATGCTGCGTGCCCGTTTGTATGAGCTGGAATTAAAAAAACGTCAAGCCGAACAAGGCGCGGTGGATACGCAAAAAGGCGATAACGGTTGGGGTAATCAAATTCGCTCTTATGTTTTACAGCCTTATCAGATGGTCAAAGATTTGCGTACCGGTTATGAAACCTCGGATACCGGGGGAGTCTTAGACGGTGATTTGGATGACTTCATGCGGGCAGCTTTGGCGGAACTTGCAAAGGAGGGCAAGAATGGAAAATAAACGTTTTATTTTATTCAAAAGAACGCGTCAATTGGAAGAACAAATCACCCTGTTTTTAATGAATATTCTTCAGGCGGGATACCTTGTCAAACAAGGGCTGGAAACTTATTTGGCCAAAGGGGTAGATAAACAATTCAAAATTTTGCAGGCTCAGGTCAGTTCCTTGGAAGGCGAAAATGATGCCTTGCGTCGCCAAATGGAATTGGATTTATACCACCATATGTTGTTGCCTGATATGCGTTCGGACTTGATTGATTTGTTGGAAGCCTGCGATAAAATTATCAATAAATACGAAACAGATATGATTTTGTGGTCGCTGGAAAAACCTGATATTCCTAAAAAACTCCACCGTCCGTTGCTTCAAATGATGGCTACTTCATTGGATTGTGTGGGCGCCTTTATCGGTGGTGTCAAGACTTTTTTTTCGGGGGCCAATGTGGATGATGAAATTCAAATCACGTATGCACTGGAACATCAAGTGGATATGCAGGCGATAGATTTAAAAGCCTTGACATTCAAGGATAAACGCCTCAATTTAGCACGTCAGTTGCAACTGAAAGAATTTATTTACAGCTTGGAAAAAATTTCGGATATGACTGAAGATGCGGCGGATAAATTAAAAGTTATGGGAACAAAACATACGCTATGATGACCGGCATTTTTCTTTTGGGCGGTGTATTGCTGGCTTGGGCTTTCGGGCGCAATAATTTCAGTAATGTTTTTGGCTCGGCGGTTGGAACGGGGATTCTTTCTTTTAAAACAGCTTCTTTTTTAACGGGTGTTTTTTTATTGTTGGGGGCCTTGTTCAACAGTTCGGGGACTTCTGAAACGATATCCCGGCTTGCTCATTTTCATTTTTTGTCGGATTCTTTTTTCTTTTCATTTATAATTGCGGTAATGATGCTTTTTTTGACGCGTTGGGGAATTCCGGCTTCAGTGGCTCAACTTTCTGTTGGGGGGCTTGTTGGCTGGAATTTGGCATTGAATGTTCCCGTTTTATGGTCTCAAATCGGACAAATTGTGGTCGGGTGGGTGTATAGTCCGTTGATTGCTTTTTTTGTGGCTTTTTTTGTTTTTAAAGGAACACGTTTTATTTTAAAAAAATATCCAGTTCCTCTTTTGTATCGGGATATGGGAGTTCGTTTTTTGTGGGTGTTGATCGGTTCTTTTACGGCTTACAGTTTGGGGGCCAATAATTTACCGGTTTTAACGGTGCCTTTTGTTGGGCTTATAGGGGGCCCTGATGCGTTTTCGCTTCTTTTTTCTTTGTCTGCCGGGATAGGGTGTTTAATGGCCTCTCAAAAAGTGATTCGTATGGTCAGTTCCAAACTCTTTCCCCTTTCTTCGGTTGAAAGTTTAATTGTTGGTTTTTCGGGGGCTTTAACTCTTCTTCTTTTTTCATTTCAAAGCGGCTTTTTTCCGGCTCTACCCATTTCCATGAGTGCGTCTTTGATTGGTGCCATCGTGGGGATTTCTTTTGCCAAGGGGGGATACGGTCTTAAGGGAAAAGCGCTGTTTTCTATTATCGCCAGCTGGTTCTGGGCTCCTCTTTTTTCGGGTTTGCTTTGCTTTGGCTTTCAAACTATAATATTGGCAAGGGGGCTTTAAGTGGTCAAACGCATTTGGAAAATTTCAAAAAAACTCACCACTTTTCTTTGGAAGATGGTGGAAGTTTTTTTGGCACTTGTTTTCGTCTTGGGAGGGCTCGTTCTTTACCGGTTGCACAAAGAACCGATGGACGCCATGAAATATATCCCCGAAATTGAACGCGCTTTATTTCCGACGGATATCGGCTATCGGTTAGAGGCTCAAAAAGTAGAACTGACTTCAGATTGGTCACGGGACGGATTGATTCAAATTGATGTTGAAAATTTAACCATTTTGCGTGCGGATAATTCTGTTTCGCTTTTTGTGCCGCGGGCTCAATTTTCTTATGATTTATGGCATATTTTAAGCCTTAATTATTTACCTGGCACGGTTATTGTTGAAAAGCCTTTTTGGGAAATGACGATTGATGAAGCGGGAACAGTTGCTGTGACAGCAGATAAATCGGCAGCCCATGTTGTGGATGTTTCCAATTTTAAGAAAATGTTAAATCGTATTTTGGCTATTCAGGATTTACGTATGACAGATGCATTTTTCAGCTTAAAAGATAACCGTGTTCAAAAGAAATGGGAATTATCAGATATTGATTTGGAATTGCAAAGACGATTTCGTTTTTCCAAACGGGCCAGATTAAAGGCCATTTTAACACGTGATGGAATGAGCTCTCGGATTTTGGCAACGGCGAATTTAAATCCTTGGACACGGATTTTAACTTTAGAAACTGGTTTGGATGAAATCAATTTAAAAAGAATTTCTCTCCTTATTCCGGTGTTGGAAGAGGCCAATTTGGATGTTCAATTTTCTGCTAAGGCCGAATTTGATATTGCCAAAAATCATACCAAAATAACGGATTATATTTCAAAAGTTCAATTTAATGTTAAAACTTTAAAATCTGGGACTTTAAATCTGATGGGGGATTTGGATAACCTTTACTATGTGGATTGGGCCGATATCAACGGTATTTTAACAAAGGGGGCAAAACAATTAAAAATTGCTTCTTCCAAGGTCAAACTGAAAAATGAAAAACCGGCGGATTTTTATTTGGATGTTTCGGGCATTGATGCTTTTTTGAATCAAAGGGAAAGCGCTCACCTTAAAACAATTCTAAAGGCCACATTATATGATTCTCCGATGGGGCATGTTCCATCGTTATGGCCGCCCAAACAAGGCCCTGCTGCGCACGCTTGGGTGGCGAAAAATCTTTCCAAAGGACGCATTGAACAGGCTGATTTTACTCTTTATTTTACGGCGGGCGAACTCACTGATTTATTGGGGGATATTCATACAAAAGGGGTGCGGGTAGATTACTTAAATCCGATGAAACCGGTGGAAAATGTGTCGGCGCAGGTTCTTCTTTATCCTGATAAGGTCCATATTTTGGCCGACAAAGGCCATATAGATGACCTGACTTTGAATAAAGCAGAGTTGCTGTTTACAGATTTGGATAAGGACGAATCGTGGCTTCAAATTGACTTGGATGTGGCAGGCCCCGCTTCTCAAGCGTTGGAAGTTATTTCTTCCAAGCCTTTGGAATTTCCCCAAATGTTTAATGTAAAGCCTTCTTTACTTTCCGGCCAAACGAAAGCGTTGGTGCATTTATCCTTTCCTTTGTTGGAGGATTTGGCTCCGCAAAATGTCCAAACTGTTGTCCATGCGGATATTACCAAAGCCAAAGTGAATGCTCCTTTGGAAAAATGGGGACTCAAAAACGGTACCTTGACTTTGGACGTAACGAATGAAGAATTGGAAATTGCCGGTGAGATCAACTTAAAAAATTCCCCCTTCCGAGTGAAATGGCACGAATATTTTAATCCCCAAAACATTTCTTCAGAATATGCCCTTTCCGGCACTTTAAAAGTATCAGATTTACTCTTTTTAATACCGGATTTGGAACCATGGGCGCAAGGAAAAGTAAAAATGGATTTAAGAGCCACCAAAACCCCGAAAGATTTATATTCTGGTCTTTTGGAATTAGACGCTGCCTCGGCGGAAGTTTCTTTGTTGCCCTTATCCGTTCAAAAGAAAAAGGACAGCCCCTTAAAAACCGTTCTTCATTTTTCAGATGTTCACAAAAAATCCGGTGCACTTTCTTGGGAAATGCGGGGCTCTTTGACGGGGGTAAAAGAGGATATCAAGATTTCTGGTTCGGCCAACTGGTTGGATGAAAGTATGCGCGTTCTTTTTTCTGAAATTTTAGCAGGGCCCAATCAATTTTTCGGGGAATTAAAATCAACGCCTTCGGATTTTTTCTTAAAAATTCACGGTAAAAAATGGCAGGCTTTTGATTTGGCAAAAATTTCTTTTGGCTCTGAAACCTCTTCTTCGCAAAAGCTTGTGCCTCCCAATATTCAACTGGATATTCTTTTGGAAGAATTTATTTTTAATCCGCAAAAGCCTTTGACGGAAGTTTCTGTGACGGGGCTGCGTCAAAATAATTTGTGGCGAAATTTTCACGCACAAGCCATTGCCTCAGACCCTTTTGTCTTGGTTTATGAACCTTCTCAAAAACAATTTCAAGGCAGTTTTTCCGACTTGGGCGATTTGATGGAACGCCTGAATGCGTCTGATGATTTGACGGGTGGCAAACTTTCCTTGATGGCGACACAAAAAGAAGATGGCACAATTGATGGCCAAATCAAGGTGAAGGATACACAATTAAAAGAAACGGGTTTTTTGATTCAGGCGATGAGCATTTTGGGCATTGTGGATGCTTTCCGGGGAAAGGATATTGTATTTGATGAAACGGAAATTCCGTTTTTGCTGACACCGGATTTTAAAATGACGATATCGGATGCTTTTGCTGTCAGCACAAACTTGGGTATTACCTTTAAAGGTGAAGTTCAATCTTCGGGTGTGGATTTATCCGGATCGGTTGTTCCGGCCTATGCCCTCAACAGCTTGCCGGGGAAAATCCCGGTGTTGGGGTGGTTATTCCGTGATACGACCGGTGGAGGTCTGATCAACGTTCCGTTTACGGTTATTGGTCCTTTATTTGCTCCGGAAGTCAGCTGGAAGGCCTTAAAAACAGTGGCTCCGGGCGCATTGGGGCGTTTGTTTTAATTCTTGCCTTTCCCGAAAAAATAAGCTATAATACGCCTATGACAGATTTAAGCCATATCAGAAATTTTGCAATTATTGCCCATATTGACCACGGTAAATCTACTTTGGCGGATCGTTTGATTCAAATGTGTGGTGCGGTTTCCGACCGTGAAATGAAAGCTCAAATTTTGGATAATATGGATATTGAACGCGAACGGGGCATTACGATTAAAGCCCAAACTGTCCGCCTGAAATATAAAGACTATATTTTGAATTTGATTGATACGCCGGGGCATGTGGATTTTGGTTATGAAGTGAGCCGTTCTTTAAGTGCTTGTGAAGGCTCTTTATTGGTGGTGGATGCCACGCAAGGGGTGGAAGCGCAAACGCTGGCAAATGTCTATAAGGCTTTGGATGCTAACCACGAAATTGTGCCGGTTATCAATAAAGTGGACTTGCCGGCGGCCGAACCAGAACGTGTTAAAAATCAAATAGAGGAAGTGATTGGTCTGGATACGACGGATTGCCCGTTGATTTCTGCGAAAACGGGGCTGGGGGTGGACTCGGTCTTGGAGGTCATTGTAAATCGTTTGCCGGCTCCCAAAGGGGAAGTCAAGGCCCCTTTGAAAGCAATGTTGGTGGATTCATGGTATGATGCGTATTTGGGGATTGTTGTTTTGGTCCGCGTTGTGGATGGCGTTTTAAAGAAAAATCAAGCCATTCAATTTATGTCCACCGGTGCCACTTACAAGGTGGAACGTTTGGGCTATTTTACGCCGAAAATGTGTGATACGAACGAAATTGCCACAGGTGAGCTCGGGTTTATGATTTGTGGTGTCAAAACCATTGGTGAAACCAAAGTAGGGGATACCATTACGGATGAAAAAACACCTTGTGCGCTGGCTTTACCCGGTTTTAAACCCAGTCAAAGTGTTGTCTTTTGTTCTATGTTTCCCGTGGATATGGGGGATTACGAAGCCTTGAAAGAGGCAATTGAAAAGCTGCAACTGAATGATGCCAGCTTTCAATTTACGCCTGATAAATCTATGGCACTGGGGCAAGGCTTTCGCTGTGGCTTTTTGGGTTTGCTCCATATGGAAATTATTCAGGAACGTTTATCCCGAGAATTTAATTTGGATTTAATTACAACGGCTCCCTCGGTGGCCTATAAAGTCTATAAGACGAACGGTGAAATGCTCATTATGCATAATCCTGCCGATATGCCGGATGTAACAACGATTCAAAAAATTGAAGAACCCTGGGTAAAAGCCACTATTTTAACACCGGATGAAGCCTTGGGTGGCATTTTGCAATTGTGCACAGAACGCCGTGGGGAACAACTGGATTTAACGTATGTCGGCAATCGTGCAATGGCGGTGTATCGCCTGCCTTTGAATGAAATTGTTTTTGATTTTTATGACCGATTAAAATCCATTTCGCGCGGGTATGCCAGTTTTGATTACGAAGTGGACGGCTATGCCGAATCTGATTTGGTGCGTGTCAATATATTGGTGCACGCGGAACCTGTGGATGCTCTTGCCTTTTTGGTTCATCGTTCTCAGGCGGAACGCCGTGGGCGCCAAATCTGTGCCCGCTTAAAGGATTTGATTCCCCGACATCAGTTTAAGATTCCGATTCAAGCCAGTATCGGTGGTAAAATTATTGCCCGTGAAGATATTTCTGCCTATCGTAAAGATGTAACGGCCAAATGTTATGGGGGGGATATTACGCGCAAACGCAAACTTCTTGAAAAACAAAAAGAAGGCAAAAAACGGATGCGTCAATTTGGTCAGGTGGAAATTCCCCAAAATGCTTTTATCCAAGCCTTGAAAATCGGGGATGATTAAAGCCCGTGCGCCCGAAAAGAATAAATATTTTGCGCTTTACCGATGACTAAATGATCCAGAAATTGAATCCCAACTGTTTCCAATAAACGGCGTACTTCCTTTGTCACTTCAATATCTGCATTGGAAGGATTGGCATCGCCCGACGGATGATTATGCATCATCACCACACTGGATGCATTTAAATCCAAGGCGCGTTTTAAAATTTCTCTTGGGAAAACCGGAATGTGATCTACAGTTCCTTTTTGATGCAGTTCACTGTGAATTAAACGCAACCCCTTATCCAAGAATAAAATATGCATTTTTTCAACAGTTTCATTGGCATAGATCATTTGACAATAGGCCATCAAGCTGACCCAGTCTTTTAAAATGGGTCCTTCTTTTACTTTTTCTGTTGTCAATCTTTGACAAGCTGCCAAAATAATTTTTAAAAATAAAACGCTGTGATGTTTAATTCCTTTTACTTTCATCAAGTCTTTTGGCGCTGCTGTCAAGATACCACTTAATGATCCAAATTCAGCCAACAGCCTCTTTGCCAAAGGTTTGACATCAATACGGGGTAGGGCACACATCAGCATTAATTCTAAAAATTCATAATCGGCAAATACCTCGTGCCCATAAGTCAAAAATTTGTTTTCTACCCGTGCACGGTGTCCCAAATAATCCGGTTTTGTTTCACTCATTATTTGTCCTTATAGGGCGGAAAAGTATATCCTTTTGGGGAAAGGGTGAAAATTTCAATGCCCTTTTCCGTGACGCCTAACGTGTGCTCAAATTGGGCAGAAAGGCCTCTATCCCGTGTGACGGTTGTCCACCCGTCCGATAAAGTAATTGTGTCTTTTGAACCGGTATTCAGCATCGGTTCCACGGTAAAGACCAATCCGGGAACTAATTTGACACCTGTTCCCCTTTTGCCATAATTTAACACATTTGGTGCCCCGTGAAAAATGCGCCCGATACCATGACCGCAATAATCGTGCACAGTGGTAAATCCTTCTTTTAAGGCCGTTTCTTCCATAATGGCCCCCACATCCCCCAAAGATCCGTTTGGTTTGACGGCATTGATGCCGGCCATCATCGTGGCATAAGTCGTTTCTACCAAGCGGCGGGCTTTGATGGAAGGTTTTCCCACATAATACATTCTGGACGTATCCCCATACCAACCGTTCACAATCACCGTAACATCAATGTTGATGATGTCGCCTTTTTGCAGGATTTTATCATAAGACGGAATTCCGTGGCAAATGACATGGTTGGGGGAAATACAGGTACACTTTGGATAACCGTTATATCCACGGCAAGCCGTTCGCCCGCCATTCTCGGTAATAAAGGCGTCCATTTTATCGTCCAATTCACCGGTTGACACCCCCGGTTTTACAAAGGGGGTAATATAATCCAACACTTCGGCAGCCAAACGTCCGGCCTTGCGCAGTCCTTCAAAATCTTTTAAATTATAAACGGTTAACTCTTGAATCATAACGTTATTATACGCTCTTTTTCATGAAAAGAAAAGAAAATTTTTAAAATCCTGTATTTAATAATTCTTTGGCGGTTGCTCGGGCAGCCTCTGTAATATGTGCACCGGATAATAATCTTGCAATTTCTTCCACGCGTTCAGTCGGCGTTAGTTTTCTTACACAGGTAAAGGGAGTCTTTTCTCCTTCTTCTTTTGAAACACGATAATGGTGCTTCCCGCAGGCAGCCACTTGTGGAGAATGGGTAATCACCAAAGTTTGATGGTTTTCCCCCAAACGGGCCAAACGTTTTCCTACGGCTGAAGCCGTTGCCCCTGAAATGCCCGTATCAATTTCATCAAAAATCAGGGTTTGATTTTCTTCATTTAAATTGACCTTCAAAGCCAACATAATGCGTGCTAATTCACCGCCTGAGGCACATTTATGAATGGGCATTAAATCTGTTCCTTTATTTGCGGCCACCAAAAAGGTGATTTGATTGACGCCGTCTTCGGCGGGTTCGGCCTCTTTTATTTCTACGGTAAAACGCGCTTTTTCCAACTTCAAATCCGGCAGCTCTCTTAAAATTTCTTTTTCTAATTTTTGCGCTGCCTTTTGGCGGGCCTCAGTCAGCTTTTTGGCTTCTTCAAAATAAATTCCCTTGGCTTCTTCTTCAGCCCTCATTAAGCGTGCTTTTTCATCTTCGGCATGCACAATTTGATGTAATTGTTTTTCAAATTTTTCTGTAAGAGCGGGTAATTCATCTAAAACAACGTGATGCTTACGGGCCACATCACGCAGGGCAAATAAACGGTCGTCAATTTGGATCAGCTCATTTTCATCCCCCATCTCTGCCAATAAGCTTTCTACTTTTTCGGAAACTTCCGTCAAAGCATTTTCGGCTCCCTCCATTTGTTCCAATAAAGGACTTATCTCCTTCTCATTTAACCGTTCGGCTTGCTCCAAATAAAACTTTAAACGCCTTATCAGGGCAAGAACGCCTCGTTCTTCTTCATCCGTTAAAGTTTGAACATTTTTTAAATTTTCACCCATCTTTTCGGCATTCATTAAAAAGCTGCGGCGCTCTGTTAAATACGCTTCTTCACCCGTTTTGGGGTTCAATTTATTCAGCTCATCCACAGCCTCTTTCAGATAAGATTCCTCTTCCATTTGTCGGCTTAAATTTTCTTCTAATTCCAGGCGTTCTTTTTTACGCTCTTGCCAATGATGCCAAGCTTTTTGAACGGCTTTCACTTCTTTTTCCAAATGCCCGTAATTATCCAAAGTCGTTTTGTGTGTTATGGGATTTAACAGACTGTGTGTGGCAAATTGTCCGTGAATTTCAACCAATAATTCCCCGATTGTTTTTAATAAAGCCAAGCCCACAGGTTGATCGTTGATAAAGGCTTTGCTTTTTCCGTCGGATGACAGGGTGCGCCGTAAAATCAATTCTTCTTCGGTTGTCAGCCCTTGTTCTTCCAATATCTCACGGACGGGATGATTTTTATTTAAATGGAAGGCGGCCGAAATAACCGCTTGCTTTTCGCCTTTACGGACAAAACGTGCTTCTCCGCGGGCCCCTAAAACCAAGGAAAGGGCATCCAATAAAATGGATTTTCCAGCCCCTGTTTCACCGGTAAAAACACTTAAAGCCCTGTCAAATGACAAATCCAGTTTATTGATTAAAACAAAATTCTGAACGGCCAAATGTGTCAGCATAAAAATCCTTTAAAATAATTTGTCGGTGTATTCAATCCATTCGGATTTTGGGTATTTTGTTTTCATCTCTTGAAAGACTTCCCCGGCTTGATGTGTCAGTCCCAAAGCCTGATAACAGGCGGCCAAACGATAAAGCGCTTCTTCCGTTTGATTGGAGTTTGGATATTCTTTTAAGGCATTTTGAAAACGGTTCATTGCAGCCAGATAATCTTCATGTTGTTGGTAATAACGTCCGACAGCCAATTCCTTTCCAGCTAAAGTATTTTGAATTGTCTTTAATTTGGCTTTGGCATCTTCTGCATATACGGAATTTGGAAAACGCGCTAATAATTCACGGAAAGTATCCTCTGCTTTTTGAGTCATTTCCTGTTCGCGCAAAGGATCTGACATTTGTTCAAAATAACACAGAGCCTTTAAATACAGGGCATAAGAAGCATTTTTATTCCCCGGATGTAATTGCAAGAATCTGTCCAATGTTAAAATGGCATCGGTGTATTCATTTTGTTTATATTGGGAATAAGCCATCATAATCTGTGCCTTTTCGGCCCATTCGGAATAAGGGTATTGTTGTTCAATTTTATCAAAGGCTTCGGCGGCTTTTTCATAATCAGTTTCTTGGAAGTACTGATAGGCCTGCGTGTAAATTTCCTCTGCGTTCAAATCACCCGAAGGGTGCTCTGTGGCGCATGCTCCCAAAAATAACAAACCGGCAAGTAATACTTTTTTCATTTTTGCTCCTTTTTTATCAGTTTAGCAATCCCCCACAGAAAATTCAAGTTTTTTCTTTTACCTTTCGTTCAGCTTGACGGATCCCCTTAAGGGCGCCCATATCAATTTACGGTTGTTATAACTGTAATCTTGCAACTAAAAAAGGAGAAAAAATGCAATTAGGAACTCGTTATCCCACATTGGCTTTTCATACCGGTGGGGCAGGTTTGGCGGAAGATGGTATTCCTCCGCAACCTTTTGAAACATTTTGTTACGATTCGGCTTTAATGCAAGCCAAAATCCAAGATTTTAACGTCATCCCTTACACTTCGGTTTTACCGCCGGAACTTTTCGGTAATATTGTACCGGTAGAGCAGGTGGAAAAACATTTTAAACATGGTGCTGTTTTGGAAGTCATTATGGCCGGCAACGGGGCTCGTGCCGAAGAACACAAAGCTATCGCCACGGGTATTGGTATTGTGTGGGGCAAAGATAAACGCGGTAAGTTTTTGGGGGGATGGGCTGCTGAATATGTGGAATATTTTGACACGTTCATTGATGATGATATTGCGAAATCCCACTGTGAGATGTGGTTGACCAAATCGTTAAATCACGAATTGCAATTACGCGGGTGTCAACAACACAGTGAATTTCAATTTTACCATAATTTTGTGAATGTGACACAAAACTTTGGCTATTGTTTGACCGCACTGGGCTTTCTCAATTTTGAATATGCGCCGGTGGTGGACTTGACTGCCAAAAAGAAAAAGTAAGAAATCGGGCAACTTCGGTTGCCCTTTTTAAAAGGAGTTTTAAATGACAAAAAATACAATAAGTTCGGCTGGCAAACTGGGTGTTTTGGGCTTGGCCGGTATCGTGGTCAGTTCTATGATAGGGGGTGGTATTTTTTCATTGCCCCAAAATATGGCCCAGGGTGCGGCTGTCGGAGCGATTATTTTAGCATGGTTGATTACAGGGGTGGGGATTTATTTTATTGCCAATACATTTCGTATTTTATCCACGGTGAAACCTGATTTGACTTCGGGGGTTTATATGTACACGCGTTCTGGATTCGGACCGTTTATGGGCTTTAATATCGGATGGAGCTATTGGCTTTGTCAGATTTTCGGCAACGTGGGATATGCTGTGATTACAATGGATGCGTTGAATTATTTTTTCCCGGGTGTTTTTACCGGTGGCAATAATTTAAACGCCATTATCGGAGGTTCTTTGCTTATCTGGGGCTTTAATTGGTTGGTCTTGCGGGGTGTTCGGCAAGCTGCCCAAATCAACTTGATTGCTACGATTGCGAAGATAGTACCTCTTGTTTTATTCATTCTAATTTTGGGGGTTGTGTTTAATGCGTCCCAATTTGATTTTGACTTTTGGGGGCACAGCCAGACTCATCATTTAGGCGATTTATCTCAGCAAATCAAAAGCACGATGTTGGTCACCTTGTGGGCCTTTATCGGAATTGAAGGGGCCGTTGTTTTGTCCGGTCGTGCCAAAAGCCAATCTGATGTGGGACGTGCCACAATGTTGGGTTTTTTGGGATGTTTGGCGATTTATGTCCTCCTTTCTATTTTGCCGTTTGGGCTGATGACTCAAGAACAACTTGCCCAAATTCCCAATCCGTCTACGGCAGGTGTTTTGGAACACGTGGTTGGAAAATGGGGCGCTTGGATAATGAATGTGGGGCTGATTATTGCTGTGTTGGCCAGCTGGCTCAGTTGGACAATGATTGTGGCACAAATGCCCCAAACCATGGCTCAAAACGGGACATTTCCGAAATGTTTTGCCCGTGAAAATGATGCAGGTGCTCCCAGTATTTCTTTGTGGGTTACCAGTTGGATGATGCAGGCGGCTTTGTTCTTGGTTTATTTTTCCAATAATGCATGGAATACAATGCTTTCCATTACCAGTGTGATGGTGTTGCCGGCCTATTTAACCAGTTGCCTTTATTTATGGAAGATTTGCTCGGACGGTGAGTTTAATCAACATCTGGGAATTTCCCGTTTTACGGCACAGCTGACCGCCCTTTTGGGCAGCCTTTACGCTCTTTGGTTGATTTATGCAGCGGGACTGGGTTATTTGTTGATGGCGGTCGTATTTATTGCGCTGGGTCTTCCTGTTTATTGGGTGGCGCGCAAAGAAAATACGCAAGGTTTGATTTTTTCCAAGGAAGAAAAAAGCCTGTCTTGGATAATCTCTTTGGTGGCATTAGCAGCTCTTTACGCCTTTATCCATGGCCTGATTAAAATTTAAAAACGCCTTGATTTTCCCATAAAAGCATAGTATAAAAAACTATGCTTTTTTTGTTTTTCGCGAGTTTGTTTTATATTTTAGCAATTGCATTTTGCACCTATGCTTTTGCTAGTTATTTTATTTTTAAGGGCTGGAATAATCCCCCTTATATTCCCTCATTCGGGCGCACTAAAAAGACATTGATTGCGGAAGTTTTCAAGGTATTAAATCAATCTCAAAAGCCGTTAAATGTGGCTGATTTGGGCTGCGGGGATGGTTCACTGTTGGTTGGTCTGGCCCCAAAATTTTCTAAACACAATTTTTATGGCTATGAATGGGATCCTTTTCCTTTTAATATCGCCAAAAGGCGTCTTAAAAAATATAAAAACACCCGAATTATTCGGGCAGATTTCATGGAAACAAATTTAAAGCATGTGGATATCGCTCTTTGCTATTTAGCTCATATCCAGAATTTAGGAAACAGATTAAAGCAAACCCTAAAACCATCAGCTATTGTCATTTCTGAAGTTTTTGAAATTGACGGTTGGACCCCTAAAAAAATTGTAAACTCGCGCCTTTTGGGGTTTAAAAGTAAGATTTTTATTTATCAGGTGCGGGATCAAAAACTTCTCCTGCACTGACAGCTTCAACAACGCCGGTTGTTGTGGGTAAACTGATGGGCAGGTTCATCAACTGGCGTGCTCCCAAAAAAGCTGTTCCGATGGCATTTAAATGCTCATGAAAGGCAAAGCACTCACTCCCCTTTTGAATATTTGGAAACGCTTGCTTTAGGGCCAAAACAAGGCTTGGATTTTTAAGTCCCCCTCCGGTTAAAATCCATCCAAGAGGAGGGCTTGGTAAAAACACACATGCTTTTTTTAAACTTTCTACAAAAAAAGAAACCAACGTAGCACATCCGTCGGCTGCCGACAGTCCGTCTAACTGTTCCAATAAAACAAGAAATTCCTTTCGCATAACGGCTTTGGGCGGCTTTTGATTAAAAAAGGGATGTTCCAACAAAACTTTGACGACCCTCATATCGGGTTTTCCTTGGGCAGCTAACCACCCGCCCTCATCTTGGCTTTGTCCTGTTTTTCTAAAGACCCATTCATCCATTAAAGCCGTTCCGATTCCTGCGTCAAACCCGATGATTTCTCCATTGGGTCCCAGATAGGTCAGTTTTAAAATTCCCCCGACATTGGCAACAATGGCTGGTTTTTGTATTTGTTGCGCCATCCTTTCCCAAAAAACGGATTGTAAAGGACTTCCAACCCCGCCGGCCATTAAATCCCCTTGCATAAAATGCCCGATGACGGGAATTTGAAAGGTGGTGGCTATTCTTTTAAAATCAACCATTTCAAGCACATGTTTATCCGTAATTGCTCTTTCAAAAACGGGTCCCATTAGGGCCATTAAATCTGCTTTTTGGGGATTTGATTCTTCAAGCTCTTTTAAAATTTCGATAAAAAAATCACTGACCTCTTTTTCCAATTCATCCAGATATTTTTTATCTGCCAATTGATCAAAAGTCATGTTCAATAATTTGTCTTTTAATTCATAAGAGTAAGGACGCATGAAGGAATTTTCCACGTTCAAAATATCCAATCCGTCTGTCAAAACGATGGCCGCTTCTACCTCTTGAAAAGAAGTGTCCGAATAAAGCGCCCAAATTTTTTGTTCTTTTAACTGCATTTTATCCCTTTTGTGGATGTGGAAGTTTATTTTGTTCGGCTTCTAATGCTGTATCCAGCTGATGTAAAAATTCTCGTTTTTCCAAGCCTGGTTCAAGGGCCGGCAAAAATGACACGGTAACAGTGCCGGCTTTTTTCAAAGTTTTATTTTTGGCCCAACAATACCCTGTATTCAGGGCAACAGGCACAACGGGTACATCACAATTGGCATATAAAAAAGCAATACCGGGGGCGCACTTGGTGGGGGCATCGGGGGCCACGCGCGTTCCTTCCGGAAAGATGACTAAATTTAACCCCTCCGATAAATGCTTTTTTGTTTTTTCTAACATTGAGCGCATCGCACTGCCGCCGGCACTTCTGTCAATGGCAATACATCCTGTTTTCATGGCGTGCAGATTGGCAATTGGCACCCATAATAATTCTTGTTTAAAAATATAAAAGACATTGGGAATTAAGCTGTGAAACAAAACAGTTTCCATGGCAGATTCGTGTTTTGACGCCACAATATAGCCATTCTTTTTGGGCAGATTTTCCAATCCTTTTACCTTGATTTTAATGCCGCAAAATACCCACAGTAATGCTCTGGCGCCTTTTGTCCAAAAATACAGGAAAGCGTATTCTACCCGTCTGGGCAAAAAAAGCGCCGGTAACATTAAAATAAACAAACAGGCTGTGAATAAATAAAAAGTGATTAAAAATAAAACAGAACGAATCATTTGACAACTCCTTTGAAAAAGTAAGCAACAAAAAATTTATGATATTCTAAAAATAACTGCCATGCATAACGCGTATGAATCCACTTTGTATCTTGGTCAAAACGGTGCGGAAAAACGGCGTAGGGGGTAATTTTTAAGCCGGGAACAGCCTCTTTAATTTCCAACAAGCTGCGCGGCATATGGTAAAAACTGGTTACCAAAATAATGGAAGAAATGTTATTTTTTTGAATCCATCCGGCTGTTTCAACGGCATTCATACGGGTTGTTTTGGCTTGATAACCCAGCTCAATTTTATCTTGCCATTTTGGGGGCGTTTCTTTTAACAAATGATAGCCTGTTACATTTTCATTGACCCCTGAAATAAATAAGCGGGGTGCTTTTTTTTCTTGTAATAAACGAATCGCTTCTTTGATACGGTCGTTGCCGCCGGTTAAAGCGACAATGGCTTCGGCGGATTCCAACGGGCGATACTTCATCCCGATGCTTATGCCGGCGAATACGACAAAGCCGATTGCCCAAATGGCGCCGATTAAAATGATGAAATACCCTAAAATTGTTTTTACCAGTCTCATTATAAGAACCGCCTTAAATAAGAAAGAACCGTTTTAAAGGTTGTGATGAAAGCCAAAAGCGCCACGGCGAACGGAAAGCCGCCCAAAATGCCCCATTGCAAGGGGGAAAATTGCGTTTGGAAAATGGTATCAGAAGTCTCTTTGAAAAATAAAATGACAACCCATAACAAGGGCAGAGCGCATGCCGACCCTAACACACCGCCAGTCAGGGCATATTTGGAATTCAAAAGAGCATACTTGTTCGTAATAAATAAATCTTTGGCGCCCATCATATGAACCAATTTGATAACGGATTCATGAATTTTCAAAGTGGAACGCGTTGTATAGGCAACCGTAAAAGCAATGGTTAAAGCTAACAGTGCCAAAACAAAAATCACCAACTTTAAAATATGATGCGACAATTTTACCAATTCGGCCAACCAAATCCGATGACTGTCCATTGTGGCGCCTGGGACATGAGCGGCTAAATCTACTTTTAATTGCTCCAAGAACGGAGGAGCAGCCGTATCCACTGCCACATCAATCAATTTTGGAACAGGCAACGATGTAATGGCTACATCAGCCCCCACCCAAGGCGCCATGAGCTCATTCATTTGGGCATCACTTAAAACACTGGCGCCGATGACTCCGGGGGTCGTTCGTAAGATGGATAAAGCCTTTTCCACATCCTGTATGACTAATTCGCCCCTGTCGCGTCCTTCTTCATCATAAGTGTTGATTTGAACGGTCAAGGATTCAGAAACGCCGCGTTGCCATCCTGTCAAGGAATTATAAACCAACATTCCGCCGCCGCAAATAAAAGTCCCAATAAAGACCATCAACCAACACATCCACGGAAAATAAAAACGGCTGGAATCCCTTGTAAATAAAAAATCATTTTTTTTATGCATCTTTATTTCCTTTGTTTAACAATCTGGCTGCCATATCTGTATAAGAATGAACGGGGGGAATCAGCTCTAATTTTCCGTGCTTTAAATGCAGTTGCGGAAATTGAAATGTCTTGACCAATTCTATATTATGGGTGGCCACCACCACTGTTGTGCCTAATTTGTTGAGTTCCAAAAATAAATGTAATAAGCGTTTAGCCATTGCATCATCCACGTTGCCGGTCGGTTCATCTGCCAATAATAACGACGGTTTATGAATGACGGCTCTGGCGATGGCGATGCGTTGCTGTTCTCCACCGGATAATTCCTGAGGATGGGCTTTCATTTGCTTTTCCAGCCCGACCCAGGCCAAGAGTTCGGAAACGTGCCGCCTGATTTCGCTTTCTTTTTCCCCGATTAAACGTAAAGGCAAAGCGACATTATCAAAGGCAGTTAAATGTTCCAACAAACGATAATCTTGAAAGACCACCGCGATTTGGCGGCGGATCATGGCTTTGGCCGAACGGGAAAGGGAATCCACCGTCTGTCCGAACAAACGCACACGCCCTTTGGTGGGCAAATGGTCCAAATAAAGTAGTCCCAATAAAGACGTCTTACCGGCCCCGCTTTCCCCTGTCATAAAATGGAAAGAGCCGGGCGCCAATGAAAATTGAATATCTTTTAAGACATCCGTATTGCCTTTATAGCGAAAAGACACGCCGTTGAATTCGGCAATAACGGGTGAAAGAGCTTCATTTGATGTCATTTTTTATCCTTTTTTCAAAAAGTGTTTGCATCTTTTTTAAAAACTTGTATATACTATGTACACTATTTTTGTCAAAAGGGAAAGAAAAAAATGCTGATTACTTGTCCAAAATGTTCTGCAAAATATAAAATTCCGCCGGAAATTAAGATTTTCAATGGCAAGAAAATGCAATGTTCCGCTTGTGAGCATATTTTTGAGTTTTCTTCAAAACCCAAAGAACAGCTCTCCCAAACTGCCACTATACAACCACCGCCAGATGCTGTTTTGTCTTTTGATGCAAATGTCAAACGGATTGTTGTGAAAACGGCGCCGGCGTCTTCTTCTGATTCTCGGCCTGTTCTGCCCGAAGTTTTTCGGCCGGTTCAGCTTAAAAATCCCCCCAAAAAATCGTTGCCTTATTTTTGGATAGTGGTGTGTTTTGTTTTGGTTATTGGCCTGATAGGAATGGGATGGTTGTGGCGTGATTTATGGATGCTCAAAAATCAAAGTTTTCCTTTGACTTCGCCCCCTGTTTCCGTGCGTCTTCATAAGATGCCTTCTGTAAAGCCTGTTGCGCCAACCCCGGTTGTTCTTCCCGTTTTTGTAGCGGAAGAAGCACCCGTGGCGGAGGCGCCTGTTGTTTTACCGAAACTTTCCGTTCAATCTGTTCGTTTTCGTAAAACGCCGACAGGAGAGGCCGTTTTGATTGAAGGGGTTTTAAAAAATACGACTTCTGAAAAACTGCCAGTTCCTGAAAAAATTTACGCGTTGGCTTATGATACGAAGGGCGCTTTGGCCTTTGAAAAGGAAATTTACTTGCCGGCAGGCATTTTGTATCCGGATATGGAGCAGCCCTTTTTTGGAACTTATACGCCGGCTTTGGGGGATATTCAATGGGTAGATGTTGTTTTGGAAAAATAATTTCAGGATTACTGATTTTAGGGATGGCGCCTTGTGTGTCAGCGCGTTGTCCGTTGGCGGATAAATACGCTCAGGAAAATAAACCTGAAATGGAACAGGTTGCATTGAATGTATGCGCCCTCTCTTATAATGACGATGCCTCTCAAATGAAAATGGCTGAAGGCTATATGAAGGGGAAAAATGGATTAAAACAAGACGAACGCCAAGCGCTTTATATGTATCAGTTGGCTGCGGAAAATGGCAATGCCGAAGCACAGGTGAAGTTGGCGGAATTATTACAAAGTTTTGATACCTCTTCCGAACGACGCCGGGAATTGAAAGAGTATTTGGAAAAACTACAAAAAAATGAGGGAAATGCCAGCTCTTTTGCCGGAGAAATTTTGCATCCTTATACCCTTTTGCTGCTGGCCTCGGAACGCCCGGAAAACAAATGGTATTATCCCAGTTTGACGCGCTCGGCACCGGCACGCACTTCTGTTTTGCTTCAAAATTATCAAATCACTTCTGAAAAGCGTCAGGCCGCTATGAATGATGCCTCCAAATGGAAAACGCGGAAATTGTTGGAAATGGCGCAGGAAATTTTGACGGAAACAGAGTATGCTGATTTTGAAACAAGATTAAAAAAGTCTGCCACCCGAGCCCAAGCAATGACTGAATTAAAGGACCGTTTGACCGGTTATGTGGATAAAAAACAAAAGGAAAGGTCAAAATGACACAGAAATTATATGTAAAGACATTTGGTTGCCAAATGAATGTTTATGATTCGGGCCGAATGGTGGATGCTTTAAAAGTGCATGGTTTTAAACAAACGGACAAACCGGCCGAAGCTGATATTCTTTTGCTGAATACGTGTCATATTCGTGAAAAAGCCTCGGAAAAACTTTTTTCTGAAATCGGGCGTTTGGCAAAGGTGAAAAAAAAGTCTGCTTTAATTATTGTGGCGGGCTGTGTTGTTCAGGCGGAAGGGCGCGAAATTTTGCGTCGTTCTCCTTTGATTGATATTGCGGTGGGACCCCAAAATTATCATCAGTTGCCGGCATTGATTGCCCGTCGCCAAAGGGAAAAAGGACGCCTGATTTTGGCTGATTTTCCGGCAGAATCCAAATTTGATGCCCTGCCAATGCCTACGACAAGTCCAGCGAATGCTTTTTTGGCGATTCAGGAAGGTTGCGATAATTTTTGCTCCTACTGTGTGGTGCCCTATACGCGGGGGTGTGAATACTCCCGTCCGTCCAAGGATATTTTGCAAGAAGCCAAAGCCCTTGTGAAAGCCGGCGCCAAAGAAATTATGTTGTTGGGGCAAAACGTTAATTCCTGGCATGGGGATGAAGGCCGGGATTTGGGGGACCTTGTTCGGGATGTGGCTAAAATCAAGGGCCTGAAACGGCTTCGTTATACGACTTCTTACCCCAGTAAGATTACGCAAAACCTGATTGACGCCCATGCGGATACGCCCCAGTTGATGCCTTATATTCATTTGCCGATTCAGGCAGGTTCGGATAAAATTTTGAAGGCGATGAATCGCCAATACAAGGTGGCGGAATACGAAAAAATAGTGGCGGCTTTTCGGGCTGTGCGTCCTGATATCGCTATTTCGTCTGACTTTATTGTCGGTTTTCCCGGGGAAACAGAGGAAGATTTTGAACAAACGCTGGCGCTGGTGGAACGCGTTCAATATGCCAGCTCCTTTTCCTTCAAGTTCAGTGCGCGTCCTGGTACGCCGGCCAGTTTGATGAAAAACCAAGTGCCTGAAGAAGTCAAAACGCGTCGCCTGATGGCTCTTCAAAAACTCTTACAATCCCAACAACGAGCCTTTAACGAAGGGACGGTGGGGAAAGTTTTGGAGGTTTTGCTGACCGAACGCGGTAAGAGCAGGGGACAGTTGGTGGGCTATACGCCTTATATGCAAGGCACAGTTGTGAAAGCCCCGCTTTCTCAGTTGGGTGAAATTGTTCGCGTTCAAATTACCGATGCCACTGCGACAGCCTTGATGGGGAAAATTATCAAATAGCTCGCTTGCATTTCCTTTTAAAATCGGTTAGACTGGATTTATTGAAAGGAGTTTCTTCAAGATGAGCGAAAATTTAACCCTTAAAACAACTTTAAAACATATCAACCCCAGAACGGCAATCCAAGGCCAATTTATTGAGGCGATGAATACGCACGATATGGTCTTTGGAATGGGGCCTGCCGGCACAGGAAAAACCTATTTGGCGGTGGCAAAAGCCGTGGATGAAATGCTGGCCAATCGCGTGGAAAAAATTATTTTGACACGTCCGGCGGTGGAAGCTGGTGAAAATTTGGGATTCTTGCCTGGCGACCTCAAGGAAAAAATTGACCCGTACTTGCGGCCTTTATATGATGCTTTATATGAAATGTTGCCACGGGATGTGGTTGGCAAAAAAATTGCCAATGGCGAAATTGAAATTGCTCCTTTGGCTTATATGCGCGGCCGGACCTTGACCCATGCGATGATTATTTTGGATGAAGCGCAAAATACGACGCCGATGCAAATGAAGATGTTTTTGACGCGTTTGGGGGAAGGTTCCCGAATGGTTATTAACGGCGATTTGACCCAAACGGATTTACCCCGTGGCGGAGCGTCAGGTTTGGCCGAAGCCGAACGGATTTTAAAAAACGTTCCTGAAATTGCCTTTGTGGAATTTACAAACAAAGATGTTGTGCGTCATGGTTTGGTGTCCAAAATTGTCGCCGCTTACGAACACGAAAAAGCAAAACAAAATGCCCAACATTGACATACAAATTCGCGATAAACATTTTTGGCGTTTGATTTGTCCAAAGACTTTTTGTAAGCGCGCGATACAGGCGGCTTGGATGGGAAATCCTCAGGCTGAAATCTCTGTTGTTTTGGCGGGGGATGATTTTGTGCATCAGCTGAACAAACACTACCGCGGTAAGGATAAGCCGACGAATGTTCTTTCTTTTGAAAACGAAGGCCTTTGTGCCGGTGATATTGTCGTGGCTTACGGTGTTTTGGTGCGTGAAGCACGGGAACAAAAAAAATCTTTTGGTGCCCATTTATCTCATTTGTTGGTTCATGGCACTTTGCACCTGCAAGGCTATGACCATCTAACGGATAAGCAGGCTGAAAAAATGGAACACTTGGAAACCAAGATTATGAAAAAATTGGGTTATCCGGATCCTTATAAGGAGTAAAATATGCTGAATAAAATTAAGTCTCTTTTTGAAAAGCACCCCGAGGAAGAAGAAGCCATTGAAACGTTGGAAGAAATTATGGATAAACGCGAAGAACGCGGGGATGAGGTTTTGGTGGCGGATGACGAAGTGCTTTTAATGAAAAACCTGTTTCATTTGCGTGATATTCGGGCGGCGGATGTCTTGATTCCGCGCAGTGAAATCAGTGCTATTTCATTGACGGCCAAACTTTCAGACTTAAAAAAAATCATCTTGGCGGATAAATTTACACGGATTCCCGTCTATGAAAAGAC
>JBJEXE010000024.1:0-3069 GCA_051885475.1 Alphaproteobacteria bacterium | reverse complement strand
CAAGGGCAGATATTGCAACTGATACAGTGGTCTTGCGCACGATGGATAAAATAACGGGGCGTGTGCAAAAGCTGACGGCCAGTGTGGGTGAGCAAACAAAAGTTGGTTCTTTATCTGTTTTTGTGGAAAAATGTTTAAAAAAGCCACCGGAAGAAACACCTGAAAATGCTGCTTTTCTTATTATTACGGATGAAAATGATTTGGAAAAGCCGGTTTTTCGTGGTTGGATGTTTTCTTCCAATCCTGCTCTTTCGGCGATGGAACATCCTGTTTATGATATTTGGGTGGTGGAATGCACGGCTTCTGTTGTGGAAGAAAAACCAATTGTTGAAAATTCCCCCGCTCTGGAAGAGCCGGTTTCTGACGAGCCCATTGAAGACTGATGGGAATTCCCTTTGACTAAAATAAAGTAAAAATTTCCCCCGTCTAAAAAACGGGGGTAGGTTGTTTATCTTGAGTTGATCGGTTTTCCGCCCAAGAAAGCCCGAATATTTTCACATGTTGTTGCATTGATGCGTCGGATGGCATCATATGAGTTAAAAGCAATGTGAGGTGTCGCAATAACATTTGGGCATTGCAACAACTTCAAATTGATGGCTGAAGTGAGTAAAAAGTCTGAATTATGGGAATTAACAGCTGTTTCGGTTTCATCGTGCAGTAAGAAATCTTCGTTTTCCATCACATCCAAACCGGCACCGGCCACTTTTCCTTTACGAATGGCTTGATAAAGGGCTTCTGCATTTATCAAATCTCCCCGAGCTGTATTGATAATATATACCCCTTTTTTCATTTTGGCAAAAGCTTGTTTGTTTAATAAGTGGTAGTTTTCAGGGGTTGATGGGACATTAAGAGAAATAACATCACTGGCTTCATACAATTCATCCAAAGACTTTACATATAACTTTTTAAGCTCCGGATTCGGATATAAATCATACGCCAGCACATTCATTCCAAAGCCTTCAGCCAGTTGAATAATATGGCGACCGATGGAACCTGTTCCAATGACCCCTATTGTTTTGCCAGCCAAATCAATTCCAGTATAAAGAGGCAGCTGAACATCTGCGCGGCGCATATCTGCACTGGCCCTGGGGATTTTACGAACTAACGACAGCAAAAGAGCAAAAGCAAATTCGGCGACCGTAATGGCTCCGTATTGCGGGACATTGGCCACGGTGATTCCCCGCTTTTTACAATAATCTAAATCAATATGGTTAACACCGGTGGAGCGGGTGGCAATCAATTTCAAATTGGGAAACAAATCCAATTTTTCATTGGGAATTGTTGTGGAATGTGTAAAGACAGAGATGATTTCACTTTCTGTGTATTCTTCCAGTTTTTTGGGGGAAATAAAATAAAAAGGCTCATCAAAAAAGACATACTCATATCCTTTAATGGGACACTCCTGTACAAATTCCCTTAAATCATTATCTGCGTCAAAAAATAATATGCGTTTCATTCTATACTTCTCCTTTTCTGTTCATTAAAAATAACGCCATATAAGAACACAAATCAACATTAAAGTCAAGTGGTTTTTACATATCAAGCATATAGTGATAAAATATCTAAATTAAAAGAGCTTTAAAACCTGAATTAGTTTTTCGCGTAATTTTTTTCGTGGGACAACAGCATCAATCATTCCGTGTTCCAACAAGTATTCTGATTTTTGAAAATCAGGTGGCAAACTTTCACGAATAGTTTGTTCTATCACTCTGGCACCGGCAAAACCGATAATGGCCCCTGGTTCTGCAAAAGTAATGTCTGCCAACATTGCAAAGGAAGCCGTTACACCTCCTGTTGTTGGATCTGTTAAAACCGCAATATAGGGGAGCTTCTTTTTAGCCAATTTTTTAACAGCAATAACGGAACGCACCATTTGCATCAATGAAAGAATTCCTTCTTGCATACGGGCTCCTCCGGAAGCTGGAATTAAAATAAAAGCTGCTTCTTGTAAGCTGGCCAGTTGGGCGGCCATCAATAAAGCTTCCCCGACCGCCGTTCCCATTGAACCTCCCATAAACGCGAAATCAAAAACGCCGACAACCACACGTTTTCCCCCCATCAATCCATGAGCAACCATAATCGCATCTTCCTGATTTGTTTTTTTACGGGCTTCTTTTAAACGGTCTGTATATTTTTTGGAATCTCTGAATTTTAAGGGGTCTTCGTGCACTTTGGGTAAGTGAATCAGGGTATACTTTCCTTCATCAAATAACATATCAAAGCGTTCTTTGGCGGGCAAACGAAAATGATGTCCACAATGAGGACACACAAAATTCGTGTTTTTAATTTCCGCATGGAATATCATTGTTTCACAAGAAGGACATCTGTCCCAAAAATTATCGGGGATATCCTTTTGAAGGGTAACTTTTTTTAAGGTAGGACGCTTTATATTGGTAATCCAACTCATTTTAGGAATTCTTTTTATTAAGGGCTTTTTTTACGGCTTTTCCTGCTTTGAAAAAGGGGATCCGTTTTTGGGTCACTTGAACTTTGGCCCCTGTTTTCGGATTACGGGCTACTCTGGGTTTGCGGGTACGAAGCGACAAAACACCGAAGTTTCTGAGTTCAACGCGGCTATCTTCGGAAAGGGCTTTGATAATTTCGTCAAAGATTGTATCAACGGCTTTCTTGGCATCTGTTTTGCTTAAATTTGCCTTTTGCGCTAAACGAATAACAAGTTCAGATTTAATCATTTTTATTCTCCTTTTCAAACGATCTTCATTTTATTTTGTTTTTTCCCATTTGTCAAGTACTTAAAGTCTTTTTCTTTGTAATGGCTGTTGCGCCGGATACAATATCAATCAATTCTTCGGTAATTTGATTTTGGCGTGCTTGTTGATACTCCAAATTCAACCCGTCCAATTTTTCTTCAATATTTTTTTCAGCCTGTTGCATATGATTCATCCGTGTAAAATGTTCAGCAGCCAAACTGGCTATTAAAGCGTGAATCAGTTGAATAGCAAAGTATTCATGGAGCAGGGCGGAAAAAAGCTCTTCTTTTTCCGCTGTAATCAAAGGCATCATTTTTCCTTCCCAAGGCGTCCTCTTTAAATTTTGCAGATCGCGATA
>JBJEXE010000023.1:0-14296 GCA_051885475.1 Alphaproteobacteria bacterium | reverse complement strand
GGTAAATTCCATATCCTGCATATCTTTGTAATGGGATTCCAATTTATGACGAATGGCATCCAATTCCGCATAGACTGCCGGGAATTCTTCTTCCATACAGGGCAAGTTCAACCCACGACGTTCATTCCCAATTTTGGAAATTTGTTGCGGGGTACGAATACCGGCCACAACGTCTTCCCCTTGGGCATTTTTCAAATATTCACCGTAGAAGTAGTTTTCACCGGTCGCAGCATCACGAGAGAAGCACACACCGGTCGCAGAATCATCCCCACTGTTTCCGAACACCATGGATTGGACGTTCACAGCAGTCCCCCAATCAGCCGGAATGTTATTCAGCTTGCGATAAAAGATAGCACGTTCGCTCATCCAAGAACCAAACACGGCCCCAATAGCACCCCAAAGTTGTTCATTCACATCTTGAGGAACGGGTTTACCTTCTGCCAAACCGATTTGTTTATATTCAGCAATCACGGCCTTTAATTGATCCACGGTCATTTCACTGTCATGCTTATAACCGTTTTCTTCACGAACACGATCCAAAACAGCTTCAAATTTGTGGATATCCACGCCCATCGCTGTATCAGAATACATTTGAATAAAACGACGATAAGAGTCATAAGCAAATTTGGGATTGTTGGAAACTTTAGCCAATCCTTCAACCGTTTGGTCATTCAAGCCCAAGTTCAAAATGGTATCCATCATCCCCGGCATAGAAACACGGGCACCGGAACGCACCGAGAACAACAACGGGTTTTCGGGGTCACCGAACTTTTTACCCATCACGGCTTCAACGCCCTTTAAGCCTTCCATTACCTGTTGCTTTAATTCGTCGGAGTAGGCTTTATTATTCTTGTAATAGAATGTGCAAGCCTCGGTCGTAATCGTAAATCCGGGAGGAACAGGCACACCGATACTGGACATTTCTGCCAAGTTGGCGCCTTTACCGCCCAACAATTCGCGCATTGTGGCATTGCCTTCAGCCTTGCCATCACCGAAAGTATAAACAAATTTAGTCATCTTTCATATTTCCTTTTCTTTTAATTAAAAAAACCACCTGAGGCACACCGCAAATGGAAAATCCTCTTTTTTTATGCAAAGGACTTTAGCATTTTTTGAATGAAAAAGCAAGGGAATTTTTTTCTTGCTTTTTGGGGAATTTTTGGCTATTTTAACAAAAGAAAAAAGGAGGATCAAAATGAAAAAATCTTTATTCTTGACAACGTTATGTTCTGCCGGATTGGCTGTGGCCGAAACCATTGTGCCGATGAATGCTCAAACAAATTTAAACTTAACCATTTATAATGACAGTCGCGCCTTGGTTAAAGACGAACGCCGGGTATCACTGACAAAAGGATTGAACGAATTGGCCTTTACCGGCGTTTCCGCCAATATAATACCCCAAACTGCCCTTTTATCCGGCGTCGGTTTGACCACATTGGAACAAAATTTTAACTTTGATTTATTAAATCTAGATTCCCTGTTGAAAAAATCGGTGGGAAAAACTGTCCACACCAAATACATTGATCCCACAGGAAAAGAGGTCATCAATGTAGCCACTTTGTTGGCCTATAATGATGACAGATGGCCGCTATTAAAAATCGGGGGTAAAATTGAAACATATTATCCCGCCCAAATCTTTTTTGACGGTGTCCCTGCCAATTTGCGCGCAGAACCGACTTTAATTATTTCTGCCCTTTCCGAACATGAAGTCAGCGAACCTGTTCAGCTGGATTATTTGACCACGGGAATGGATTGGAGCGCTGATTATATAGCGCGTTTAGAAAGCGATGAAAAGCAAATGAGCTTGAATGGTTTTGTGACACTCACCAACCGTTCGGGAACAGATTATAACAATGCGGCTTTGCAATTGGTAGCCGGAAAAGTCAATACCGTGCACGAAGAGGCCTCTTATGTCACTCTAAGATCCCCCAGATATAAGGATACGGTTACGATGTCCAACGTAGCAATGGAGGCAGAAACCCTATCCGATTTTTATCTTTATACCGTTCCCCACAAAACAACCCTGCTTTCCAATCAGACGAAACAGGTGGCGTTGTTGGAAGGCGATAAAATTGCAATCCAGAAAACATACGAGTTAACGGATGTCTTCCCCGTTTATGCCGATGAAGTTCAAAAAGTCAAACCACAGATTTATTTGGCTTTTGAAAATTCGACCGAAAATCAATTAGGAATGCCTTTGCCCAAAGGGGTTGTTCGCCTTTATAAACAAGATGCCAAAGGCGGCACGCAATTTGTCGGTGAGGACAGAATTGATCACACGGCTGATAAGGAAACTGTTCGTCTGAAAATGGGGGAAGCCTTTAATTTAACAGGCGAAATGAAGCGGACAAATTACAGCAAAATTTCCGATAAAATAAGGCAGGCCTCCTTTGAAATTACATTGAAAAATGCTTCGGAGAATCCGGTCAGCATGGATATCAAACAAAGTTTCCCGAACGGCTTTAAGGTGATGGAGCAAAGTTTAATCGGTGAAAAAGCGACCTCCAATCAAATGAAGTGGCGTGTTCAAGTACCGGCCAAAGAAAAAACGACCCTGACCTATAAAATCCGTTGGGAAAATTAAGGAGTTCCAACAGATAAAAAAAGACTGGACAAGCGTGTTAAAATGTGCCAAAATATAACCCCAAGGGGAATGAAATGTCGGTTGAATTTCAAGTTGTGACAGAATCCGAAAAGGACATCCGTTTAGACAGGTGGTTTAAACGCCATTATCCCATGTTGAGTCACGGCATGTTGGAAAAGTGGCTGCGCAAAAAAAATATCCGTGTAGATGGAAAAAGGGCAGCAACCAATACGCGTTTAGCTGTTGGACAAGTGATTCGCATTCCTCCCATGGAAACAAAACCGACCCCAACAAAAGAAAAAACTCTTTCCAAAGCAGATGTCTCTTTTATTCAAAAAATGGTGCTTTATAAAGATGACAAGATCCTTGTTTTGAATAAGCCGGCAGGCCTAGCCGTTCAGGGGGGATCCAAAACAACCCGCCACATTGACGGTATGTTAGACGCTTTAAAATTTGAATTGGATGAAAGACCACATTTGGTGCACCGACTGGATAAAGAAACCTCCGGTGTGTTAGTTGTGGCCAGAACGGTACAAAGCGCTGCCGTTTTAAGTAAACTATTCAAAACAAAAGAGGTTCATAAAACGTATTGGGCTTTGGTCGCTGGTCTGCCCCATCCCGAAAAAGGAAGAATTGATGCCCCTTTAAGTCAAAAGAGGACAGGCAAAAATTCGGATAAACGAATGGTGGATGAAGACGGAAGCCCTGCCGTTTCCCTGTATGAAGTACAAGACCATTTAGCCGATAAAATCAGTTGGTTGCAATTAAGCCCTTTGACCGGACGGACACATCAGTTGCGGATTCATACGGCAGAGATTTTGAAAACGCCCATTTTGGGGGACACACGCTATGGCAAAAGAAATGATTTAACCAAAGAGCTTCCCACCAAGATGTTCCTGCATGCCAAGGCCATTTCCCTGCCCTTACAAAACAAAAAAACAATTGTGATTGAAGCCCCTTTGCCGGAGCATTTTAAAGAGGCTTTTAAGCATTTCGGCTTTTCTGAAAAAAATGTAAAACCTTTATTTTTAAGGAGCGATAAATGAAAAAAATTCTTTTAACCTTATTAGCATTAGTAGTTGCTTTTATCTTGGGCATTGTCATCTTTTTGCTGACTTTTGATTTAAACCATTATCGCCATTTTGTGGAAACGCAAGCCAGCCACGCTTTGGGACGTCCGGTGGAAATTAAATCACTGGCAACCAAGTTGAGTTTAATTCCGACCATCAAAGTGGAAGGCGTTCGGATTTTAGAAGCCAATCAAACAGAGCCTTTGTTGGAAATTCCGAAATTGGAAGCTGTTTTGGAATTGATGCCATTGGTCCAAAAACAAGTTGTTGTTCAAAAGATTGCCCTGCCCAAAGCCACCTTGGTATGGACGGGAGAAGCGGCCCAACAAAAAAACAAAACTCAACCCCAAAAGAATGAAAAGCAGGCAACCGCTGCCCCTGACAAAAGTCAAAAAATTTGGATTGATTCTATCAGCATTGATGAGTTGACATGCAAAATCGGCAAGGAAAAACCCTATCACTTTCAAATCAATAAAATCACTTTAAAAGAATTGTCAAAGTTTTCCTTTGATCTTGTGTACCAAGAAAAAACAATTCACGTTAACGGAAATTTCGGTTCAATTTTGGATTTAGCAATACAAAGAGCTAAATTGCCCATCAATTTGACTTTGGCCCAGGACAGAGCCAATTTAAGAATCAATGGTCAAATTGCAGATTTGGAAAATTTAAAGAAAATCAATTTGCAAATCAACGCCAATATTCCGAATCTGTCTGACTTTTTTAAAAGCTGGAACATTAAAAATGATAAAATTCCAACCTCTGCACTGACCTTGAAAACTTCTTTTGAAGGCGATTTGGATAAAGCCGAGTTGGGGACAACCTCTTTGACACTGGGTAAGTCCGATTTTGTTTTCACGACGAAAGGCTCATTAAACCAATTAAAAGGAAATCCTTCAGCGGCCTTAACAGGGACACTTTCATTGAAAAATAGTGCACTGAATAAACTGTGGGGAATAAAACCGTTTGATTTGGAAACAAAAATAGATATCAAAAAAGAGTCTTTTTCTTTGACCGAAATGCAACTGAATGCCGGCAAATCCGACCTGAAAGGAAATGCGCAACTGACGTGGAAAGAAAAACCACTTTCTTTGAAGGGAAAATTGGAAAGTACCTATTTTGACATCTATGATATTTTGGAAACTGCCAAAACAGAAGAAACAGTCGTCCCCAAAACAGCAGAACCGCAAAAAAAAGTTTTGGGAACAGAAAAGTTGCCCTTTGATTTATTGAAACAAATCAATGCCGATTTGCAATTAAATGTTGCCCATTTGAAATTTTCTGATGATATTTCGGATTATGCCGGTGTGAACAGCAGCATTTCCATCAAAAATGCCGAACTGAATATGCCGGCTTATATCCGTTTGTTCGGTGGAACAATACAAAATCAACTGAAAATCCAAGCCAAAAAACAAAGAGTTGTTTTGAAAACACAAGGAAGCAATATCCAATTAGATAAAATAAAACGCTTGAGCAAAGATATTCAAAATTCACAACTCAACCTTTCTTTATCTTTGGAAGCAAGTGGGGAAAATCTGCATCAACTGGCGGCATCGGCACAAGGAAATATCTCGGCCGAAATAACCACTGGCCAGATTATCAATAAGTGGTTTAACTCATTACCGGCTACATTGAACGTGTTAAAGGGCCGCACAAGTCAGCTGATGTTTTCCACGCAGGATCAAAAAACTGAATTGTTGTGTGGCGCCATCAATTTACCTGTTCATAATGGTATTATCGTCAGTCAAAATCAAATTGCCTTGGAAACAAATACGTTGAATTTCATTTTAAATGGGCGTATTGATTTAAAAAATGAGACAGTCAATTTGGCAATGATTCCATCCGTTAGTCAAACCAGAGGAATGGCAAATGAATTGTTGGGGATTGCGCAATCTATTACCCTTTCCGGTCCGTGGACAGCCGTAGAAACAAAGGTCAATGCCGGAGCAGTTGTTGAAAATTTGGTTCAAACCGCGGCTGAAAAGTTGACGGGACAAAAGAAAAATGTTCCTTCTGTCCAACCCAAAACGCTGTGTCAAAATGTGTTGGGACGCGCTCTGACAAGTCCAAAAAAGGTCGTTGCAACGCCCCCCAAAAAGCAGGAAATTAAAAGCACTTCTCCAGCATTAAAAAGAGAAGCAGATTTAAAAAATCAACTGATTCAATCCCTTTCCAAAGCCTTAACCGCCCCCAAAAAGAAATGAAACATTTTACGGTTGCCGGACGTGTGCAAGGTGTCGGTTTTCGGGCGTGGGCCGAAGATAAGGCAAAAAGTTTAAATCTGTCAGGTTGGGTCAGAAATTTATCCGATGGACGTGTGGAAATAATGGCACAGGGTGAAGAAAAGGACGAGCTTGCTTTTTGGCAAGCCTGTCAAAAGGGGCCCCTTTTTTCAAAAGTTATTGAAATATGTTGGGTCAGTGTTCCCATTGCGGCAGAACCACCCCTGGAAAAAGGGATATTTAAAATTGTTGCTTCTGCCTAAAACGCTTGATTTTTCGTAAAGTTTTGCGTATCCTTATTCCAAAAAGGATTTTAATAAATGACTCAAAACGTGTTTCAATCAAAAACAAAATATCAAAAATATACCCTAACATTTTTTTTAGGAGCCCTGACTACGCTGGGATTTGCTCCTTATTTTTGGTGGCCAGTCGTTTTAATAACAACAGCTTTTTTGTTTTATCAAATCAATCAAGCCCGTTGGCGTGAAGCACTGGCTTTAGGATTTTGGTTCGGAGCTGGATTGGGCGCCATTTCAATGCATTGGTTGACAAATGCTTTGATGATTGACGGGGGACAATTTTGGTTTTTCTGCCCACTTGTTTGGCTGGGATTTGGCCTTTTCTTCGGCCTTTATTGGGGAGCCCCCTCAGCAATCGCCGCCTTTTATCCATCCGGGGTTCGCCGGTGGTTGGCTTTCACGGGAGCCTTTGTTTTGTTGGAATGGGTTCGCTCGTGGTTGTTGACGGGCTTTCCGTGGAATCCCATCGGCAATATCTGGGATTACACAGCCGTTTTACAAATGGCTTCAGTGATTGGGGTTTATGGTTTAAGCGACCTCACTTTACTGACCTTTACTGCTTTTGGATTGGGCCTTAAGAAAAAAGTCCCCTGGATGATGGCAGGTGTTTTTATGATTTGCGTCGGATTAGGTGCTTTACGTTTAATGGAAGCTGATACGGCCCACGTATGGGGAACGCATTTACGGATTGTTCAACCCAACATTCCCCAGACCCTGAAATGGAATGCCGCCAAAGCACACGAAAACACCGAAAAAATCATTCGCCTTTCAAAGGAAAACAGTCGAAATATTACCCATATTCTGTGGCCAGAAACGGCAGTTCCTTATTTGTTGGATGTGCAAGAAGAGGAACGCTTGAACCTGATGCACGCTTTACCGCAGGGAAGCGTGTTGATAACCGGAGCCATGCGCGAAACAGATCCTGCCTATCACACAGTGGCCAACAGCATTTTTATTTTGGACGATCTGACGGACATCCACGGCATTTATGATAAAGCCCACTTGGTGCCTTTTGGGGAATATATGCCTTTCAGGGACTATTTACCCTTACAAAAAATTGTACCGATTGCTGCGGATATGACCCCAGGAAGCGGTGTTATGACAAAACCGATTTTAAACACTTTACCGGCATCGTTGTTAGTTTGCTATGAGGTCATTTTTTCGGGCCAAGTCGTGGATAAAAAAAATCGTCCGGCATGGCTTTTTAACGCCACAAATGATGGGTGGTATGGCCTGTCAAACGGTCCCTATCAGCACTTGGCAATGACACGAATGCGCGCCGTGGAAGAAGGATTACCTTTGGTCAGAGCCGCAAATACCGGCATCAGTGCACTGATTGACCCTTATGGGCGCATTATCAAAAGTCTGCCTTTGGGAACAGAAGGGGTGATTGACGGGGATTTACCGATGGCCTTACCCCCCACCCTTTATGCCCAGTGCGGTGTATGGATTCCCGTGGGAATGGCTGTGTGTTTATTGATAGCGGCTTTTCAAAAACCCCGTCATTTTAAGTCTTGATTTTTTGGAAATTTTGTGATAAAAAAGCCGGATTCTGAATCAACTTCAGAGGGTAAAAATAAAAAGAAAGGATTTAAAATGAAATATAGATGTTTAGTTTGCGGACAAATCGTGGATATTCCAGAAGGCGCCGAAAAGGTATGCCCCATTTGTAAAGCAACAGGGGATAAATTAGTCCCTTATGAAGAAAAAAAGGAAATGACTTGGCCGGCCGAACACAGTGTTGGTATTGCCAAAGACACAGATAAAGAAATCGTGGACGGTTTACGCAACCACTTTAACGGAGAATGTTCGGAAGTCGGTATGTATTTGGCCATGTCCCGTCAAGCCTTGCGTGAAGGATATCCTGAGGTCGCTTGCGCCTTGAAGGAAATCGCCATTGAAGAAGCCGAACATGCTGCCCGCTTTGGGGAAATGCTGGGCGAATTGGTTACCAATTCCACCAAAGAAAATTTGGAAAAAATGTTGAACGGTGAAAATGGAGCTTGTCATGGAAAAATGGAAATTGCCAAAAAAGCCAAAGAATTAAATTTGGATGCCATCCACGATTCCGTTCACGAAATGGCGCGGGACGAAGCCCGTCACGGAAAAGCTTTGGAAGCCCTTTTAAAAAGGTATTTCTAAAGTATTTTCAAAATAACTTAACCCCCGCCGATTTAAAGCGGGGATTTTATATTGCCCAGATACTGTTTTAAAATATTCAAAGGCAGCTTCATTTCTTTATCAAAAGCCAACGTATGTTTCATATTCGGAACGATTTTAAGTTGCGCATTCGGATTTTGCATGGCCAATTGAATTTGAAATGAATTTTGAACAGGAATCAAGGGGTCCTTTTCCCCATGGAAAATGGTCATTGGTCCCCGGTAAGTATGCGCCATAGAACTGCGTGCCACAGGGGCAATGGACATAAAAAGTTGATGCAAGGTTGCCAAACGTTTCAAATTATCAAAGGAAACTTTTTTGCCTTTTGTTTTTTCATTAAACTTTTGATGTAAAAAAGTATCAGCCTTATCAAGCCAAGGCAAAGCAGGCATTTCAAGCGCAGGCGAAGTCAACACAAGCCCCGATATCTTTTGAGGCATTTCCTGAGCCATTTTCAAGCCCATCAAACCGCCGAAGCAAGCCCCAAAAAACAAAAATTTTTCCTCCGGACATTGGGCCAAAATTTTCTTTGTCGTTTCAAAAAAGCTCTCTATTTGAAAAAGATCCCTTCTTTTGTGTTGCAAGGCATATTTCGTGTAGTCCAAGGCCAGATAGCTGATTCCCTGCATCAAAGCAAAGCGGCGAAAGAAACCTTCCCGTTGTTGACGAATAGGGGTGCCCAAGCCCGACAAAAAAACCAACCGGACAAAAGAATTTTGTTGGATGTTTTTATAAATCAATGAATCTGTTTGATGATAAATGCGTGTCATAGTAAGGCGTATTATAGCATTAAAAATAATTTTTGTCAAGAAATGCGCTTTTTGACAAACGCCGATGATGGATTTTACTGGACTTTTTAAAAGGGTTTCGCTATAATAAAGAAAGTGAATATGGAGAAGTGGCAGAGTGGTCGAATGCGGCAGACTCGAAATCTGTTATAGGGTTTTTCTCTATCGGGGGTTCAAATCCCTCCTTCTCCGCCAAAATGAATAAGTCGTCCTTGAAGGGCGACTTATTTTATTTTAAGAAAACTGAAAGGCAAGTTGATTATTATATAGGTAAAGGCACAAAAAATCACCCGGGCCGAAGCCTGGGTGATTTTGTTCACATGCCATTACCGTCATTCACAGGAGGGAGTTTTCCTTTTCTTGGTGAAGGTCTTTTCCCCGTTGTTGCGGTTTCCAATATTTTCTTTATTTTACTTTTTCCTTTTTCTGAGCCAGAAGCGGCCATATTCAAACAATCTCGTAAATGTTTTTCCGTATCTTCTTTTATCCTTTCACTCATTGAACGTGCAAGCCTATTGATTTGTTCTGGTGAAACTTTTGCTCCGTGCTGAATCAGATAAGTTGCTACCTCTATATTTTGTGCATAATCTATCGGAAACCTAATTGAAGAACCGTCGTCAATCGGAGGATTCTCTCCGTCTTGTCTATAATGGTACAGATATTCTTCTGCATTTGGATCTGCACCGGCCTCAATTAATGTTTTAATTGCTTCCATATTTCCGGCTTGACATGCCTTATGGAGCGGTGTTGAACTGTTTAGTATTCTCCTGACAGAATGTTGTTCTCTATATTCTTGGTAATTCGTATCTTCATCCCATTCATCACCTTCCGGATACCAAACAGTTGTGTAATAAAAGTCTGTCCAGGTTTCTATCCGATCATCCACCTTACGTCCGTTTTTAATCATTTTCTCAATCACTTTTGAAGAAACAGATTCCCAAGGCGAATCTCCCCATTCTTCTAGTTTTACTTTTCGCCCCAAAGCCTTCATTGCCTCTTCAGGATGATCAAAACTGATTTCTATTCCTTTTCTTTTTGCCTCCAAATAGGCTTTTCCTATTTCTTCCCAAGAATGAATTTCTGCCTTACTGATCCCATTTTGTCCCAATTCACTTTCTTCTACGTGATATCTCCACTGCTCAGTAATAGGGCAACCATGTTCCAGTAAAAACTTAAAATATTCGCGATAACCTGCTTTATCCTTGACCTTACCAACATCTATCAAGTCAATAGCCGATGCACTGCCATATCCTCCTTCTTGGAGAAAAGTTACATCAGCCCCATGGGCCAACAACACTTCGGCACATTTTTTAGCATCCTTGCCAGAACGATATGCATAAAAGGTAACCTGCCCCAGAGGAGTCACACCGTTGCTGTCTTTTCTTTGATTTGGGTTTATTTTTTGTTCTTTTAATGCCAAGGTTATAGCCTTATAATCAAGAGTCCTACAAGCCTGCCAAAAACTCTCCATATCTTTTTCTTCTGTCATAATAAATCTCCTTTGTTAAAAGTTATCCATAACTTCACTAAAGCATAAAATGAGGATGAAAGCAAGTTTTTTTTGGGGGAAAATATGCCGCGGCACACAGATTTTTTTGGCCTATTAAAAAAGGCGCCCCGAAAGGCGTCTTTTTTTTATTTCAGTTTGTTATATTCTTCATCACTCACCGGTTCCAGCCATTCGGCCGAAGCCCCTTCGTTTGGAACAGAAATGGCTATGTGTGTCAACCAACTGTCGCGGGCCGCCACATGCCAATGCTTTACGCCCTCCGGAATTTCAACGACATCACCCTTTTTCAGTTCCTGTGCCGGTTTTCCCCATTCTTGATACCATCCGCGTCCGGAAATAACAAACAACGTCTGACCGCGAATATAAACGCATGTTCGGTTTGCCCCCGAAAACAAGCGTCAGCCGGATAAAAAAGGCCTGATTGGCACCAGTAATGGATTTAAGCTCAAAACTAAAAAAAACGATACGCTTAAAAAGTTGCCTGATTCTTTCAAAAAAGCTTAAGCTGTTTTTAAAAGAATAAAAAAAGAGAATACTTTTGGGGGATAAGTAAAGTTTTTATACGCCAAAATCCCTTTAACAAGAACGATAAAAGAGAATTTTATAAATTATCCTTGCGTTTTTTTGTAAAATAAAGTAATGTCAATCCGTCTTCGGGAGCATTCTTGCGCAACAAGCCTGTGCCGCCGAACGAGTGCTGATGACAAGGCTATTATTATAAGGAGTATTAAATGCTTTCAGGAAAAGTAAAATGGTTTAACTATAAAAAAGGTTTTGGTTTTATCACGCCGGATGACGGGGAAAAAGATGTGTTTGTGCATATCACCGCCATGCGTGAAGCCAACCTGCATCGTTTAGATGAAGGCCAAGAAATTGCCTATGAACTCAAAGAAGAAAATGGCAAAATCTGTGCCACAAACCTGACTTTGAAATAAAAAAATAGTCAATGAAAGTCCCCTGCCCTTTGGTCGGGGATTTTTTCTTGCTTTTAAAATGAAAAAGATTTAGAATGTCTTTCAACAAAAGGAAAATAAATGTTAAATGTATGGCACCGTTTGATGAAAAGGTTGTATGATTGGGCCATGCGCGTCGTGGCCGGACCAAAAGCCTTTGCCACGTTGTGTGTGATGGCCTTTGCCGAAAGTTCTTTTTTCCCGATCCCCCCCGACATTTTGATGATTCCATTGGTTTTAAAACGCCGGACGGAAGCCTTTAAAATTGCTTTTTGGTGCACTTTTTGGAGTGTTGTCGGCGGCGCATTCGGCTATGCCATCGGGCATTTTTTATACGATGTCATTGCTGTACCCATTTTAAATTTTTATCATTATATGCCCCAATTTGAAAAATTTTGCGCCAGCTATAATCACTATGGTGCGTGGATTGTGTTTGGCGCGGGCGTGACCCCTTTCCCTTACAAAATTATCACAATTGCCAGTGGCGTGACGGGGCTCAATTTCGGGATATTTATGTTGGCTTCTGTTTTAGCACGCGGCTTGAGATTTTATCTGGTAGCCGGTCTTCTCTGGAAATGGGGGGAGCCCATGAAAGCATGGATTGAAAAGAACTTAGGCTGGCTCAGCATTTTATTTTTCGTTTTACTGATCGGCAGCTTCTATCTGATCAAATACTTATAGAAAAAACAAAAGGCACCGATTTATTTTTTCTTTTTATGGGTCAGCACTTTGGCTTTAGCAGCCGAGGTTTTGACAGGGATAGTGCGAACGATTTTTTTAATTTCAGGGCGCTTCAGGTCAATAATCAAAAGTCCTTGCTCCAAATGAGCGCCTTCAATTGTCATTCCTTCGGCCAAAATAAAGGATTTCAAAAATGTGCGCGCTGCAATGCCGCGGTGCAGGTAATGCCGACTTTCATCGGGTTCCTGATGCCCGCGAATCACCAGTTGATTGCCTTCCTGCAAAACTTCCAATTCTTCTTCCTGATAGCCGGCCACCGCAAAGGTCATCTGCAAAAGGGAGGGCGAAACCTGCTCCACGTTATAAGGCGGAAAAGAATCAGCCCCCTTTGCCACGCGGTAGAGCATTTCCTCCAACCCTTCAAAGCCCAACAAAAACGGATTCTGAAACGGGGAAATCATTTAACCTCCCGCAGTTGTTCCACCAATAAATCCTTTTCACGCATCAACTGTTTATCCCGTTTTAAATATTCTTCAATTGTTTTAACAGCGTGAAGCACCGTCGTATGATCCCGTTCAAAAAACTTGGCAATATCCGGCAAAGCCATCGGGGTCAGTTGCTTGGTCAAATACATCGCCAGTTGACGCGGACGCACCACAACACGGTCGCGACGCTTATCACGCAAATCCTTGAGCGTCAAGTGATAAAAATCAGCAACAGCTTGAATAATATCAGGGGCTTTAACTTGACGTTCCGTCATATGCAGAATATCCTTCAAAAGAATCCGGGCACTGTCCGGCGTAATTGTGCCCCCCAACAATTCCGTATGCGCCACCAAACGTTTCAAAGCCCCTTCCAATTCACGCACGTTAGAGGTGATACTTTTGGCCAAAAATTCCAAAACCGGTTCATCCAATTCCGTATTTAATGCCTGCATTTTTTCGCGTAAAATGGACAGCCTCAGCTCATAAGAAGCCGGATGAATATCCACCACCAACCCTTGAGCCAAACGTGTGCGCAAGCGTTCTTCAATTCCACGCAATTCCATTGGGGCCGAATCGGCCGACAAAATAATTTTCTTGCCCCTGGAAATCAAATTATTAAAGGTATGGAAAAATTCTTCCTGCGTTTGACGCTTTCCCACAATAAATTGGATATCGTCAATCAAAAGGACATCTACATTGCGAAATAATTCTTTAAACGAATCCATTTCTTTGGTTTGAAGCCCCTTGATAAAGCGTTGGAAAAATTGTTCAGAAGATAAATAAAGAACTGTTTTATCCGGGTAGAGTTCCTTGATACGCCACGCAATCGCATGCATCAAGTGTGTTTTGCCCAACCCCACACCAGCGTGAAAATAAAGGGGATTAAAAGAAACGGTTTCTTCTTCAGCAATTTTTTTGGCTGCTTCATACGCAAATCGGTTGGAATTACCGACAACAAAGGATTGAAAGGTATGTGTCTTATCCAAAAAAACAGAATAAAGATCTTCATCAGGGGAAGACGAACGAATCGGAGATACTTTTTTTTCAAGTATTTTAGGCGGTTGAATAGAAATGGCCTTTTGAATCGGAGCCACTTGCGGAATCGTCATTTCGGGTTTACGCACCTGCAAACAAACCTTGGCCGACGGACGTTTGGCCGCCCACAAAGAACGAATCGTTTCGGCATAGCGTTTTTGCACCAATTCACAAATGCAGGAACTGGGCGCCCATAAATTCAAATCTTCATTTGGGGAAAGTTCAGGAACAACACGTCCCAACCAACGCATCACAGAGGTATCTTTCAGCTGATTTTCCAGCTGTTTACACAAATCAAGCCATTCCGTTTGAAATGTGCTGACATCCGTCATTTTTACCCCTTTCATCAAAAATTGAACTGACTTGAACTCTAGCGAAAATTTGAAAAAAAGTCCACCCTCTTTTAGTAGAAATTTCAGTTTTTTTTCAAAAACACAATTTATGGGGTGAGTAAATCTATATGTTGTGGTTGACAAAAATTTAAAAAGTTAAAAAGAAAGAGGGGAAAAATT
>JBJEXE010000022.1:0-14626 GCA_051885475.1 Alphaproteobacteria bacterium | reverse complement strand
ATGGATGTAAACGTGTGGCGTATTTAGAATCAACCGGAACTCAATATATTGATACAGGAATAGTTCCTACAAAAGAATTATCATTTGATGTTCATTTTCAAATACCTTACTTTCCTTCTTTGTATGTAGCTGGAAATGTTTTTGGGGCTCGCCAAAGTTCTACTGTTTCAGAATACCAAGTTACTTTATATGCTGGTGGGTCTGTCGGTGTTGGAAGAAGAAATAGTGGGTTGGGCTTTTCTAATGGCAAGGAGCATCATATCGTCTTTAATGGAGGCGACACTCTTGTTATTGATGGTGAAAATAAACAGATAACAACTTCTGATATTGATGCTTCAGTTGGGACAATAGTTCTGTTTGCAATACGAAGTGCAGGTTCAATCATACAATATGAAAAAACAAGGATTTACACGTGTAAATTTGGGAATATCCGTAATTTTGTTCCCGTTCTTGCCCCCGATGGTAAAGCTTGTCTGTTCAACAAAGTGCCTGACCCTGAAGATGGCAAGTTAAAACTTTATTATAATGCTGGTTCAGGGGATTTTAAAACCAATTCGGATGAATAAGTATAAAAAAATACGCCCGAAAGGGCGTATCTTAATTTGGTAAATCCCTTTAATTTAGCCCTGTTTGGCTTTCATCTTGGGATTGTTTTTATTGATGACATACACGTGTCCGCGACGACGCACCAATTTGCAATCTTTATCACGTGCCTTGGCGGATTTTAAAGAAGAACGAACTTTCATTTTACACTTTTCCTTTCATAAATTTTGAACAGATTTTGTGCTATTATATAAAAAACGAAGCGCTTTGTCAAGCACTATTTTCCTTTTTTGTCCGGAAAAAGATTTTTTGTTGACAAAGGAAAAATATTCTTGTATGTTGAAGGTACTGAAAGGGGAATATTATGAAATTAAAAACTTTATCTTTATTAACTGCCGCTTTGATTTTTACGGGAACAGCCGGAGCTGAATATTATGCCGGTGCCGGTTATGGTGCCAGCTGGAACGGCGGACATGCTTGGACAAACGGCATCAAGTATGATTATGAAACGTTTTCCAGTATGTGGTCTTTGTTTGGGGGAACAGTGATTCCGACCGAATGGTTGGATTTACGTGCCGAAGGGGAATACTTGCATTTAAAGGCAGATCCCGATGTTGGTAAATCCCGTAAATTGGATACGGTGATGGCCAATTTGATTGGTGTGATTCCGAATGTAGATTTACCCGTTCAACCCTATGTGGGCTTGGGATTGGGGTATGGTCGCTGGGATCACAAAAACACTTTTATGAAACAATTTATTGCTGGTGCCGAATATGAATTGGAACAATATCCCGTCGGCTTTGCGTTGGAATACAAGCATTTGAGCCCCAATGAAACAGGGGGTAAAGGGAATCATATTTCCAAAATCAACTCTGATACCATTATGTTAAAGGCCAAATATTTGTTTTAGTGTCTTTAACGGAATAAAACGGGGCTTTCAAAGCCCTGTTTTTTTACTTGATTTTTGATGGCGGCTGCGCTACACTTACCCCCAACAAAGGAGTACTTATGCAGGCATTATTCAATTTTTTGGACAAACTGGGGCGCGTCACTTTAAATTTTTTACGCGCGACGGGGGAAGGGGCGGAATTCACGGCTCAAGTGGTGGCGGCGTGTATCAAGCGTCCCTTTTACCATAAAGAATTTATCCGCCAAATGATTGAAATCGGCTTTTATTCATTGCCGGTGGTGGCATTGACAACGTTCTTTTCGGGGATGGTTATTGCTCTTCAAACCTATACGGGCTTTTCTCAAATCTCTGCCGAAAGTGCGGTGGCCTTGGTGGTCTTGGTGGCTGTCACACGCGAATTGGCGCCGGTGATGGCGGCGTTGATGGTGGCAGGTCGTATTGGGGCAGCAATGGCAGCTGAAATCGGTACCATGCGCGTTACCGAACAAATTGATGCTCTTTCCACGTTGAACACGAATCCGTATCAATACCTGATTGCACCGCGTGTTTTGGCCGGCATTGTGATGATGCCTGTTTTGGTGTTGATTGGGGATATTTTGGGTGTTTGCGGTGGTTATTTGGTGGGGGTGTATAAGTTGGACTTTAACGCGACCACTTACCTGATCAATACGTGGAATTATTTAAAGCCGATGGATATTGTTTCCGGTTTGACTAAAGCGGCCGTGTTCGGTTTTATTATTGCGCTTTTGGGCTGTTATAACGGCTTTCATTCCAAAGGGGGTGCACAGGGGGTGGGGCAAGCAACCACGAACGCTGTGGTGTCGGCCAGCATTTTGGTTTTGATTTTTAACTATCTCTTGACCGAAGCCTTTTTTAATGTGTGAGGTGTTTTAATGACAAAAGAAATTCAAATTGAAATGAAAAACGTCAGTAAGGCTTTTGGAAAAAAGCGGGTTCTTCAGGATTTAGATCTCTCTGTGGCGCGTGGCGAATCGGTTGTGATTATCGGTGGCTCAGGCACGGGTAAATCCGTCACTTTAAAATGTATCTTGGGGCTTTTGCACCCTGATAAAGGCTCCATTCAATTTAACGGAAAAAATATCGGGATGCTTTTTCAAGGGGCTGCTTTGTTTGACAGCTTGACTGTGTGGGAAAATGTGTCATTTGCTGTCTTGCAACAAAGGGGAATGACACGGGAGCGTGCCAAAAAAATTGCGATTGAAAAGTTGGGGGAAGTAGGCTTGAAACCGGAAGTGGCGGATGTCTATCCGTCCGACTTGTCAGGGGGAATGAAAAAGCGTGTGGGCTTGGCGCGTGCCATTGCCATTCAACCGGACACGCTCTTTTTTGATGAACCCACTACAGGATTGGACCCCATTATGTCGGATGTTATCAACGATTTGATTGTCCGATGTGTCAAAAAATTGGGGGCGACAGCACTTACCATTACTCATGATATGGCCAGCGCTCGTAAAATTGCCGATAAAATTGCAATGCTTTATGACGGGAAAATCATTTGGCAAGGAACGGTGGCGGAATTGGACAAAACGGATAACCCTTATGTTCGCCAATTTGTGGCCGGTTCTTCCAAAGGTCCCATTCAAATGGCCGTGAAAGCCGACGAATAATTCCGATAATGCCGTCGGTGTTCGTTTTTTATTGAAGTCTGCGAAACAGGAATTAAAATGAAAAAAACAACACACTTTGTCTGTCAAAATTGCGGGGCGACTTACGGGCGCTGGGCAGGGCAATGCTCGGCCTGCGGCCAATGGAACACGATTCAGGAAGAGGCCATCGCAACGCCGGATTCCCCAACGGCGACTCAAGGCGCCGGTGGCAAGGCTATCCGATTTTCCGACCTGCGCGGTTCGCCTGAAACATTATTCCGTCTGAAGTCGGATATCAGCGAATTGGATCGGGTGGCAGGCGGCGGTCTTGTGCCGGCTTCGGTGATTTTGGTGGGCGGGGACCCTGGGATAGGCAAATCCACCCTTCTTTTGCAGGTGGTGGCTGCTTTGTCTAAAAAGGTGAATAAAGCCGGCGCCCCCGTCAAGGCTGTTTATATTTCCGGCGAAGAATCGGTGGATCAGGTACGCTTGCGCGCCATGCGATTGAACCTTGCTGATGCGCCGGTGGATTTGGCTTCGGAAACTCACCTGCGTGATATTGTGGCGACATTGGACAGCGAAAATGCGCCTGACCTTGTTGTCATTGATTCTATCCAAACGATGTATTCGGATATGATTGATTCGGCCCCCGGCACAGTGGGGCAGGTGCGGGCTTGTGGTCATGAGCTGATTCGTCTGGCCAAAAAACGTGGCTTTGTTTTGTTTTTGGTGGGACATGTGACAAAGGAAGGAACATTGGCCGGCCCCCGTGTTTTGGAACATATGGTGGATACGGTTCTTTATTTTGAAGGGGATAGAGGACATCATTTTCGTATTTTGCGTTCTGTTAAAAACCGCTTTGGGGCGACGGATGAAATCGGCGTTTTTGAAATGACCGAGCAAGGTTTGGCAGAGGTTCCCAATCCTTCGGCTCTTTTTTTGGCAGACCGTCAAGGGAATGTGTCGGGCAGTTGCGTGTTTGCCGGTGTGGAAGGCTCCCGTCCCATGTTGGTGGAAATTCAAGCATTGGTGGCCCCGATGGCTGGCACTTCTCCTCGTCGCCAAGTGGTGGGCTGGGATACGAATCGCCTGAATATGTTGCTGGCTGTTTTAGAAGCGCGTTGCGGTGTTTCACTGGCTAACAAGGATATCTTTTTGAATGTGGCTGGCGGGATGCGTTTGACGGAACCGGCGGTGGATTTGGCAGCCGTAATGGCGGTTCTTTCCGGGGCCTATAATCACCCGTTGCCGGCAGATATGGTCTTTTTCGGGGAAATCGGTTTGTCGGGGGAAGTGCGCGCAGTGGCCCAAACGGATTTGCGCTTAAAGGAGGCACAAAAACTGGGGTTCCATAAAGCCCTGATTCCGCCCAATAAAAATAAAAAATCCGCCTTTAAAGCGACGGAAATCGGTAATTTAAAAACACTTCTTGAATTTTTTAATAAGGGAAAATAAAATAGTGGAAATCTTTTCAAAAATCTGCTAGGCTTTTTTTCGTAAAAGGAGACATAAAATGGTTTTTGGAACAGTTGATTTGATTGTGTTGGCCGTGATTATTATCTCGGTTATTTTCGCGTTTTATCGGGGATTGCTTCGGGAATTGCTGGGGATTACCAGCTGGATTTTGGCGGGGTTAGGTGCCCTCTGGAGTTATGAGCCTTTTTTAAAATTTTTCACAGGACGCATTGAAAAAGTCCAAATGGGGACGATTGCTGCTACAGCTATCGTTGCCCTGATTATTTTAATTGTGATGACCCTTATCAATGCCCATATTACGGGGAAGTTGCGTCGAAGCTCTTTGTCCGGTTTGGACAGAATTTTGGGGGCGGCCTTTGGGGTTTTGCGTGCTGCGTTGTTGATTGTTTTGGCCTGGATGTTTATGCGTCAAATGATGTTTACAACTCAAAAAATTCAGGAAATGAAAAAAGAAAACGTGTCCATTCCCTATATGAATCAAGGGGCTGATTGGATGGAAAAACTTTTGCCCGACAGTCTGCAAAAGGAAATGAAAACGCCCCCTAAAAAAGAAGTAAAATTAGAGCTTCCTCAATACTCTGATAAAGATCGTGAAAAACTGGATGAAATGATTGAAGCTATTGTGGAGGTGGATACCGATGAATAAAACAACACCCGCCTTGTTGGTTCGTTTGGCCAAAGACTTGATGTCTAGTCGCTATCAAAAAGAAGGTCATCATTCGGTGGTGGCGGCAACTCTTTTAACGAAAAGCGGTAATGTTTATCAGGCTTTGAATGTCGGGACCTATCAACCCTCTATTTCCACGTGTGCTGAAATTGTGGCCATCGGTATTGCCCATACGGCCGAACCCGATATGGAAATTGATACCATTGTGGCGGTCAGGGATAAAGAGCCTTATGTCATTGCCCCGTGCGGTAAGTGCCGTGAATATATTGCGGACTACGGTCCCAAGGCAAAAGTGTTAATGCCCGCCAAAAATCAGCGTGGTTGGACGCCGATGGAAATTGGTAAATTACTTCCCTTAAAATACAGGAAACGCGAATGCACTTGCAAATAAGGGCGATTGGTCGGTTGAAAAAAAATACGCCCGAGTATGTGCTGATTGCCGATTATATAAAAAAAACGCGCTGGCCGATAGAAGTGAAGGAATACGAAGAAAAAAAATCTTTAACGGGCGACCAGTTAAAGCAGGCAGAGGCCAAACTTCTTTTAAAGGATTTACCAGTGGGCGCTTATGTGGTTGCTTTGGATGAACACGGTCAAACGCTTTCGTCGCGGGAATTAGCCGGAATTTTACGCCCTCATGCCGATAAACCGTTGATTTTTATAATTGGTGGGGCAGACGGGTTGGATGAAAGCGTCCGTCAGCGTGCCAATTTAATCTTGTCTTTTGGACGAATGACTCTCCCCCATTTTTTGATGCGCGTTGTTCTTTCGGAACAAATTTATCGTATGCGTACTTTGTGGGACAATCATCCTTATCACAGGGATTGACATTTTTGAAAAAAAATGTTAAAGTAAAAAGTGTCCTGTGGGCGGCTAGCTCAGCTGGTTAGAGCATATGCTTTACACGCATAGGGTCGGGAGTTCGAATCTCTCGCCGCCCACCAATTAAAAAGAAAAGTCATAAAAATGGTCAAGTTTGAATGTATCAAAAAAAGGGGGATGCTTAAAAAGCTGCCGCTTTTGAATGCGTTATTAAAACAGGAGGAAAAAAGATGGATGAAAAAATAGTTTTAACGGGTGACAGACCTACGGGGCCTTTGCATATCGGGCATTTATCGGGGGCTTTGCGCCGGCGTGTGGCTATGCAAAACAGCGGGGAATACAGAACTTTTGTGATGATTGCGGATGCCCAAGCCTTGATTGACAACGCGGATAATCCGGCCAAGGTACGTAAGAATGTGCTGGAAGTGGCTTTGGATAATATGGCAGTCGGGGTGGACCCTAACAAATCCACTTTGTTTATTCAATCGGAAGTTTCCGAATTGACCGAGCTTTATTTTTATTATATGAATTTGGTCACTTTATCACGGGCCCAAAGAAATCCGACCGTTAAATCCGAATTGGCGGAAAAGAAAGATAAATTTGGCACTTCTATTCCGCTGGGCTTTTTGACCTATCCGATTTCCCAAACCGCAGATATAACAGCCTTTAATGCGACACATATTCCGGTTGGCGAAGATCAGCTGCCCGTGATTGAGCAGGCTCAGGAAATCGTCCAAAAATTCAATAATACGTATGGACCGACTTTGGTGATGCCCAAAGGAATTGTTGAAGTCAACGAAAAGGCCAGAAGATTGTTGGGAACCGATGGTGGTAAAAAAATGGGAAAATCAATCGGAAATGTTATCAACTTATCGGATGATCCTGATACCATCTCACGGAAAATAATGACGATGTATACGGATCCGAATCACTTGCGTGTGCAAGATCCGGGACAAACGGAAAATAATCCCGTGTTTCAATACATTTCTGTTTTTTCTACTCCTGAACATTTTAAAGCCTTTTTGCCGGAATATGAAAATTATCAAGAATTAGCTGCCCATTATCAACAGGGGGGCCTGGGTGATGTAAAGGTTAAAAGATTTTTAAATGAAGTGATGCAGGATGTTTTGCGTCCTATTCGTGAAAGACGTCTTGAATTAGCAAAAGACCCGGATGCTGTGTGGGAAATTCTGCGCTTGGGCACGATTAAAGCAAGAGCCGAAGCAGCGCTCACCTTAAAAAAAGTCAAGAAAGCGATGCAGTTGGATTATTTTAAACAATAGTTTTTTTTCTTGAAAAGTTCGTATAAAAAATCCGGTATGATTGCCGGATTTTTTTGTGGGGGAGATTTTTTCTCATCCCCCACAACCATAAAAAACACCCCGTTCAGGGGCGTTTTTAATTGGAGCGGGTGATGAGAAAGTCAATTGGCCAAGGCACAATTGATTCCTCACTTTGTTCGGAACCGCCTACGGCGTCGTGGCAGCGGCGTCCCGATGCACGCCTTGCCACCGAACTGTGAGTTCTCTTCCATCCCCCACAACCATAAAAAACACCCCATTCAGGGGCGTTTTTAATTGGAGCGGGTGATGAGAATCGAACTCACGTAGTCAGCTTGGGAAGCTGCTGCACTACCATTGTGCTACACCCGCATTGATAGTTATTTTAGCGAATCATTTGGAAAAAGTCAAGCCCTCTTTTTAAAGCGAATCGTTTTTTTGTGGAGCTTTTCCCGATTTATCCGAAGGTTTCACGGTTTTTTCGTGTAATTGGTGTTTTTTTACGTTTTTACAACCCTTTTACAAAGGGCAAAATGACCTTGCCTTTTGTTTGGATCACCTTTAAAAAGACCCACAAAAAATCCTATAAAATGAGTGTGTTATAAAAAACATAATTTTTTATGAAAAAAGGGGTTGACTTTTTGAGTGTAAAGCGGTCAATTATGGGCAAGTAAACAAAATGGCATTACACAAGATGTGGTGCCAAAAAGAAAAGGGGATATACAAAATGTTGGAAAAAGCAGAAAAACAAGAAGTAAATCAAATGATTGATGTTGGGCCGCTGTCGGAAGTCATTAAACGGGATGGAGGCAAGTGCACTTTTGATGCTTTAAAAATTGTTTCTGCCATTGCTAAAGCCGGAATGGCAACAGGCGAATTTGGCGAAGATGAAGCCACCCTTTTGGCCGGGCAGGTGATAAAAGTTTTGAAACACCGTTTTGCCGGAGCTGTTGTGCCGACCATTGAACAAATTCAAGATGTCGTGGAACAGGTGCTTATTTCTTCCAACTATTACAAGACGGCACGTTCTTACATTGTTTACCGTGAACAACGGGAACGCCAACGCCAAGATAAAAAAGTTGCTATTGATGCGATTTCCTCTATCAACGAATATTTGGACCGTTCCGATTGGCGTGTGAATGCGAATGCCAATCAGGGCTATTCTTTGGGGGGGTTAATTTTAAATGTGTCCGGTAAAGTGGTTGCCAATTATTGGCTCAAGCATGTTTATACGCCGGAAATCGGTCAAGCTCACTTGAACGGAGACTACCATATCCACGATTTGGATATGCTCTCGGGATATTGTGCCGGTTGGTCGCTTCGGACCCTTTTGACGGAAGGATTTAACGGGGTTGCCAATAAAACGGAATCCAAGCCGCCGCGCCATTTGGTGAGCGCCTTTTCTCAAATGGTGAACTTTTTGGGGACCCTTCAAAACGAATGGGCCGGTGCTCAAGCTTTTTCATCGGCAGATACCTATTTGGCGCCGTTTGTTCGGATTGAAAAGCTGGATTATAAAGCCGTAAAACAGGCCATGCAATCCTTTATCTTTAACTTGAATGTCCCCTCCCGCTGGGGAACACAAACGCCGTTTACGAATCTCACCTTTGACTGGACTTGTCCGGCGGATTTAAAAGACCGTCATCCGATTATTGGTGGGGAAGAACAATCCTTCACGTATGGAGAGTTGCAAAAGGAAATGGATTTGGTGAACCGGGCGTTTTTGGAGGTGATGAAAGAAGGCGATGCCAAGGGGCGGCCGTTTACTTTCCCAATTCCGACGTATAATATTACCTCTGATTTTCCGTGGGATTCCGAAAACATTGATTTGTTGTTTGAAATGACTGCCAAGTATGGCTTGCCTTATTTTTCCAACTATGTGAATTCGGATATGAAGCCGTCGGACGTACGTTCTATGTGTTGCCGGTTGCGGTTGGATTTAACGGAATTAAAACGCCGTGGCGGGGGTCTTTTCGGATCAGCCGAACAAACAGGCTCTATCGGTGTTGTTACCATCAATTGTGCGCGCCTTGGGTATCTTTATAAGGGGAACGAGGAAGGCCTTTTTAAGCGCTTGGATGAATTGATGGAGCTGGCCAAAAAATCATTGGAGTTGAAGCGTCAAACCATTACCATGCAATTGGAAAGAGGTCTTTATCCTTACACCAAACGTTATTTAGGACGCTTTAATTCGCACTTTTCCACAATTGGTGTGAACGGCATCAACGAAATGATTCGTAACTTTACGAACGATAAAGATGATATTACAACGGACTTTGGGCGCGAATTTTCCAAAAAACTTTTAACCTATATCCGTGAACGCCTGATTACTTTCCAAGCGGAAACAGGTAATATGTACAATTTGGAAGCCACCCCTGCGGAAGGCACCACTTACCGTTTTGCCAAGGAAGATCAAAAACGTTTTCCGGATATTCTTCAAGCGGGCACACATGACGCCCCTTATTACACCAATTCATCCCAATTGCCGGTGGGCTTTACGGATGATCCGTTTAAAGCCCTGGACTATCAGGATGATTTGCAAAGCCAATATACGGGCGGCACGGTGTTGCACCTGTATATGAACGAAAGAATTTCTTCGTCCGCGGCTTGCAAAAGTTTAGTCCGCAGAGTCTTGGAAAATTACCGTTTGCCTTATATCTCTGTGACGCCGGTTTATTCCATTTGCCCGAAACACGGGTATATTAGTGGGGCGCATAAATATTGCCCCTTGTGTGATCAAGAACTTATCAACAAAAAAAGAAAACAAAAGGAGGAGTAAAATGACTGATAATGAAATCTTGGCATTAAACGAAGCAGAAAGAACACCTTGCGAATGTTGGACGCGTGTGATGGGGTATTTCCGTCCTTACAGCCACTTCAACAAAGGGAAAAAATCTGAATTTGATGAACGTCAATGGTTTACAGAAGCTAAATGTTCCTGTGAACTGAAACAAGTGGCCTAACATGCAACAGGTGGCGGGTGTTGTTCCCTTTACAAGCATTGATTTTCCGGGATGCTTGGCCACTGTTGTTTTCTTTCAGGGGTGCCCGCTTCGGTGCCCCTTTTGTCATAATCCGGAATTGCAGGTCTTTCCGGGCCCTTTGGGGCAATCTTGGGATGAAGTTTTGGACTTTTTAAAGGCCAGAGTGAAGCGTTTGGACGGTGTGGTTTTCAGTGGGGGGGAACCCTTGATGGCGCCTGAAATTATTGAAAAAGCACAAGAAGTGAAAGCGCTGGGATTTAAACTGGCAATTCATACGTCGGGTGTTTATCCCGAACGATTACGGGAAATGTTGCCCCTTATTGATTGGGTTGGCTTGGATATCAAGGCGCCTTGGGCAAAATACCCTGAGCTTTGTGGCCGTTCCCAGATGGCAGAGCAGGTGCAAAAATCCCTTCAAATTTTGGTCAATTCTGGGATGAAGTTTGAAGCCAGAACGACTTGTGATCCGCGCCATTTAACGCCCGACGATACGCTTACCATTGCCAAAGAATTATTCAAGAGCCAAGTTAAAACGTATGCACTTCAAAAATACCGCACTTTTGATGCAGATAAAAATCCGCCTTCTGTTGTGGATATTGAATCTTTTTTTACCCCTGAAGCCCTGGCTCCCATCCAAAAACTTTACCCTGATTTGATTTGCCGATAATCCTAGTTTTTGCTTTAAAAGTCAATTTTGTTCTTTTTATAAAACAATTCTTGACAGCGCGCTCAAAATTTGCCATAGTGTTTTAAATTAAAGAAAGGATGTTTTATGCACTCAAATATTTTAATCCGTATTTTTTCTTCTGTTTTGTTGGCACCGATGGTGTTGGCCGTTATTTGGTATGGCAAAGCTGTTTATGATGTATATGGGGTTCCTTTGTTCAAGATTTTTCTGGCTCTTTTGGGGGCAGGACTGGCTTGGGAATGGGATAAAATGTTTCATAAAGACCGCACAACAGCAGGTCTTTGGATAACGATTGCGGCGATGCTGACGGCTTTTGTCAGTGAAGATAATCCGGCCTTTGCTTTGTGGGTTATTTTGATGGGAACGACTCTTGCTTTTTGGAAAAGTAAAGGTCAGTTGGCTTTTTCTTTGGGAACGGCGTATATTTGTTTGCCAATTTTGGCGCTTTCTTCTTTGTACTATACGAACGGAGATGATGCCAGAACATTGGTTTTATGGTTGGTTTTTGTTGTGTGGGCAACGGACATTGGCGGCTATATCGTGGGTAAAACGGTGGGGGGACCCAAATTATGTCCGGCTATCAGTCCTAAAAAAACGTGGGCAGGTTTATTGGGCGCCATTGGTTTTGCGATGCTTGTGGCCTACGTCTTTGCATTGTTTTTAAAAGCGTATGATTATGTAACTTTACCCATTCATCATACAACACGCCTGTTGGTTTTTTCAGCCGGTGCTTTGGCGGTTGTTTCTCAAGTCGGGGATTTATTTGAATCTTTTATCAAGCGTCGTTTAGAGCTCAAAGATTCTTCTGATTTAATTCCAGGGCACGGTGGCTTATTTGACCGTGTGGACGGATTGATTTTTGCCGCCGGTATGACGGCCCTGATTGTCCATTTAATCAATGAAGGGATGTTGTTTTCATGATAACGACATTGACCTATTTGTTTGCTTTTGTTGTTGTTTTGTCCTTGGTGGTGATTGTTCATGAAGGGGGGCATTTTTTTGCGGCGCGTCGCTGCGGTGTCAAAGTAACTGATTTTTCTTTGGGATTTGGTCCGGAACTTTGGGGACGTGTGGATAAAAAGGGAACGCGTTGGAAAGTGTGTGCTATTCCTTTGGGGGGATATGTTAAAATGCTGGGGGATGAAGATGCGGCCAGTGCTCAAAAGTCCACAGCTCACGTAGCACCCGAGGATTTGAATAAAACCTTTTTGGGTCAAAAACTTTGGAAACGGGCCTTGATTATTTTTGCGGGTCCAGCCATGAACTATGTGCTTGCTTTTTTGCTTTTGACGGGGCTTTTTTATGCTTTCGGAACATTGACCATTCCCCCCGTTATTGGCGAAGTGATGCCAGATTCAGCGGCCCAAAAAGCGGGTCTTTTGGCCGGGGATAAAATTTTATCCGTAAACGGTCAGCAAATCAATTCTTTTACGGATATTCGTCGTTCTATTCAGCTCAACGATTACGCCAAAGAATTGACGATTACCTTGGATCGGGCCGGCACAGAATTGACAGTGCAGGTGGGACCATTACAAGAAACAGAAAATGGTCCTGCTTTATTGGGGGTTACTGCCGCTTCTTCCACGTTTACAAAGGGGGCTCGTCTTTCCTTTTTGGGGGCCGTGGGTGAAGCCGGTCAGATGCTTTGGACGACATCGCGCGACAGCTTAAAGTATTTGGGCCAAGTTTTAACGGGTCAAAGAAAAGCACGGGATTTACGGGGACCTTTGGGCATTGCTGAAGCCTCCGGGGATGCGCTGCAAGGTGGTCTTATCAGTTTATTGACTTTCATTGCGTATGTTTCCATTGCCATTGGGTTGATGAATTTGTTGCCGATACCTGTTTTGGATGGAGGGCATTTGTTTTTTTATGCGTTGGAAGCAATTTTCCGCCGGCCGATTCCGGAAAAAATTGAAAATGCTTTTGTGTGGGGAGGCTTCGGTGTTTTGATGCTGATTTTTGCTTACTCTCTTGTGTTGGATGTACCGCGTATTTGGGAAAGGATAATGGGATGAAAAAATTAAAATATGGACTTGCGTTATTTGCGTTGATGAGTTTATCGGCAGAAGCAGAAACATTGCGGGATATTCGCATTTCGGGAACACGCCGGATTGAAAATTCAACGGTGATGAACTACCTGCGCCTGAAAAAAGGGCAAGATGTTTCTGAGGAAAACTTGGATAACGCCACGAAAACTTTATTTGCCACCGGCTTATTTTCAGATGTTCAAGTGGATATGAAAGACGGCGTTGCCACCATTAAAGTGCAAGAAAATCCGATTGTACACGAAGTTTATTTTGAAGGCAATAAAGCCTTGGATGACGATGCTTTGAAAACGGAAGTGATGCTGAAGCCGCGGGATGTTTATACCAAACGCAAACTGGAAAAAGATGCTGCACGTTTGGTGGAAGTTTATAAACGTCACGGGCGTTTTGCTGCCTCGGTTGAACCCAAAATCATTAAACAAGATCAAAATCGTGTGGATGTTGTTTTTGAAATTAAAGAAGGCGAAAAAGCTTATGTCAAGGAAATCAATTTTGTGGGGAATTCGGCCTATTCCACTTCTGCTTTACAAGATCAAATGATGACGCAGGAAAAAGCCTGGTATCGTTTTCTGTCTTCCACAGATACCTATGATCCGGATCGCTTTAATTATGATCAGGAACTCATTCGTCGCTTTTATTTGCAAAACGGTTATTGGGATATGCGCGTGGTGCGGGCGATGGCCGAATTGACGCCCGATAAAGAAGGCTTTATTTTAACCGTTCAAGTGGACGAAGGTCAACAGTACCGTGTTAAAGAGGTGGATATTCAAGTCAGTTTGCCCGAATTTAATAAAGAACTGGATTTAAAACAGGAAATTTTACTTGAATCCGGTGATGTTGTTGATGTGGATTTGGTGGAAAAATCCGTGGACGCTATGACGGACAAACTGGTCAATGCCGGATATGCTTTTGTGAATGTCACACCGGATATTTTGAAAAATGAAAAGGACGGGACGGCTACCTTGATTTTCCGTGTTTTGGAAGGCGATAAAGTCTTTGTTCGCCGGATTAACATTGTTGGTAATTCCAGAACGAAAGATAAAGTGATTCGCCGCGAATTCCGAATCAAAGAAGGGGATGCTTATAATGCCTCTCAACTGCGTCGTTCCAAACAACGCGTCAGTGATTTGGATTATTTCTCTCAGGTGGATTTGCAAACCTCTCCTCTTCCGACAAATCCTTCTTTGCTGGATGTGGATATGTCTGTGGCGGAAAAATCAACGGGGGCCTTTAATATCGGTATTGGTTGGTCTTCCTATGATGGAATGATGTTTGAAACAGGCATTGTGGAACGCAACCTTTTGGGAACAGGTAATATTGCCAACTTGAATGTGATGCTGGGGCAAAAGGAAACCCAATATACGGTGGGACTGACGGCTCCTTACTTTTTGGATTATGATTTGACGGCCGGAGTAGATGTCTTCCGCACAACGCGTGATAATTCAGATTCCTCTTCTTATGAATATGAAACCAATGGGGCCACGATTCGTTTTGGTTGGAACTATACCGAAAATTTGCGTCATACGGCTCGTTATACCTTGCGTCAAGATGATATTACGGATGTGGATGCGGATGCAGCTCTTGCCATTCAACAACAACGGGGA
>JBJEXE010000021.1:0-15648 GCA_051885475.1 Alphaproteobacteria bacterium | reverse complement strand
CCCACCAAAATGACTTCATCAATTTGGTTTTTGCTCAATCCTGCATCCTTCAAAGCATTTTCCATCGGCTTTTTAGTGCGTTCCAGCAAATCTTCCACCAAACTTTCCAATTTGGCACGGGTCAAAGAAATGTTCAAATGTTTTGGCCCTGTGGCATCTGCCGTAATAAAAGGCAAATTGACATCTGTTGTTGTTGCCGTTGACAATTCAATTTTTGCTTTTTCGGCGGCTTCTTTCAGGCGTTGCAAAGCCATCCGGTCTTGACGTAAATCAATACCGTTTTCTTTTTTGAATTCTTCGGCCATATAATCCACAACGCGTGCATCAAAGTCTTCCCCGCCCAAGAAAGTATCCCCGTTGGTGGATTTGACTTCAAACACCCCGTCGCCGATTTCCAAAATGGACACGTCAAAGGTACCGCCGCCCAAATCGTAAACGGCAATCATCCCTGATTTTTTCTGATCCATGCCGTAAGCCAAGGCAGCTGCTGTCGGTTCATTGATAATACGCAATACTTCCAAACCGGCAATTTTTCCGGCATCTTTTGTGGCTTGACGTTGAGAATCGTCAAAGTAAGCCGGCACTGTGATAATGGCTTGAGTCACTTTTTCGCCCAAATAACTTTCGGCATCTTCTTTTAATTTTTGCAATACATAAGCAGAAATTTGACTGGGGGCATATTTTTTGCCTTCCACTTCTACCCAAGCATCTCCGTTTTCACCGGAAACGATATGATAAGGCACCATTCCTTTGTCTTTTTCCACCATTTTATCGTTGAAGCGCCGACCGATTAAACGTTTGATGGAATACAATGTTCCCGTGGGATTTGTGACGGCTTGACGTTTGGCCACTTGCCCGACCAAGCGTTCTCCTTTACCGGTAAAAGCGACAACGGAAGGAGTCGTTCTGGCCCCTTCGCGGTTTTCCAAAACTTTGGCATCTTTGCCGTCCATAATACACATACAAGAATTGGTGGTTCCCAAGTCAATCCCTAAAATCTTACTCATTTTTTATCTCCTTTTTGGTTAAATTTCACGCATTTTTTCATTTGCTGGTTTTTATATGGGTCATAAAATCATATTTCGCAATGGGAAAAAAATCTTTTTTTCGTTGATTTTTAAAAAATTTTTGCTAAACTGAAACGAAAGGAGTAAAGATGTTAGAAGAAATGACCTCAATTATTGTTCAAGGGTTTAATCAATACGGCTTGGAAAGCATCGGGTATTTGATTATGGGGCTGTGTTTTGGAATGTTTTTTATCCGTTCCACCCAAAAACGGCGTTTTCATTTAATTTCAACGGGATGTTATGTTTTGGCTTTTGGTATGCTTTTGTTGGTTCTTTTGCCAGCATTAGTGGTTTTGAATCCCAATTTTTTGATTTCCCCCAAAGGCTATAATATTATTCGGGGTGTAACGGTCAGTTTGGGTTGTTCCTTTTTTTGGGGCAGTTTGTTGGTCAGTGCTTTGGGGATCTCTCAGCTTCTTTTTTGTACTTTTTTGTTTTTTGTGTTTCAGGTGATTTTTATTCACGTCTTTCAAATGTATTTTCCTGACTTCAATCTGAGTTACCTGATGTTGTCCTTATGTTGGATTGTTGTTGGATTTTCCTTTCATTTACTTCATAATGTGGGGAAAACATCCTTGTTTGATCGGGTGGGAGATGCCTTTTTTATTTTGGCCTTTTACTACATTGCGCGTGAGTTTAATTTTATTTCGGGAACGGGGTGGTTGCCTGTTTTGGTTTTTGTTGGGGTTTCGGTTGCCGTATTGATGGCACAAATCAAATTTATGGAATCCACTTGTTTGGCTTTGGAAGGTGATCTTTTAAAGGAAAAACAACGTCAGACTTTGTTTTGGGATATTGCGCCGTTTCCGATTTTGGTTTCAAAATTGTTGGATGATTCGGTTTTGTATATCAATCCTGTGGCGCGGGAAGTTTTGAAGGTTTCCCCTGAGGAAATTTCGCAATTTCATTTAACGGATTATTTTATGGATGCTACCAAGCGGGATGAATTGATTGCTCAAACGCGCCAAAATAAAATTGTGGATCATTTTTCGGTCCAAATGAAATCCCCCAAAACCGGCGACACGATATGGCTCAATATTTCGTCCAGAGTTGTAGAATGGGGCGGTGAATTGGCGCTTTATATGAATTTGCAAGATATTACAAAGGAAAAGAAAACGGAAGAAAAACTCTTTAAAGAGGCCTCTACTGATACCTTGACGGGCCTGTTTAATCGGCGTCAGTTTGAAGCCATGACAAACGTAGCACTGGCCAACTGTGTGCGTCAAAAAATTCCCTATTCCATGATGATGTTGGATATTGACCACTTTAAGCATGTGAATGATACCTTTGGGCACGATATGGGGGACGTGGTTTTAAAACGTGTTGCGGATATTTTGAATCAAGCGCATCGGGATTCGGATATTATTGCGCGCTACGGGGGGGAAGAATTTATTGTTTTCCTCAGCAATACGGATGTGGAAGGGGCCAAAATTGCGGCTGAAAGAATCCGTTCGTCCGTTGAGCAGGCAGTCATTATGGCGGGTGATACGCAAGTTCCTGTGACCATCAGCTTGGGCATTACCAACAGCCAAAATGGGGATATTGCCGCTATGACAAAAGAAGCTGACATTGCCCTTTATCATTCCAAAGAAAACGGTCGTAATCAAGCCACCGTTTATACAAGTGAAATGCAGGGTGAAACAGGGGCAAACGTATGAACCATTTTTTTAAATTGATTCCCTTGGTATCCCTTTTAATTACGGCTTACTTTATTTACCACGGTATCTATGGTAATCGTGGTCTTTTAAGGTTAGAGCAAATCCATCAGGAATACAGCCAAGAAACGCAAGTGGCCGAAAGGGTTGCCAAAGAAAAAGTGCTTTTGCAAAAAAAAGTAGAAGCCCTTAAAAACGGTGCCCCTGATTTGGTCCAAGAAGAAGCCTTGCGTGTTTTGAATGTGGGCGAGGAAGATGATTTAATCGTTTTGGATGAATAAAGCGCGCAACAAAAGAGCTCTCATCTTTTTTTTATCTTTCCACGTTTCTTCTTTTAAGGAAGGGTCTTTTAAAAAATCCGTTTGGTAAATTTGGCGTCTTACCAATAATCGGTCCCTTTTTTCCACACGTCTTTTTTTGGCCCATTCTTTTAATGTTTTGGCGGGAATGCCGTCATCCATTTGATAATGTTCCAAGGCCCATTTTTTCAAAAAGGGATTGAAATATAAATAGCCTTCGGAAGAAATATCTTTGGGGCTTATCCCCATTTCGTGTACATAAACCGAATGAAGCCTTTCGCCTGTTGTTTTCCAAATATCTACTTGGGGCACAGGATTATTTTTTTTGTAATAGACGATATATTTTACTTGCATTCTTTTTCACTAAATAATTGAGGGCAGTATTTTAAGATACCCAACGCCGGAATCATTAAAAGCCCGGTGAAAACAAAGAACATCGGCCATCCTAAATATTGGGCCCAAAAGCCTCCGGAACTGGCAATAATGGATAAAGGAATCATATTGAGGGCCGTCAAAAAAGCGTATTGTGTGCCCGAAAATTGACGGTTGCAAAGGGTGGATAAATAAGCCACCCACACGGCACCACCCATGCCAGCCAAGATATTATCAAATAAAATGACGGCAAAGAAAAGGGGTAAATTGGGTCCTGCTAAAGCCAATTCCGCAAAAGCAAAAGAGGTAAAAATTTCAATGAATCCCAATCGGAAAAGCAAAAAACGATAGTCATATTTTAACATAATGAGGCCTCCCAACACGACGCCCAACATCGTGATAAAGACACCAAATGTGCCGGAAACAATGGAAATTTGTTCGGCCGTAAAACCAATGTCGTAATAAAACGGATACGCCATCGGCCCTAAAACACCGTTGCATAATTTATAACTGACCACGAACAAGCATAACAGGCCAAAATGTCTGTGGCGCAAAACAAAGTCTTTGAAGGGCGCAATCACCAGTTCTTGGAAATTGACAGGCTTGATTTCGGCTTTTTTTTCGCGCACAAAACAAAGCGACGCAAAGCCCAAAAGAATGGCAAGAATGGAAATTTGATAAGCGGTTTTCCATGACACATAAGCGGACAAAAAAATCATTCCGGCGACGGCCCCTAACATACCGATACGGGCGCCTAATTGATAAGCGGATGTTCCTTCTTTTAATTCATCCCCTGAAAGGGTGTCAATTCTTAACGCATCAATCACAATGTCTTGGGTAGCCGAAGCAAAGGCAATCATCAAGCAGACAGCAAAGACCCCTGTTAAATTATGGACCGGATTGGAAAGCGACAGTAAAAATAAACAGAACATCAACACTAGTTGAATCAAAAGTCCCCACATTTTTTTGCGTCCGAAGCGGGTGGCAAAAGGCAAGTTGATTCGGTCAATAAAAGGGGCCCATAAAAATTTTAAAGTGTAGGGGATTAAAACCAAACCAAATAAACCGATCTGTCCCAAATCTACGCCTTCCGTGCGGAACCAGTATTTTAAGGTGCCTCCGATTAAATTGACGGGGGCCTGACTGGCCAATCCCAAGCCTAAAAAAGGCCACACAGCTTTATTGACGCACATTTTTTTTAATTTGGATAAAACAGAAGTCATTTTCCCCCTTCTTTTTTTATAACCTTCCGCGTTCAAATTTCCGGCGTTCGTTGGCATCCAGATATTTTTTGCGCAAGCGAATGTGTTTGGGTGTTACTTCCACCAACTCGTCATCGGCAATATAGGATAACGCGGCTTCCAAGGGCATTTGTGTCGGCGGAATCAAGGTAACGGCTTCATCTTTTCCGGCTGCGCGCATATTGGTCAGCTTTTTGCCTTTTATGGGGTTCACTTCAATATCGCCCATTTTGGCATTTGCACCGATAATCATGCCGGGATATACATCCACGCCGGCACCGATAAACAAGGGACCGCGTTCTTGAATATACCACAACGCATAGGCCACGGATTTTCCACTTTCAATGGAAATCAATACGCCGTTATGGCGCGTTTGAATCTCACCTTTATAGGGGGTGTATTCCAAGAAAATCCGGTTCATCACGCCCGTTCCGCAGGTGTCTGTTAAAAATTCACTGTGATAGCCGATCAGTCCGCGTGAAGGCGCATGGAAAATCAGACGTGTTTTACCTTGTCCCGAAGGGCTCATTTCCACCATTTCAGCTTTGCGTTCACTCATTTTTTGAACAACCACGCCGGAATAGTTATCATCCACATCCACGACCACTTCTTCCATCGGTTCCATTTTTTGCCCGTTTTCTTCTTTGAACAAAACACGGGGACGGGAAACGGACAGTTCATAGCCTTCCCGACGCATCGTTTCAATCAAAATCCCCAGTTGTAATTCACCACGGCCCGCGACTTCAAAGGCATCGGTTGTATTTGTTCTGGAAATTTTTAAAGCTACATTTCCTTCTGCTTCTTTTTCCAAACGATCCCAAATCATACGGGACGTTACTTTGTCGCCATCGCGTCCGGCCAAAGGCGAAGTATTGATGGAAAAAGTCATTGCTAATGTTGGCGGGTCAATGAGTTGTGCTTGAATGGCTTCCATCACGCTTTGATCGCACAATGTATCTGCCACGGTGGCTTTTTCAAAACCTGAAATACTGACAATATCACCGGCCAAACCTTCTTCAATGGCCTGATGTTTCAAGCCTCTGAAAGCCAAAATCCGGCTCACGCGTGCTGTTTCAACAACTTTTCCATCGCGCGATAAGGCCTTAATCATCTGATTTGTTTTGACACTGCCGGAAGTAATTCTGCCCGTCAACACACGCCCGACAAACGGGTCCATGTGCAAAGTGGTAATCAGCATTTTAAAGGGGCCGTCTGTTTCCACAACCGGCGCTGGGACATGTTCAATAATCTTACGGAACAACGGTTCAATATTGATGCGTTCATCATTTAAATTTTCCACAGCCCAGCCTTCACGACCCGAGGCAAATAAAATGGGGTAATCCAGCTGTTCATCCGTGGCACCCAAGTTGGCAAATAAATCAAAAACCTCATTATTGACTTCCATCGGACGGGCATCGGCGCGATCCACTTTATTGATGACAACGATGGGTCTTAAACCCAACTTTAAAGCCTTTCCAACCACGAATTTCGTTTGGGGAAGGGGCCCTTCTGCCGCATCTACCAACACAATCACGCCATCCACCATGGACAAAATACGCTCCACTTCTCCACCGAAATCAGCGTGTCCCGGGGTGTCCACAATGTTGATGCGTGTGCCGTGCCATTCAACGGAAGTGCATTTGGCAAAAATGGTGATGCCGCGTTCTCTTTCCAAATCGCCCGAATCCATTGCACAAGTGGCGACTTGTTGGTTATCTCTGAAAGTGCCGGATTGTTTTAAAAAAGCATCCACAAAAGTGGTTTTACCGTGGTCCACGTGGGCAATAATGGCAACGTTGCGTATATTTTGACTCATTTTCTATCCTTTTTTCTTCATAAAAATAAGAGGCATTATACCATAAAAACAGGGAAAAGTAAAGGCTGAAAATAACGCTTGACATTTGTGTGTAATGCTTTTACACTGTCCCTATGACCAAGATATTTTGTATGTTGCTTTTATTTTTGACGCTGACGGGATGCGGCCGGATTTCCAAGCCGCAAGCACCCAAGGGGGCCAGTTATCCCGAAACCTACATTGTCAAAGAATAACAGGGGGAAAACATGAAAAAAACACACACGCCGGCAATGGCGATTTTTGGCAGCTCTAATTATGATATCGCCGTTGATTGTTATTCCAAGGTTTATAAAACCGGTCAAATGATTGCCCAAAAAGGCTATACCTTGATTTATGGCGTCGGTGATGTTGGGATGATGGGGGCAGCCTACAGCGGAGTCCGTAGTGCAGGGGGCAAAGTGTTAGGGGTTACCATTCCTGTTTTATTAAAACGCCAATGTGCAGATCCCAAAATTTTTAAACGGGGGGAATTGAAGTTGGTTGAAACGTTGGATGAACGCAAAAAAATTATGGTAACACGGGCAGATGTCATTTTGGTGGCACCCGGTGGTTGGGGGACTTTGGATGAAATCGGCACTTTCGGGGTGCGTTTTAAAATTGGCGAATGGCCGGCTGTTCCCGTGATTTTTTTGAATTACAATCATTATTGGGACGGTTTTTTAAAGTTTATGAAACAGATGGTAAAGGATAAAGCAGTGCGCCCGAATCAGATGTCTTTTGTCGGATCAGTGCGCTCACCTGGAAAACTTTTTAAAGAAATTCAACGTGTCAAAAAGCAAATGGAAAAAGTAAAATAAAAAAGCCTCTTGAACGAGGCTTAAAATTAAAACAGAATTTTTTAACACTTTGCTTTTCTTTTTTCGGGATTTTTGATGATGACTTCGGCGGTGTACCAAAATTCCTGATCGCGCCCCATCGGGGAACCGGCTTTTTGCCACAGCTCATAGGCTTTTAATTCCACCATTTTATGTTTTTGTTCGGTTGAACACTTGGATTGTTTTTTTTGCATTTTTTCCTCCTTTTTTCTTGCTATCTGAATTTTACATAAGCTTAAAAGAATATAAAGGCAAGTCATCCAAAGTCTATTTGGGGGTAAAATTTTTCTTGCAAAGGAAAAAAATTTATTTTAAAATAAAAGAAAAGAGGGAAAGATGAAATTGAAACTTTTGACGTTCGCTTTGGTGATGACGGTCTGTCCCGTTTGGGCGTTGGATCCGTTTTCGGTTTATACGCAAAATGCTCCTCAAAATTGTATTGATGCAGATGTGACGAAGGAATTGGATTTGCCGACTTTGATTCAGGTGGGGATTTGTAATAATCCGGCGCTGAACCGCGATTATATGTCGGTGAAGGCACAAGAGGCTGCTTTGGGGGAAGTAAAATCCGCTTACTTGCCCACCGTTGATGCCACAGGCAGTGCCAGCAAGTCCACCGTCAAAATAAAGGGAGAACAAAAAGAAACGACCTCTCCTTATGCCGGCAATATCGGTTTAAAGTGGTTGATTTACGATTTTGGCGCGCGGGGGGCTACTACCGACCAAATGCAGGCTTATTTGGACTCGGACTCTTTTACGTATAGCGCTCATTTAAAAGATACGGTGCTTGCCATCAATCAGGCGTATTTTGATTATCTGTCTAATGAAGAGGTTTTAAAAAGTACGCAAGAGACGATGAAATCTTATCAAAAATCCTATGAAGAAACTGCGAAACGGTATAAGTTGGGAATGACGGCTTTAAGCGACAAATTATTGGCTCAAACGACCTATAAAAAATCAGAGTTGGCTGTGATTGAAGCCAAAAATACTTTAAAAAAATCGGGGGCCACGTTGGCAACATTGTTGAATTTGCCCACGGATACTGAATTTAAATTGACTTTACCGCCCAAAGATAAAGATATTACGGCGCTTTCAATCCAAATGAATGTTCAGGAAATGATGGAAGAAGCGCTGAAATTACGTCCGGAACTCAAGAGCATTGTCCGTCAAGAAGAGGCGGCCAAATACGGAATTGATATTGCCAAAGCCGGTCATTATCCTTCTTTGTCGGCGAATGCGTCAGCCGGTTATAATGATTATTGGAGCGGGGATAAATCTTATCATGCGACGGGAACGGCTGGACTTTCTTTGTCCGTGCCGCTTTTCAGCGGTTTTCAAACCACCTATAATATCGCCAAAGCCAAATATCAATATGCGCAGGCGCAACAAACCACAGTGGAAACACAAGACTCGGTTAAAAAGGAAGTCTTTAATGCTTATCACGATTATCAAACGGCCGTTGCTTCTTATCAAGTCAATCAAGAGGTTTTAAAAAGTGCCAAAGAAAGTGAGCGTGTGTCGTTTAAATCTTATCAAGCCGGTAAAGAAAGCATCTTAAATTTGCTGACGGCGCAAGCGGAACTTGCTTCTGCTCGTCAAGGCGTTGCCACTTCCTTTTACGAAGTTTTAATTGCAAAGGCCAACCTGTATCGCGCTATCGGCCAATTTTAAGTTTCAGTGTTTGAAACTCTTAAATTTCTTTTTTCAAATTACCGGTTGAAGAAGGGATATTTTCGCCTGCCTTTACCTTTGCGATAATACTTTTTACTTCTTCCGGACGATAAAGGCGATTGACAAAATCAATTCGGTAAAAATCAGCGGCCACTTTTTCGCGGTCTTTGGCTATATAAAAAGGCTTGTCGTTAAAAACAGTTGTCTGACAATTTTTGGTCCATACGTGATAAATCTGCCCTCCTTTGGTCAGCCGCATCCGGCATTCCTTTTTCTGGCACACCGCACAATGGCGTGTCAAACAATTGGCACTTTGAAATAAAGGAACATCTTGATAAAGTGTTAAAACGCTGGGAAGGGCTGCTTTTTCCGATACCATTTTCAAATTATCCAACGTATCTTCCTGGGATAAGGTAATGCGTTTAATCCCCCATTCTTTTGCTTGTTGAATGCTTTGACTGTTCATTGTATAAAGGCAAGAATCCGCCGTGATATCAACTGTTTTTGGCAGAACCTCTAGCCCCCATACATTCCCGATTTCAAAACGGGTATAGCCCAAGTCCAAAGCTTGTTGCACCTTTTCTTTTAAGTGAAAAGGGTTAAAGCACCATGCGGGCAGGGCAAGGCGTGTTTTTTCCTTTGGCAAATCTGTCAGGCCATTCAAGTCAAAGTCTTCTGATAAAACCAAAATGATTTCTTCAAAATCGGTGAAATTCACTCCCTTTATTTTGTTTATATCATCTGTTTTTAAAATCCATTTAGGGGCTGATGAAAGGGGGCGCGACTCCACGTGGGGCAATTCCCCTTTTTTACCCAAAATTTCAATTTTTCCATAAAGCTCACGCCGCAGCTGATTCAAAGTGGACATCGGTACAAAAACGGGCGGTGTGTTTTGAATTGTGATATCGGGTAAAAAATCAGTTTCCTTAAATTTTAAAAAGGCGGCTTTGACGGCTTCATTCATTTTGGTTGGGTTTTGCGCCGGCGTGAAATCACCGGCCATTTGTACTTCGGCCTTGCCGGCACGGGCTGTTATTTTTTGGGCAGTCAATTCAATTTCAACTGATAAAGGTGTCCGGATTTTGTATTCTCCCGGTTTGGGCTCAGTGAATTTATAGGTTCCTTTGACTCGGCTGGAGGAAGCCAAATAAACGGCCTGTCCGGCTTCAATAAAAGGTGCTTTTGGGGGAAGCTTTATTTCCACCTGTTCTCCGGCTTTTGCTTCAAAAACATTTTTGCCTTTCACACGCATTTCCTGCACCGAAAATCCAAAGGGTTTTTCAAAGCCCGGTGCATCAATTTGAATGCCGTCAAAACGCGCCACATCATGATTGGGTGTCAAAACCAAAATATTATGATACACCTTTTCCACTTGCCCGATTTCCAATCCCCGATGGCCCACAAAATCATTGTCTACCACTTGAATATTTTTACCATGTAAGCGGAATTTTGTCCAAGGCCGCGAAAAAATTTGGCGAATGTTTTCAGCCCGCACGGGATCTGCTTTTTTTTGATCCAAAATTCGCCGATAATAATCGGTAACGGCCGCCACATACAGGGCTTTTTTCTTGCGTCCTTCAATTTTAAGCGAGGTTACCGGCAGCTTTAACACTTCTTCTTGTAAGGCCATATCCTTCATTGAAAAAAAGTGCGCCGCCTTTTCCCCCCGCTTAAACAAAGCGCGACACGGATAAGCGCATTTCCCGCGATTGGCACTGCGTCCTTGTTCTAATGACGAAAAAAGACATAGCCCGCTATAACAATAACAAAGCGCCCCATGAATAAAAACTTCTGTTTCCAACCCCGGGATTTCGGCAATTTCTTTTATTTCGGACAGGCTTAATTCACGCGCCAAAACAATGCGGGAAAATCCGGCTTTTTGTAAAAACAAAGCGCCTTCTTTGTTATGGACGGCCATTTGTGTGCTGGCATGCAGGGCCAATTCGGGATAGCTTTGTTTGATAATTCTGGCTACCCCTAAATCTTGTAAAATAATCCCGTCTACCTGACAGGCGGAGCACACATCCAATGTGGCCAATAAATCCGGCAGTTCTTTTTCCTGCACCAATGTGTTGATGGTTACATAAACTTTGCGTTTTAAATGGTGTGCATAGGCAGTCAATTCGTTTAATTCTGCGGGGGAAAAATTGATGGCGCCGGCACGGGCCGAAAAGGCTTTCAAGCCCAAATAAACAGCATCTGCCCCATAATAAAGGGCAGCATATCCGGCTTCTAAATCGCCTGCAGGTGCTAATAATTCAGGTTTTTGCATAGCCTTTATTATACTTTAAAAAGCCCCAAAAGTCAAGGAAAGCTATTTTTCCAATTCTTGTAAGGCATTTACTGCTTTGATTTTATCAATAATGGCTTTGATGTATTTGTCCAAGACACTGCCCGAACGGTAATCTCCGGGGGCAATCATATTGACGCGCCGGTCCGTCATTAAATGTGTCACCTTTTGACGGGCCCCTTTTTTATCGGGATTATAAACAGCAATGGCGTGGCCGTTGTGGCGTCGGATAATTTGCATACAGGGAATGTCTGTATCACCGTCGCCCACATAAATCATATGAGCAAAAGGAACGGCCCGGTCTTTGGTGGGCATATAAGCGTTGACTCCTTTTTTATCGCAAATATCTTCGCAGCCTTTATTGATACGGAAAATAAATTGAGTTTTGGAGGTATAATTTAAAACCACAGCCGGCCAAATGGCATTGCCGTTTTCATCATACATAAAAGAGGACGCAAAAATTTCGGTGAAATTTTTGGCAATCGGGGTGCCTAAAACGATTTCTTTCAGGCCTGAAGAAATAATGTAATGTTTTAATTGGATACCTTGTTTTTGGGCATATTGATTGATACGATTGAACCAAGTGGGCACGCCTTTAAAAAGGGCGATATTTTTGCCGGTCGCCTTCAAGGTTTCGCGATGAATCGGTTGATTGTGTTTTTTTGCCTCACGCATCATTTGATACATATAGGCAGCGACTTCATCGGCGCCCTGTGCTTCGCCCAAAAGGGCCGCCTTTTTCCAAAATTCTTTCGGATTTTTGATATGAAGCGCTTTCATCCAACCATATTCTTGCATATTCCCAGGGGATAATGTGCCATCAAAATCATAACAAATCGCCATCGGAATCAACTCTTTTTTCATTTTGTCTCCTATAAATGAAAAGCGTCATTGGCCAGAAAAGAAACACCCTGATTGATGAGTGTTAACTCGCGTTTGGAAAAAGGGTGAATTTTGGGGGCATCTGGGGACAGAAAAACAACTTCATCGTGTTTTTCCGGTTCCATATTGCGCGGTGTTCCCGTGTATTTTTTGACTTTAAAAAAGAACGTAATATGGGTTTGAATGGGTTCCACCAATTTAAATTCTAAATCTTCTTCTTGAACAACAATTCCCAATTCTTCTTTCAGCTCACGGGCCGTTGCGTGTAAAACGGATTCCCCTTGTTCTACGTGGCCGCCCGGCAACATATAAAAACCGTCTGCCATCCCCGTGTGGGCACGTTTTACGAACAGGTATTTTCCCTCTTGTTCAATTAAACAGACCGTGGATATTTTTTTTACTTCATAAGGCATTTTCTTTTCCTTTTGACAGACCTGCTTTTTCGCAAGCCTCTTTCACAAAACGATTGGGGTTGCCTTGCAATTGTTCAATGCGTCTGGCACGTTCACATTCCCACGCCTCCACCGGATGGGTTTTGTCCCAAGCTTGCATCATTTTTTTTGTGGCTTCGCTCATGCGATAGGCGGGATATTCTTCTTCAAAATAAAAATAAGTCCGTGCAATGGGGCCTTTTGTATATTCAGGTGGTTCGGCCTTTTTGCCGTCAATTTTCATGGGACAGCTGCCAAAAGTGGCTGGCACATTTGGTAATTCGGTATAATTAAAATTACTGCGAATGGCATTGACAGCGCCGATGGCCGGGTACAGGTTATACATATCTGCCTGCATCAACTGAAAATCTTTATTCATCTTTTCGGCACACTTGCGCCCTTTAAAGGATTTTCCCTTTGAATCCACGCAGCCGGGATGTCCCTCTCTCCATTCGGCAAAAGCTCTGCCAAAGTTTTCGGCTGGTACAGCATGCTCCCACTCTAACTTATAAGCTCTTTTTTCGTGCGTGGGTGTTTGAAACCCTTCCGGCAAAAGAATATTGTTCTTTAAATCAAAATGCCCTTTGCAGTAAAACGTTTCATTATGTCCAGCATAGACCACATGTGTCAGCAACTTTTTGGCCTTTGTGAAAGAATAAAGCTCTGTATTGCCGGCCAAAGCAGGCACTGTTAAAAGCATTGTCATCAAAAAAATAAATCTGTTTTTCATAAGTCCTCCTTTTATCAAAAAGGCATACTATCTTATTTTATCCCAAATCGCAAGGGGGAACAAAATTTTTGTTTTAAATAAAGGCAAAACTATTTTTATCTGCCAAAAGAATCTCTATTCCCCGCTTGAAGCGCTCTCATTTTTGCGCCAATTTTCTATTTTCAGACATAGCTTCTTTTTTAAAGAATATTTATTCTTGACTATATTGATATTTTAAGGTATAAACAAATTAAGAAAAAGTATACTTTTTACGAAAAGGTTTGAAAAAATGAAATCATCTGAAAATATTGATGAAAACGCCTCTTTTTTAAAGCGTGTCGGAGTGAATTTACGGGATTGTCGTAAGCGTCAATCTCTGACTCAAAAACAGGTGGCCGAGAATCTTTCTATGGCGACCATCACTTATGTTTTAATAGAAGAAGGTAAAGTTGGAACCACTTTAAAGACCTTATATAAAATTGCAAAAGTTTTGAATGTTTCCCCCTCTCAATTACTGGTAGATAAAGACGAAGTTTTATTGACAAAAAAAGATATTGTTACCTTATATATGCAAGGGGAAAATGGATTGGAGTTTGTTTATGGTTAAGGTATCGGTCATTATTCCGGTTTATCGGGTAGAGAAGTATTTAAGGGATTGTGTTAGATCTGTGATTGAACAATCCTTTAAGGATATTGAGATTATTTTGGTGGATGATGGCAGTCCTGATGAATGCCCGCAAATCTGTGATGAATATGCGAAACAGGATGCAAGAATCAAAGTGATTCACCAACAAAATAAGGGGCTTTCTGGGGCGAGGAATACGGGGATAGAAAAAGCAAGTGGTGAGTATTTATTCTTTGTTGATTCTGACGATCAATTACATCCGCAAGCCATTGAAATTCTTTTAAATATCGCCCAAAAAACGGCAGCCCCCATAACGCTTTCAACTTCTTTTTTAAGGGCTTCCAAAAAGCAGGCCTTTCATCTGATCCAAGAACCTGATTCCATCGCCTTTAAACGCCATACAAACCCCGTAAAGGATATGCTGAAAAGCAAACACATCTCATCGGCTTGGAATAAACTTTTTAAAAGAGAGTTGTTTCAAAATTGGAGATTTATTGAAGGGATTCAATTTGAAGATTGGCCTTTAAATACTTGTTTATTTTCTGAAATTCCGTTTTATGTTTCGGTTGATGTTCCGCTTTATTTTTATAATGACACCAACGCATCAACGGTCAGAAGTCCCTTTACGGTGAAGAAGATTCAAGATTATACGACGGGGATTCACTTTGTATATGCTTATTATCAAACCCCTAAGAAAAAGAAGCTTTGGCGATTGGTCCAAAAATACAGAATTTATCAATCCATGAAGATGGTCATCAATAAAGTGTATCACACACAGGTTGATAAAAAAGAATTGAGAGAAGTTTTTTGCCAAAATTTTAAAGAGCTAAAGCAAAGGAAAATCATTCTCATCCGAGATTTTTCCCTTAAAAGCCTTTATAGAACAGTGCATTTATTGAAGGGGAAAATATGGTAAATCCAGTGCCTTTTATCTCCCTCGTTATTCCAGTTTATAAGGTAGAAAAATATTTACCCGCCTGTTTGGATTCTGTGTTAGCCCAAACATTCCAAGAATGGGAAGCAATTTGTGTCAATGATGGCAGCCCTGATGGATGCGGAAAAATCCTGGCGGAATACGGCCAAAAGGATAAACGCTTTAAAATCATTACACAACAAAATCAAGGGGTATCTGTGGCCAGGAATGAGGCTTTGGAACAAGCGGTTGGTCGCTACATTTGTTTTTTGGATTCGGACGACGAATTGGCCCCTGCTTTCTTGGAAAAAATGCTGACCGCGTTAAAAGAAAATCAGGCCGATATTGTTTCTTGTGAAATTCAACAAGGAGAAGACAAAAAAGAATGGCGAGAGCTCACCTCCTCTTTTCAGGTATATCAGAACCCTTTTGAGGCCTATATGCAAGGGCAATTAAAGACGTATGCAGCCATTTGGGGGAAGCTGTATAAAAAAGAAACTTTAAAAGGGTTGGACTTTAAGACAGAAATTAGTCAAGGTGGGGAGGACATTCTGTATTTATATCAGGCTTTTTATCAAGCAAAAAAGTTGATTAGATTACAAGAGAAACTTTATTTTTATCGTGCTCGTCCGGGTTCTGTTATGAGCAGCAAACTTTCTGAACGATTTGTATTGGGAAACATCAAAACGGCGGAGTTGCTTTCTGATTATTTTGAAAGTAAAGAATTATCCCCAAAAACCCGAAAAATTTTGAATCAAAAGGTGGCTAAACGGATTTTTAAGTTTGCAGTGTTGGAACCCAAACGTAAAGACAAAGAAAATTT